>DASXUI010000515.1:0-10180 GCA_036504955.1 Armatimonadota bacterium
CTCGCCTGCGCGGCCCCGAACCTGCACCACCTCCAGGGCTGCCCCACTAACCCAGCCGGGCCTAGGTGTCCGGCCGTTGGTCCCAGCGCCCGTTGCGCCGCGCGGGCGGGACGCCTGCGCCCCAACTGCCCCGGTTGTGGGCTGGAGGCCGGGTTGCGGTTGGCGGTGTGAGAGGTCAGACCCGACCAGGACCCGATGACGCCACCAGCCTCCGACGCGTCACAGTGACACGTCGGCCCTCACGGCTTCCGCCTGTGTGGGGGAACCGCAGCCTAGATGGCAGGCAAGCGCCCTGCGCTGAGAGGCTCAGGGCTCCCTGGCCAGGGTGAGGGCTGATACAGACTTGGCCCCGGCGAGGAGGAGCGCTTTGGAGGCCTCCGTCAGGGTGGCACCCGTGGTCATCACGTCGTCGACCAGCAGCACGCGTCGACCGGCGACCAGCGCCGGCAAGGGTACTCGGAAGACCCCCTTCACGTTGGCGGCGCGGTCGGTTCGAGACAGGCCGACCTGTGGCGGGCGGTGCACCGGTCGGGTCAGCGCGCCCTCCAGGTACTCGAGGCCCACCTCAAGCGCCAGCGCCTCCGCGAGCAAGGCTGACTGGTTGTACCCTCTCCTCCGCTCCCGACCGTGGGTGATGGGCAGGGGCAGCACCAGATCCACCGGGCGCAGGATCTCCCAGTCCCAGTAAGCCTCGACCAGCATCGGCACCAGGCCTGTGGAAGTGTGCTCCCGGCCGTGGTACTTGAGCTGGCGGATGGCTCTGGCAAGCGGATCGAGGAATAACCCTGCGGCCCGAGCGGCGGCGAAGGGAGGACGGACGGCCAAGCATGTGGAGCAGAGCCCTGTGTCGCAGGGCCGGCCGCACCAGCGGCAGTAGGGCGCCTTCACCGGGGTCACCGCGGAGCGGCAGTGGTCACAGAAGGTGCCCTCCCCCACCCGGTCGCATCCAGCGCATACCTCCGGATAGAGCAGGTCCCGCAGCCCACCGAGAAGCCTACCGCCCAGCAAGTGTGGCAAGGCGACCCAACCCTCATCGTACAGAAGCAGATAGTGGTGCGCCGAGCGCGGATCGCGGGCGAGCTTCCACCGCAAGGCCTGGCGCCTATGCGAACAGCCACAAGATCACCATCGGCAACTTAGGCTCTGTTCGCTTATTAGGGGACAACCAAGGGGCTACCTTGACGGAAGCAGCGGACAACCATAGAATGGCCGTGGCTCTGAGCTTCGGCTCGGTAGCAAGGGAAGGAGCGCGGTCCACGGCGGGACCCAAGGTACCGCCTCCTTCCCGTTCTGGCACAAGCCTTCGGTGCCCGGATCGCTGTCGCGGGGAGCTCGGCGATCCATCCATCTCTTTGGGGAGCTCCCGCGCGCAAGGGGCCACGGCATCTCAGCGCAGGGACAGGGACCGCGCGTGGCGCGCCTTGCTCGCGGATCGAGGGATCACCGCCACTCCAGCGCCTTCCTTGCGGATGGCGACGCCCCTGGAGGGAGCGACCCGCTCAAGGCCCTTCTGGGGGTGGCCCTTCACTAGCAGTAGACTATGCCACCAGGCATTTGTTTCACCCTTGTCGCGGAAGGGCACCTTGGTGGATCTGCCAGATGACCTGCCGTCGATGGGAGCCCCACGGCCCTGGGGTTCGCGCCCTGCTAGCGCCGGAGGGAGGACACGACGCGGAGCAGTGGAAAGGGATCCTGGGACGGTGGCGTAGGCGGGGGGGCCCACGGACCTGCTGAGTCCGGCCCAAATCGCCTAGGTGCGCCCAGCTGCTCTTCCCGCCTCCTCCCGGGACCTTCGATCGTGGATTCGAGCAAAGGGATTGGTCGGCGTTCCCGCACCCGGGAGCGCCCTTTTGGTTTGTGCTTCATCCTGGGCTCGGCCGCCGAGCCGCGGACCCCTGACGGCGCAGCCTATGTGGCTAGAGCGAAGTGTCGGCTCCCGCTGAGGCAAGGGCCGTTCGGTAGGGCCGCGAAGAAGACAAGGAGTGTAGGCAAGTGAGGAGTATCCCCGGCGCCGTCACCGCGCCGCGCGGGTTTCGAGCCGCCGCGGTACGCTGCGGCATTAAGACGGAAGGTCCGGACCTCACCCTCATCGTGTCCGACGGGCCGGCGGCCCTTGCCGCGCTCTTCACCACCAACCAGGTGAAGGCGGCCCCGGTGCTCGTCAGCCAGGAGCACACCCGCTCCGGCTGCGCTCGCGCCATCGTAGCCAGCTCCGGCAACGCGAACTGCTGTACTGGGGAGCGAGGTCTATCGGACGCCCGGCGAATGGCGGAGCTTGCCGCCGAGGGCTTGGGCCTGGTGCCCGAGCAGGTGCTCGTCGCCTCGACCGGCGTGATCGGCCACGCCCTTCCCATGGGGCTTCTTGAGGCGGGCATCCCCAGGGCCGTCGCGGCCTTGTCCCCGGAGTCCGGCGAGGAGGCCGCGCGTGGCATCATGACCACGGACACGCGACCCAAGAGTTTGGCCGTGGAGGTGGAGATCGGCGGCCGACCTGTAAGGATCGGGGGCATCGCCAAGGGCGTCGGCATGATCGAGCCCAACATGGCGACGCTGCTCAGCTTCATCACCACCGACGCGCCCTGCGACCCACGGACCCTTCGCGAGGTGCTGGTCCGTGTCTGTGACCAGACCTTCCACTGCCTTACCGTTGACAGCGATACGAGCACTAACGACACGCTGCTGCTCCTCGCCAACGGCGCCTCGGGCGGGCCGCCGCTCCAGTCGAACCCAAGCCACCTCCGCCGGTTCGAGGACGCCCTCCGCCACGTGGCGCTCTACCTCGTGAAGGAGATCGCCCGCGACGGCGAGGGAGCCACCCGGCTCATTCAGGTCCAGGTCGACGGATGCGCGGGCACCGCCTCCGCCCGGCAAGTGGCGAAGTCCATCGCCAACTCCCCTCTGGTCAAGACGGCCATCTTCGGTCAGGACCCCAACTGGGGCCGCCTGATGATGGCCGCGGGCAAAGCCGGCGTTCCCTTCAGCCAGGCCGAGGTCCAGGTGTGGATCGGTGACCAGCAGGTGGTAGTGGACGGCGCCGTGGCCCCCGACTACTCCGAAGTGGTCACCCACGCCCAGCTCACAGGCCCGGAGGTCTCCCTCCGCCTCCGCCTGGGCCCCGGCCCCGGCCAAGCCACCGTCTACACCTGCGACTTCAGCTACGACTACGTGAAGATCAACGCGGAGTACCACACTTAGCTCGCATCACTCACGAGAGCGGGTGGAAGCCCGCGCCATGCGCGACGCGCAAGCGCCTCGTGCATTATGCGGGTTAGGTACTTGAGGGGGTGAGAGGGTGAGGGGGTGAAAGAGCCTCAGAAGCTGGCCTATGCTCGTAAGCACCGCTAGGCTGCGGTTCTTTCACCCCCTCACCCCCTCACCCCCTCACCGAAGCCACCACAGCCACCGCCAGACCAAGAGGGGTACCAGAGCTATGCCTACTCCCGCCGAACGCGCCGCCGTTCTCTCAGAGGCGCTGCCCTACATCCGCGAGTATCACGGCCGAACCGTAGTCATCAAGTACGGCGGCCACGCGATGGTGGACGAGGACCTCATGGGCCTGGTACTGCGCGATGTGGTGCTGCTGCACTACGTCGGCATTCGGCCCATCATCGTTCACGGAGGAGGGCCGGAGGTCAGCGAGCTCATGCGCCGGCTCGGAAAAACCCCCACCTTCGTGGACGGGCTGCGCGTGACCGACGCCGAGACCATCGAGATTGCCGAGATGGTGCTGGCAGGCAAAACAAACAAGGGCGTTGTGTCGCTGATCAACCAGTCGGGCGGCAGAGCCGTAGGCCTCAGCGGGAAGGACGGCAACCTGATCCGCGCTCGGAAGATGACCCGAGGAGCCGTGGACATGGGCTTCGTGGGGGAGGTGGTCTCCGTGGATCCCTCGCTCCTGCATACCCTGGCGGACGCCTCCTACATTCCCGTCATTTGCCCGGTCGCGGTCTCCGACGAGGGGGAGACCCTGAACATCAACGCGGACCTGGTGGCGGGCGACATCGCCGCAGCCGTGAGCGCGACCAAGCTGATCCTGCTCACGGACATCGAGGGGGTACTGGAGGACAAGTCCAGGCCGGAGACGCTGCTCTCCACTCTCTCCCTAGAGGACGCCAGGCGGATGGTGGATGAGGGCAAGGCCGACAAGGGCATGATCCCCAAGCTGCAGTCCTGCATCACGGCGCTTCAGGGCGGCGTCGAGTCGGCCCACATCATCGACGGCCGGGTGCCTCACTCACTGGTGGTTGAGATCTTCACTGACCTTGGAATCGGAACGATGGTGACACACTGATGATGCCGCTGAAGCTGAGCGTGTTGGGTGTTCGGGGGGTGGTTGGGGAGGCGCTGACGCCGGAGATGGTGGCGGGCTTCGCGGGGGCCTTCGGGACCTATGCGGGCGGCGGCCGCATCTGCATCGCCAGGGACACCCGCCCCTCCGGCGAGATGCTGCGGTCCGCGCTGCTGAGCGGTCTCATCGCGACCGGTTGCCAGGTCGAGGACATGGGTGTCTGCCTGACCCCCTCGCTTCAGTGGTGGATCAAGGAGCAGGGCGCGGCGGGAGGCATCGCCCTGACGGCGGGGCACAACTCGGAGGAGTGGAACGCCATCAAGTTCTTTGGCCTCGAGGGGCGGATGCTCAACGCCTACCAGGGCGAGGAGCTTCTGGACGTCTACCACGCGGGCGACTTCACCAAGGCCCCCTGGGACAAGCTGTCCTGGTTGAAGGAGCTTCCCGGCTCCGCCGGCGAGGCGCACTCGCGGGCCGTGCTGGCTGCCATCGATGTCAGCGCCATCCGCGCCGCCCGGTTCCGCGTGGCCGTGGACTGCTGCAATGGCGCCATGTCCACGCTTCTCGTCACCTTCCTCCGCGAATCGCTGGGCTGCACGGTGTACCCCATCAACAACGACCCGCGCGAACGCTTTCCCCACACGCCGGAGCCCAACCCCACCAATATGAGCCAGGTGAAGGCCCTGGTGGACGCCACGGGAGCGGACGTGGGTTTCTGCCTGGACGCCGATGGCGAGCGCGTCTCCGTGGTCACCAACGAGGGCACGGCGCTCTCCGAGGAAGTCACCCTCTGCCTCGCGGCTCTGGATCGGCTTGATCCCGAAGGGCCCTACGGCGCGGCGGATGCCGGCCCCGTGGTTGCCAACGTCTCCACTACCCTGGCGATCGACGAGATCTGCCGGTCCTTCGGCGTGCCCTGCTTCCGCTCCCGGGTGGGGCAGCCCTACCTGGTGGAGGCGCTGGGCGAGCAGCAGGCCAAGCTGGCGGGGGAGGGCAGCGGAGGCATCATCTGGCCGGAGCTGCACACCGCCCAGGACGCCCTGATGACCATCTGTCGGCTGCTTGAGGGGCGTGCCAAGGCCAGCCGGCCTTTCTCCTACGCCGCCAGCCGCGTGCCCAACTACTTCCGCGTGAAGCAGAGCGTTCAGGCGCCTCCGGAGCGCGCCTACACCATCCTCCAGCGCGTGCGGGAGCAGGCCGAGGAGGACGCGGAGAACGAGGGCGCCACGCTGGACCTAACCGAGGGCGTCCGCTGGGTATGGCCCGACGCCTCGGTACACGTCCGCTCCTCCCTAACCGAGCCCATCATCCGCATCCTTGCGGAGGCGAAGAGCCAGGAACGGGCCCAGCAGCTCTGTACGCTTCACGCCGCCCGCCTCCACGCTCGACTGGCGTAGCCCGCGCGATCTAGGCTGGCCTATGACTGAGGTGCGCCGTCCGGCCTTGGCCTGGACCGGGGACGGCGCCGCATAGGCGTTGACATAGGCAGGTTTGAGCTCAGACAGCGGCCGGCAACGCTTGCTTCAAGCCACCGGACTCAGTGGCCTAGAGCAGGCGATAACACGGTCAGTCCGTGCTCAGCTTCGACGGTCGCCCAGGGCTCGGACCCACTACAGCCGGTCGCTGTCTGCTCCTTCCTGAGCTCAGAGCCGCTTATGTCAACGCCTATGGGACGGCGCCTCCTGCCCTGGCGAGCGGAACCGCGTCTTCGCGACAGGGGTCACACTACAGGAGCCCCGCCGTTCAGCGCGCCCTCACGGGTTGCTTCGCGGGCAGGGGTGTGTCAGACTACAGACACTAAGCCCACACTGCAACAGGCAGTCCTGCGCCACCCAGCGGAGCTCCGGAAGCGCGGGCGCCCCTTCCCTGACAAAGCGGCTCTCGGCGTCAACGAGACGTCCGCGAGCCTGGAACGGCCTGGGGCACCCTTAGCATGTGGCTGTTGGTTCAGCTACGTTGTGCTTGATGCCGTGGGAGGGATGAGTGACGATGGATTGGGTTCGTAGCTTCATTCGCCGGGGCTGTGCGGCGGCCGGTGCCGCGGCGCTCCTGGGGGCGGGACTCAGCGCTTCGGCGGCGCCCGGGAGCACCGCCTCCACAGCCAGGCCGCCGGTTACGCTGACGGCCCTGCTCTCACCAACGGTGCTCTCGCCCGGTAAGACCGGGCAACTGGTCGTTAAGCTGCGTGTCGATCCCGGCTGGCACGTCAACTCCAACAAGCCTACGGAGAGCTACCTCATCCCGACGGTCATGAAGGTGGACGTTCCCGCTCCATTGAGGACCCAGCCTCCCAAGTACCCTGCGGGGAAGAGCGTGCTGCTCTCCTTCAGCCCCAAACCCCTCTCGCTATACGAAGGCACGGTAGCCTGGAAGGTACCGGTCACTGTCCCGCCCGGGACGCCGGCCGGCGCCAAGAGGATAGCCGTTCAGGTCCAGTACCAGGCCTGTGACACGAAGAGCTGTCAGCCACCCTCAACCTTGCGTGTCTCGGTGCCGGCCCAGATCGCTGGAACTGGTACCAAGTCACCCGCAACAGATCGGAGGAAGAAGTGATTCGCGCAGATTACCGTGCGCTGGGCCTCACGGCCGCGCTCCTGGCGCTGCTGGGAACGACCGGCGCCGTTAGGGCGGCCGATGCGGACGCCGCCAAACCGGCCAAGAAGGAAGCCGCGAAGCCCCGAACCGTCGACCCTGACTACATCAAGGTAATCCAGGGAATCAACGAGGCCTACGGCAAGACCGCGGACAAGGCCGTCTTCGCGCAGCAAGCCATCGATAAGCTCAACTCCTACGCTAGCTCCCATAAGAAGGCTCCCGAGGCCCTCCAGGCGCAGATGACCATCGCCAGCCTCTACTCCGACTTCCTAGACAAGCCCGAGAAGGCGATGGACCTGCTGCGCCAGGTGGCCAAGAAGGCAGATAACGCCGACCTGCGGATGATTGCCCAGCTCAACATCGCCGACATTCAGACGAAGGCTGAGCGCTTCAATGATGCCGAGGCCACCCTGAAGGCCATCAAGGTGGAGAAGGACTCCCCCCAGGCCAAGATGGTGGAGGGCAAGCTCAGGGGAATCGCTGGCGAGCGCGCTCTCTCCGCGGGCAAGACGCCCCCGACCTTCAGCGAGAAGGACCTGTCAGGCGTGGAGCGCTCCCCCGAGAGCTTCAAGGGTAAGGTCCTGATGATCGACTTCTGGGCCTCCTGGTGCGGTCCGTGCAGGGGTGAGATGCCCAACGTGAAGGCTGCCTATGGCAAGTATCACGACAAGGGCTTCGAGATTCTGGGCGTGAGCCTGGACCAGAAGCTTGAGGATGCTCAGAAGTACCTCACCGATGAGAAGATCGAGTGGCCTCAGATCGTGGACGGCAAGTTCTGGGAGGCGAAGGTCGCCAAGCTCTACGGCGTCCAGGCCATTCCCCGGACGATCCTGCTGGACCGCGAGGGCAAGATCCGCTTCAAGGACCTCCGTGGTGAGGCGCTGGACAAGGCCGTCGCCAAGCTCGTGGACGAGAAGTAGCTCCTTCGAACCCGCTTCTGGGTCGCCGCGAGACGCGCGGCCCAGAAGCGTCACCCCCTGCCGCCCCCTCCCCCATGCCCTCAGAACCCGCCCAACCTGACCCCTCTAGGCCCCTGGATGCCCTAGAAGGCACCGTCGAAAGGGTTACGTTCCACAGCACTGAGACAGGCTACACGGTACTCCGCATCACCCCCAACCATCGCGGCGACGTGGTAACGGCCGTCGGCGCCTTCACCAATCCGGCGCCCGGTGAGAGCCTGCTCCTCTTTGGGCAGTGGACCACCCACCCCCAGTACGGGCCGCAGTTCCGCATGGAGCGCTACCAGACGCTCCGTCCCGCCACTCTGGTGGGCATCGAGCGCTACCTGGGCAGCGGACTCATCAAGGGCGTTGGCCCCGTCACCGCGAAGCGCCTGGTGAAGCACTTCGGGACCGAGACGCTGGAGGTGATCGAGCACGAGCCGGAGCGCCTCTCGGAAGTGCCGGGGGTGGGCCACAAGCGCATCACCCTCATCGCCAAGGCCTGGAAGGAGCAAAAAGAGGTCCAGAACATCATGCTCTTCCTGCAGGGGCATGGCGTGAGCACGGCCTTCGCGGTTCGCATCTACAAGAACTACGGCGACCGCTCCCTGGACGTGGTCCAGCAGAACCCCTACCGCCTCACGGAGATCTGGGGCATCGGCTTTAAGTCGGCCGACCGCATCGCGCAGGCCCTGGGGCTCCCCACGGACGCACCCGCCCGCCTGGAGGCGGGGCTGCTGCACGTGCTCAACACCGCCTCGGAGGCTGGCCACTGCTTCCTACCGCGCCAGGAGCTGCTGGACGCCGCCTCGGAGGAGCTGGGGATCGCGGTCCCCGGGCTGGAGGGCTCCCTACAGGAGCTGCTAATCCGCGAAGCGGTCATCGGGGAGGAGATGCCGGAGGGCGGCCAACCGTCACTCTATGTACCTTCGCTCTACCATACCGAACGTGGAGTGGCTCAGAGGCTGCAGGACCTGCTCGCCCTGCCGCCCACGCGGGACCTGGGCTCTGACGACCCTCAGCAATGGTGTGAAGCCTGGATGCGGGAGTCCGGGCTTCAGCTCTCCGACCAGCAGCGTCAGGCCGTCCTGACCGCCGTATCGAGGAAGGCTCTGCTGCTCACCGGCGGCCCCGGTACCGGCAAGACTACCACCACCCGAGCGATCGTGGGCATCCTGGAGTCCCTGGGACGGCGTGTAGTGCTGGCCAGCCCCACCGGCAGGGCCGCCAAGCGCCTCAGCGAGGTGACCGGCTATCCCGCAAAGACCATCCACAGGCTCCTCGAGTTCGATCCCAGCACCCTGGGCTTCAAGCGCGGGCCCGACCTGCTGCTGGAGTGCGACGCGGTCCTCGTCGACGAGGTCAGCATGCTGGATGTGGTGCTCTTCTACAGCCTTCTGAAGGCCATTCCCCTGCGCGCCCGCCTGATCCTGGTGGGGGACTCAGATCAGTTGCCCAGCGTGGGGCCCGGCAACGTGCTTCGGGACCTCCTCGCCTCCGAGGTGATCCCCACCGTGCGTCTCACCCAGGTGTTCCGCCAGGCCGCGGCCAGCCTGATCGTCACGAACGCGCACAGGGTGAACCAGGGCGAGATGCCGGAGCTCATATCGCCCAAGGGACGCACCTCGGCGGACTGCCTGTTCCTACCGGAGGAGGACCCGGAAAAGCTGGTGGAGCTAGTCTCCGCGGTCGTCCGCACGAGCCTGCCCAAGCGCGGATTCCCGCCTCAGGAGATTCAGGTCCTCTGCCCCATGAACCGGGGCACGGTGGGGTCCGGACACCTCAACCGCGTGCTGCAGGACGCGCTGAACCCCCGAGCCCCCGAGGGCCAGCCGCCCCGCCCGGAGGTCCAGAGGGCCGGCCGTACCTTCCGCCTGGGCGACCGGGTGCTCCAGCTCGTTAACAACTACACGAAGGGCGTCTTCAACGGGGACGTGGGAACGGTGAGCCTGATTGACGAGGAGGAGCAGGTCCTGGTGGTAACCTACCCCGATCAGGAGGTGAACTACGACTTCGCGGACGTGGATGAGCTGCAGCTAGCCTACGCACTCAGCGTCCACAAATCCCAGGGCAGCGAATACCCCGCCGTGGTCATCCCGATCCATACCCAGCACTACGTCATGCTGCAGCGCAACCTGGTCTACACGGCACTCACGCGCGGCAAACGCCTGGTGACCCTCCTCGGCAGCAAGCGCGCCTTGGCCATGGCCATCCGCAACAACCGCGAGACTGTGCGCTACACCCGCCTTGCCGAACGTCTCGGGAGGGCGTGAAGGGCTGAGGGGACTGAGGGGGCCAAAGGGGCTGAGGGGGTGAATGGGCCTCAGAGAGTGCTCTGCCGTGGCCCGATACTGGG
>DASXUI010000516.1:0-2098 GCA_036504955.1 Armatimonadota bacterium
TCTCCTCATCCATCGTCCGCCAGGCGGCATCCGGATCCCGAGCCACTATCTTCTCGTGAAGCGTTCCCTCAACCAGCATCCTCAAGCAGCCTCCAGAAGGTGTCGTCTTTCAGGAAATGAAGCGTTTGGACCGGCGTCTCCCGAGCAAGCTGTGCCGCGAGCGTCGTGGCTTGGCTGACCCAGGGCTCCTGGTTCGCGAAGAACAGGACGCAGCCCAGCAGCTTCCTCAGTCCGGCGGCGCCGGTCGTTGGTCGCAGACAGACCTCGCGGTCCTGAACCAAGGATAGCAGCCCCTGGAGCGGCGCAAAGCTGTTTTCGCCGTGACTCTCCAGATTCCCCCAGAAGGGCGTGCCGAAGACCTGCCAGCCCTGCGGCAGCCTCCGGAGGACGACCAGCTCATCCGAGAAGACCTTGCGGGGAGCGGAGAGCCGCGCCGCGGTGCTCTTGCCCGCGCCGGACTTGCCGAAGAAGGCGAAGGCCCCTCCACTCGCGGAGCGGACCGCGGAGCCGTGCAGCATCAGCCCGTCCACCTCCAGCAGCGCGAGCGTGAAGAAGACGCGCAGCAGGGAGTCCATGGAGTAGACGTTGCCGGCCACCACCCCAGTCAGCGCCCTGGTTGCCGGCTGGAGGTCCAGGTGGAAGTCTCGGCGCCGAAGCCGGACCAGGTCGCCGTCGCGCGTGATCCGGGGGGCGGCTTCATCCCCGGGCAGCAGGTCAGGACCGGTCTCCAGCTCCAGTCGGTACTCCGGCCCCGCCGCCAGTGAGGGACCGGGGGGCGAGAGGAAGCCCGGGTAGCGATGCAGGACCTGCTGAAGGAAGGCCGGCTCTGAACAGGACAGCGTGATGCCGATCCCCGCAATCTCCAATCGTGGGGCGCTACCGGGCATCCGTACCTGCCAGATCCGTGGGGCGTCGCGGCATCGAAGCGTTGGGGAGGGGCCGGCCAGCGCCCAGGCGAGGCGCCGCCGGGGTGAGGCTCAGAACCATTCGCTTCCCCTGGCCCTCGACGGGCGTAAACCCGGCGCTTCTCAGAAGTGCCAGGCCGGCGCGATGCCCAGGAGGCACCTCAGCGACCACTGGCGCGTCGCCCGCACCCAACAGGGCGTGGTGTAGGAGGGAGCGGCCTATGCCTCGGGCGCGCCAGAGCGAGTGGACGTACAGCCGCGTGATCCGCCACCCCTCACCCTCCGGAAGCAGCACCGCGCAGCCTGCCAGCGACCGGTCATCCATCGCCAGGTAGATGCGGCCACCGGCGGCCAGAACCCGCTCCACCTCAGCACCCGTCGCGGCCTCCACCTCCTCAAAGCCCCGGTCGATGCACTCGTCGCAGAGCAGTGAGGTCAGAAGCAGAGCGTCCTCGGCGGCACCCGGGACCAGGGAGACGGGGCGGGCCCCGCGCCTCCGAAGGGCGCGCCAGGCTCGGAGGGCCGGCAGCCGAGAGACGACCCAGCGCTTTCCTCGGTACCACCGATAGAACAGCGCGGAGTAGGGGGTGGTGGCTCGAACCATCGCCGCGGCCCAGAGCCGGCGCCCTGGCGAGTCCAGGGACAACACCCGCCCGTCGCGCTCGATGGTAACCACCCGGCCCAGCACCTGTTCAGCCCGCACGGGAGGGTCGGCCCGGCGCAAGGTATCGCCCTTCGCGATCAGGGGCTCCGCCGGACTGCTCGGCACCCTGAGCACGCGATGGGCGATGAGGCGGTCCTCGCGCTGGAAGAGGATCACGTGGCCGGGCCGGATCGCGTCCCAGGCGATGGGACGCACGCGCGCGAGGTCGCCGGCGCGAACGAAGGGGTGCATGGAGATGCCGAAGAGCCGGAGCCGGAACCCATCGCCCTTGTGGATGGCCTCACGGATTAGCTCGAGGAAGGCCGGAGGATGGCGAAGGGCGTGATGCTGGCTCGGCAAGAGCAATACTCCCAGCCGTAGGATGCTGCCTGGCACAGAGCAGTCCAGGCACGTCTACGAAGGCGCTTTGAGTATACCGGGCCGCTGAACAGGCCGTCAAATCTGAAGGCGGGTCGTAGGGTCGTAAGGTCGTTGGGTCGTAGGGAGGGGCCTCAGAGGGTACGCGCTTGTGGATCTGGCGTTCGGGTAA
>DASXUI010000517.1:0-4221 GCA_036504955.1 Armatimonadota bacterium
TCAGGTGCTCGCGGTCCTGGCAGAAGTAGACGGCGCGCAGACCATCGGCCCGACGCACCTCGCCACGGTCGGGGGCCAGGTCGCCGTTCAGCAGGCGCAGCAGCGTGGTCTTCCCGCCGCCATTGGGGCCTACCACGCCCATCCTCATCCCCGGCGAGAGCACCAGGTTGAGGCGCGAGAAGAGCGACCGGCCGCCCAGCGCCATGGTCAGCCCCTTGGTGGAGACCAGCTCTTTGGTCCTGCGCTTGGTGGCGCTGAAGCTGAGGTCGGCGGAGCGGCCCTCGGAGTTGCGGCGCTTCAGCTCGTCCAGCTCCTCCAGCAGCCGGCCGGCCTCGCGGATACGGGCGCCTGGCTTGGTCGAGCGAGCTGGGGCGCTCTTCCTGAGCCACTCCACCTCCCGCTTGACCCGGCTCTCCAGGGATTCCTGCTGGCGCGCCTGCGCCTGAAGAAACTCCTCCCGCTGGATCAGGAAGTCGCTGTAGCTCCCCTGGGCGACGAGGCAGCCGTCCGGATAGGCCGGGTTCAGCTCGATGAGCCGGTTGGTGACGTTCTCCAGGAAGTAGCGGTCGTGGCTGACGAGGAGGAAGGGCAGGGGACCGGCGCGCAGGAGCTGCTCCAGGTACTCGATGCCCTCCAGGTCGAGGTGGTTGGTGGGCTCGTCCAGGAGCATTATGTCCGGCTCCAGCGCCAGTTGGCACGCTAACGAGAGCCGCTTGCGCCAGCCGCCGGAGAGGGTGTCGACCTGCTGCCCGGTCTCCGCGAAGCCGACCCGTCCCAGCGAGGCGCTGATTCGTACGGACTTCTCTAGCTCATCGAGCGGCTGTGAGGCGAGTACCTGGGCGACGGCATCCTCGCAGGTGAGCCCGGCGTCGAACTCCTCTTCCTGGGCCAGGTAGCCCACTCGTAGGCCGCGGCGCCCTGATACGGTGCCGGAGTCCGGCCGCTCCAGCCCGGCCAGGATGCGCACCAGAGTGGACTTGCCGGAGCCGTTCGGCCCGATGAGGCCGATGCGGTCCCCGTCGCCGATGCCCAGGGTGATGCCTTGGAACAGTGGACGGGAGCCGAAGGACTTGCCGACCTGCTCGCAACTTAGCAGCGTCGCCATCAGCGGCACCTGCCCGAGGGATGCCCGGTCACGGGGAGGGTGCGGTACCTCAAGCGGCGGTTCCCAGGCGGGTCGCCAGCCACACGTTCAGGTCCCCCAGCACCTCATCAGAGATCTGGTGCGCCATCGGGTACTCGTGGTACTCGTGCCGAACCCCGAGGGCCGCGAGGTGGTCGCGCAGCTTGCGCCCTTCCTGGACCGGCACAACCGGGTCCAGGGTGCCGTGAGCGACGAAGAAGGGGTGGGTGAGTCGCTCGGGAGCCGCCTCCAGTCCAGGTGCTTCAGGGAACAGGAGGCCGCTCAGAGCTACCGTGGCAGCCACCTTCTCCGGCTCCGTAAGCGATACGGCCGCGGCGAGCGCCGCGCCCTGGCTGAAGCCGCCCAGGATCACTCGGTCGGGGCTGGAATGGAGATGCTCAGTGAGCTCGTCCAGGAACCCGGCGACGCGACGCAGAGCGGCGATGGCCTCGCCGGAGTCGTGAGTGAGGCCGGTCTCGTGGAAGCTCAGCTCGAACCAGGCGTAGGACCCCATCCCCATCGTCAGCGGGGCGCGAACCGAGACCACCCGCAGCCGGGGATCCAGGTACGGGGCCAGACCCATGAGGTCCAGCTCGTTGCTGCCGTAGCCATGCAGCAGCACCAGCGTTGTCTCCGGGCTCACACCGGGCCGGAGCGGCGGCCGCATCAGACCGCGGAGGGAGAGGGTAAGCGTATCCATCATCTCTACCCTTCGCCCCAGCCGGCCTCAGGCCTGCCTCCTGATGGGTGCAGGGTGTACCATAGGGGCGGGTCTGAAGGCGGGTCGTTGGGTCGTGGGGTCGTTGGGGAAGGGCCTCAGAGGGTCCCTCTCGCCTCCTCGGCGCCTCTGGTGATCTGGCCCATGGGGCGAGAGGGACCCTCTGAGGCCCTTCCCCAACGACTCCACGACCCAACGACCTAACGACCCGTACTTTTGAAAGGACCAGCCATTGATTCGTGCGATCGTCTCCGACCTTGGGAAGGTGCTTCTGGGCTTTGATACGGAGCCGGGGTGGGGCAAGGTTGCCGCCACCTGCTCCCCGCGCGGGGACCTGCGTGCCCACTTCGCTCGCGTGGTGGAGGGTTCGGGGTTCCAGACGGGCGCCATCACTCCGGACCAGTTCTACGAGCTGCTTTGCCGGGAGTGCGGGCTGGCGATGCCCTTCGAGGAGTTCAAGGTCGCCTGGTCAGACCAGTTCTGGGAGGACGCGGAGACGATCGAGCTTATCTGTGGAGCTCCGGTGGAGAAGCGCTACATGCTCTCCAACACCAACGAGATCCACTGGGACTGGATACGGGCGCGCCACCCCGAGATGCTCTCACGGTTCGACCGCCTGATTGTCTCTCATGAGGTGGGCCTCCAGAAGCCGGACCCGGCCATCTTCCGTCTGGTGGTGGAGGAGACCGGCTTCCGCCCCGAGGAACACCTCTTCATCGACGACATCGAGGCCAACCACGCGGGCGCCCGCGAGATCGGCATGGACACCATCGTCCACACTGACGCCGCGTCGCTCCGGAGGGACTTCCAGCGGCGGGGACTGGCGTGAAGAGACTGAAGGGACTGAAGGGACTGAAGAGGTGAAGAGGTGAAGAGGTGAAGAGGGTTGACGTTTGGTAGCTATGGCCACTCCAGTGTTCAGGGGTAGGCGGTTCCATCTGGAGCTGGACTAGGGAGCGTACTGCTGGTCACTGACGGAAGGTCACCTCTTCACCTCTTCACCTCTTCACCTCCTCAGGGGTTTGCCTGCTCCCGGTGGGCTCAGGTAGAATCAAGGCCGGAGGCTGAACGTGAATCTACTCTTGACTGGTGGCGCTGGCTTCATTGGGTCCAACTTCGTTCGCTATTGGCTGAAGGCGCATCCCGAGGACCAGGTGGTGAACCTGGACCTCCTCACCTACGCGGGCAACCTGGAGAGCCTGAAGGACGTGGAGGCCGATCCGGAGCTCGCCTCCCGCTACACCTTCGTTAGGGGCGACATCCGCAACCAGGAACTGGCCGAGTACCTGCTGCCGCGGCATCGGATCGACGTGGTGGTCAACTTCGCGGCGGAGTCTCATAACAGCCGCGCGGTGCTGGACCCCGGAATCTTCCTGCGAACCAACGTCCTGGGTGCTCAAGCGCTGCTGGAGGCGTGCCGCCGCAAGGGCATTGGCCGGTTCCATCACGTCTCCACCTGCGAGGTCTACGGGGACCTGGACCTGGACACCGACGAGATGTTCACCGAGGAGACTCCCTACCGGCCGAGAACACCCTACAACGCCTCGAAGGCCGCCACCGATCACGTGGTTCGCGCCTACTACGAGACCTTTGGCGTGCCGGTTACCCTCTCCATGTGTGCCAACAACTACGGGCCCTACCAGTTTCCCGAGAAGGTCATTCCCCTCTTTGCCACCAACGCGATCGAGGATCGCGCGCTGCCTCTCTACGAGCACAGCCAGAACCGGCGCGAGTGGATCCATGTGATCGACCACTGCCTGGGCATCGAGCGGATCCTGGCGAAAGGCGAGGTGGGGCAGACCTACCACCTGGGCACGGGCGTGGAGAAGAGCGTGGAGCAGATCGCGGACGCGGTTCTTGGCGCGCTGGGCAAGCCGTCCTCGCTGAAGACTTACGTTCCGGACAGGCCGGGCCACGACCGCCGCTATCTGCTGGACTCCTCCAAGATCCGGCGAGAGCTCGGCTGGGCTCCCACCGTGACCTTCGAGGACGGCCTACCCGAGACGGTTCGCTGGTACAGCGAGCACTCCGAGTGGTGGAAGCCCCTGCTGGCCAAGGCGGCCGTTCAGGAAGCCCAGTGGAGCGGGCGCTAGCAGGCTGAGGGACTGAAGGGGCTAGGGGGCTAACGGGACTGAGGGGGCTCAGGGGACCCAGGGGAGGGGCCTCAGAGGCAGGCCCGTCGGTGCCCGTCCCTGAGGCCCCTCCCCTGAGTCCCCTCAGTCCCGCTAGCCCCTAGTCCCTAGTGGTAAGTCACACAGGTATTGCAGGAATACAGAGCATTGACCGATACTGAGGTGAGCCCCCGCCCGGGGCCTCAGGAGGGATCAATGCAACGACGCTATGTGGTAGCCCTGACTCCCGACCAGCGGGAGTTGCTGGA
>DASXUI010000518.1:0-21788 GCA_036504955.1 Armatimonadota bacterium
AGGACCGCGTAGGTGACGTTGCCCTCGAGGGCTGAGCGCGTAGAGGCCAGGGCAAGACCCAGCAGCTTGGTGGCGGAGAAGCTGCGGTTCTCGTAGATGCTCTGATACAGGCGGGGGATCTGTGCTCCGGTCTCCACAAGCTTGGCCGCGACGCGTAAGGTGGTGGGCGTCACGTTGGGGAACCGGAATCCGCCGGTGTCGAGCACAAGGCCGGCCATCAGGCACTCGGCGATCTCGGGGGTCAGCCCGTCCGCCAGCCGGACCAGGCGGTACAGCAGCTCGGCACACGCCGCGGACGCGGTCTCGCGCAGCTCCAGGCGCCCGAAGCGCCCGCTGGAGAGGTGGTGGTCCAGTACCAGCAGGTCGCCGCAGCGCTCCACCGCGGGGCCCAGGGCGCCCACCCGGCCAAGGTTCTCGCAGTCCACGACGATGGCGACTTCGGCGGGGATATCAGGGGGCGTCTGAGCGATCTGGTCGGCCCCTGGCAGCCCCACGTACTCCGCCGGCACGGGGTCCTGAAGTACGACTTGGGCCTGCTTGCCGCGATCGGCCAGCAGGTGGCGCAACGCCAAGGCGGACCCGATGGCGTCGCCGTCCGGGCTGATGTGGCTGGTGATGAGGAAGGTGGAGTGAGAGTCCAGAAGCTCCAAGGCACGCCGAAGACGAGCCAGGCTTACGCGGCGCTTCGCGGGCGCCTTCTGGGGCGCCGCGGCGGGTTCCGGAGGTGGAAGGCTGGCGGCGCTCACTCCTGCTGGGTGCCCGCTTCGTCTGTGGGAGTGGCGGCGGGTGATTGCTCCTCCCGATGGACCTGCTCCAGCAGCTCCATCACGCGGCTGCCGTGCTGGACGGAGGGGTCGTACCGGAAATCCAGCTCGGGCACGAAGCGGAAGGTCGTTCGGCGGCCGACCTGCGTGCGCACGAAGCCCGAGGCGCGACGGAGGGCATCGGCGGTTGTCTTCTGCTGCGCTTCGTCACCCAGCACGCTGTAGTAAATGTGCGCGCTCCGAAGGTCGGGACTGACCTGAACTCCGGTGATCGTGAGGAATCCCAGCCGTGGGTCCTTCATCTCCCTCAGCAGGATCTCGCTCACGATGTCCCGCAGGACCTCCTCCACCTTCTCGGTTCGTCTACTCATACCATCTCAATCTCATAGTCCATCAGGGAAACCCGTGGGTTGGAGCGAATCGTGTCCACAACCTTGCTCAGGACCTGGTCGCAGAAGCGCGCGTCATTGCTGACGTTGGCGATGGCAAGGGTAGCGGTGCGCCACTTGTCCAGGTTCTCGACCTCGGAGGCGGAGACGTTGAACTTGTTTCGCAGTCCCTCGACGAGGCTGCGCACCACCTGGCGCTTATCCTTCAGCGAGTAGCTCTCCGGAATGGAAAGGTCCACCGTGCACAGTCCAACCACGATCGCCATAGGGTAGTGAGGCAGATGAGGGTGGAACGGAGCCCACCCAAGCCGCTGACCTCTTCCGGCCGAGCCCAAAGAGAAGGAAAGCCGGCACGCTAAGAGCTCGGGCCCAAAGCATACCGGCTTCCAGCAGGTTACCGACGTGGAGGGAGGGGCGGACTAGACGCGCCGGACCTCCTCCATGCTGAAGGCCTCCAGAACGTCGCCCTCTTGGGGCTCGCTGAAGCCGTCGATCATGATTCCGCACTCAAAACCCGCGGCAAGCTCGCGAACGTCGTCCTTCACGTGGCGTAGTGAGCTGATCTTGCCCGTGTAGACGATGTCCTTGCCCCGGCGCACGCGGACATCCGCATTGCGAACCACGCGGCCATCGGTGATGTAGCAGCCGGCGACGATACCGCGAGGGGTTCGGAAGGTAGCCCTCACCTCGATGGTGCCCATATGGACCTCTTCGAAAACGGGCGCCAGCATTCCGGTCATTGCTTTGCGCACGTCCTCGAGGATCTCGTAGATGACCTTGTAGCCCCGGACGTCCACGCCCACCTCTTCGGCGGCGCGCTTGGCGTCCGGCTCAACGCGGACATTGAAGGCGATCACGATGGCGTTGGAGGCGGCGGCCAGCAGTATGTCGTTCTCGGTTACCGGAGCCACGCCGGTGTGAACCAGGTTGACGTGGATGTCCTCCACCTCGATCTGGTTGAGAGAGCCTCGCAGCGCCTCCACGGAGCCCTGGACGTCCGCCTTCATGACGATGTTAAGGTCCTGAACCGTGCCGTCCTTGACCTGGGAATAGAGGTCCTGGAGGCTCACGCGCTGCTTGGAGCGCAGCACGTCCTCGCGCTGGAGTTCCGAGCGCGCGGCCGCGAGCTGGCGGGCCAGTTTGTCGTCCCGGCAGACCTCGAAGTGCTCGCCTGCCATCGGCACGGCGCTCAGTCCCGCGATCTCCACGGGGCTGGAGGGACCGGCCTTGGCGACCTTGCGCCCGCGGTCGTCCGTCATGGACTTCACGCGGCCATAGGTGTTGCCGATGACGATCGCGTCGCCGGCCTTCAGGGTGCCGTTGTCCACGATGATGGTGGCCACGGGGCCGCGACCTCGGTCTAGCTCAGCCTCCAGCACCGTCCCCGTCGCCTTGGCGTAGGGGTCGGCCTTCAGCTCAAGCTCCTCGGCCATGACCAGGATGGCGGTTAGCAGGTCGTCCAGGCCCAAGCGTTTCAGAGCGGAGATATTGACGCAGACCACGTCGCCGCCCCACTCCTCCGGCACAAGGCCGTGCTCGGTGAGCTGCTGGCGGGGACGGTCGGGCTGCGCGTTCTCCTTGTCGATCTTGTTCACGGCGACGAGGATGGGCACGCCGGCGGCCTTGGCGTGGTCGATGGCCTCCACGGTCTGGGGCATGATGCCGTCGTCCGCGGCCACCACCAGGACGGCGATGTCCGTGACCTGGGCGCCTCGGGCTCGCATCGCGGTGAAGGCGGCGTGGCCCGGAGTGTCCACGAAGGTAATCTTGCGGCCGTCAACCTCCACCTGGTAGGCGCCGATGTGCTGCGTTATGCCGCCGTGCTCGGTCTCCACCACCTTACTCTTGCGGATGGCGTCCAGGAGGGTTGTCTTGCCGTGATCGACGTGACCCAGAATGGTAACCACAGGCGGCCGGACCGCGAGGCCCATCTTTGTGGTCGCCTCGATCTCCTGCGCTTCCTGCCTCTCCTCGGCCTCGGCCTCCACTACGGTGAAGCCCAAGGTCGTGGCGGCATCGGCGGCCAGGTCCTTGCTGAGGGGCATGTTCAGGTTCGCCATGATCCCCTGCTTCATCAGGACCTTCTGCACCGCGGCGGCGGCCACGCCCATCTTGTCCGCGAGCTCGCGGATCAGGATCCCCTCGTAGACGTCGATGTTGCCGCCACGGGTCCTTGGCATTCCGCCGTTGTTGTTCACCTTGAACCGGCCGCGCAGCTTCTCCACCACCGTCGGCTCTAGGGGGGAGCTCTGGTTCTTGACGCGGACACCGATGTCGGTGAGGGCGCGGAGGAGATCGGAGTTCCGTACCCGGAGCTCGCGAGCCAGCTCATAGACTCTCATGTTAGCCAATAGGTATCACCCTCTTCTGCAACCTGACCGGCACCCTCCGGGGTCAGCTCAGGCCGCGCCGCGACGCCCCAAGCCCGGTCTCCCGTAGGGGCACACTAGACACTGGAAGCCGTCGTCGCCTCGGCGGCCCATTCCCACTTCGTTCTCCACCCACTCTTAGGACAACCCTGAATCGGGCAGGTGCCCGGCCTCCTCTTCGGCAGGAACCACTGGGGCCATCGTCTTCCGGAGCCTATCCATCTGCTCCACCGAGGCAGGCCCGCCCAGGGCCCTCTCCAGTGACCTCCGCTTCTGGGCGGTCTCGAGGCACTGAAGCGAGTGGCATAGGTACGCGCCTCGACCCGACACCTTGCCGCTGGGGTCCCACAGGATCTCCCCTTCGGTGGTGCGGACGAGACGCGCTAGCTCTTTCTTCGGACGCTCCGTGCGACAGGCGATGCAGGTTCGGATCGGTACCTTACGCCGCACGCTCCTCCTCCAAGACTTCCGTGGCAGGAGCGGCATCCCCGGGAGGGGTCGCCTCGGTAGGCTCCGGGGCAGCCTTGTCCTCCGGCACGTCGGATTCCTCCACGACCTCCGGCGCTGGCTCAGAGGAGGCGGCCGCTTCCGGCTCGCCCGGGGTCTCCTCCGGCACCTGGGCAGCTTCCC
Source organism: Armatimonadota bacterium (assembly GCA_036504955.1). GTDB lineage: Bacteria > Armatimonadota > DTGP01 > DTGP01 > DASXUI01 > DASXUI01. The sequence goes on from DASXUI010000518.1 coordinate 4,153, forward strand.
CTGCCGGCTCGCCCCCGGCGGCGGCCAAGGCTTCCGCCTCTCGCTCCTCCTCATCCAGGGCGGCGTCAACCAGCGCTTCGGCCTCCCGGTCCGCCTGCTCCTGAAGCTGACTTTCGCCCCGGATGTCGATCCTGAGGCCCGTCAGGCGGGCCGCCAGGCGCACGTTCTGACCCTCTTTGCCGATGGCCAGGCTCAACTGCCCGTCCGGCACGATGGCCAGCACGGACTTCTCATCCTCGTTAACGCGCAGGCTGGCGATTTTCGCCGGTTTCAGCGCCTCGCCAACAAAGGTGGCCATGTCGTCGCGCCAGCGGATGATGTCGATCTTCTCGCCGCCCAGCTCGTTCACCACCGCCTGGACGCGGCTACCCCGATGACCTACGCAGGAGCCGACAGGATCCACGGACTCATCCCTGCTGGCGACGGCGATCTTGGTTCGAGCTCCGGGCTCCCTGGCGACGGACTTGATCACCACGGTGCCGTCGGCGATCTCGGGGACTTCCAACTCAAAGAGGCGGCGGATAAGGCTGGGGTGGGTGCGCGAAACGATGACCTGGGGGCCCTTGGGCGTCCGGCGGACGTCCATCAGGTAGACCTTCATGCGGTCGTTGAAGCGGTAGACCTCGCCCGGGACCTGTTCGCTAGGCGGAAGAAGAGCCTCGGTGCGGCCGCCGAGGCTCATGATCACGCTACGCTGTTCTTTGCGCTGGACGACGCCGGTAAGCACCTCGCCCTCTCGCTGGATGAACTCGTCGTAGACGCGTTCCCGCTCCACCTCGCGAAGGCGCTGCACCACTACCTGTTTGGCGGTCTGGGCGGCGATGCGACCGAAGTCGCCGGGGGTCACCTCTTCGCGAATCGTGTCGCCGGCAAGGGCGCCTTCCTTGCGCTGGCGGGCCTCATCAACAGTGATCTCGCTGGGGGTCTCCGGCTCGCCTTCCACCACGGTATGCACGCGGAAGACCTTGATGCCGGACTTGGCAATCTCGACCTCAATCTCTCCGGTAGCGCCAGAGTTCCGCTTGTAAGCAGAAGCGAGCGCTTGCTTCAGGGTCTCAATGAGAGACTCCAGGGGAATCTCGCGCTCCCGCTCCAACTGGCGCAACACATCGAAGAGTTCAGAGGTCTGCATTCGCGTCCGCCTTCCAACCACCGCAGGCCGGTTCCGCCTGGCAAGCTACGACTGAGAGTCCTCAGCGGCTTCCGTCGGCCCGCGCTGACCGCGCCGCTCTCGGTGAGCCTCCCCGAAGGACTCTAAGGGCCTATCCCAGGGGATAGGCCACGGTCTCTGCTGTCGCGCTTCATGACCGATGATGGAGCCACCGGACCGTCTTTCCGCGCGTGCCGGGAGGGAGGGCCCTGGCAGTTAGTAAGCAGTCGCTTAGGCCATGGGCCACTTCCCACATGCGCCTGTTCCGGGCCCGGTGCCGGCCGCCGGGCCCAAGGAGGGGCTCCGGAAGCCTTCAGGGCTACCCGAAACAAGAGAACAGTCGTCTCCCAGAATGGGGCCGCCCGGGCCTCGCACCTCCTAAAGTAGAAAGAGTGGGACCAGGCCCACTCTCGCGAGGAAAAGCTGTGTTGGCGCAACCATAGTATATCATAGAGGCAAAGAGCCCTGCAACCGACTACAGCAGGCTAGCGATCGTAGTCTGACGCCCGCTTGCATCCACACGCGGACGGGCGTCCGGTGTCCCGGCCGGCCCCCTGGAGGTGGCATCAGTGGTCTACAGCGAGGAGAGCGTTCGACAGGCGGTACAGAGGATTCTTGGGCGCTGCGACAGTGCCGCTCGGGCTGCGGAGTGCCGGCGGGCGGGAGGCTCCGGCTATCAGGTGACCCTGGATCTAGCCGGTAGGAGGGCGGCCGTGACGCTCTCCGCTGACCTGGTGGCAGACTACCTGGACAGCGAGGAGCAACTCGGCGGCCCGGAGTGGACCCGCGCCATCCGCCGTGCCCTCGCCGAACTGGAGGGCAGGCCGGGCGCCGAAGGCGCGGTCTCCGCAAGCCCCCAGGCGCTCAAGGCGGCTGCCGCCGGCATGCTAATGGGCATGACCCTGGAGGCCGCCGCGAAGAGCCAGGGCATCCCCGTGGAGTCCCTACGGGAGTACCTGAGGGAGCAGCGTAGGTAGGGCACCCGCCCTGCACCGGCGCCGCCAGGACGCACCGATGGATGGGCCTTAGACCCCGCACGGAGGCCCCAGCGGCAGGTACCGGTCAGCGGGCGTTGGGGCCCGCGGCGGAGAGTGCCCCGAAGGTCGTAAGCTGGATGGCGTGCTCCGCGAGAGCCCCCTGGGTGGCTGGCGAGCAGAGCGCTTCTAGCTCAGCCTCCCACTGATAGCCCCAACCAAAGCGTTTCTCCAGCTCCCTGTCGCTGGTACCTGGGTGACAGACTACCTCCGAGAGGCCTGCCGGCAGGGAGGCGAGTCCGCTGACCAGTCGGGCGGTGGTGAGGTGACCGGCGTGGGCGAAGCCGAGGATCGAGCCGCAGACGAGGAGTCCCCTGGCTCGGAAGACCCGCGCCGCCCGTCTGGAGAGCGCGTTCAGCAGCACCCGCTCTGCTCTGCGCCTCGCCGGGATGTGTGCTCCGGGGGTGACGTCAACCGGCAGGCGGATCGCGGTGACCCCAGCCCGCGTCGCCAGGTCCGCGAAGAGGGGAGCGAGCCCCGGCAGCACGTGTAGGTGCTGGTGGCTGTCCAGGTGCGTGAGGCGCACCCCCTGAGCCTGGAGGCCGAGAAGCTGAGCGTCCAGCTCCTCCCGCACCTCCGAGGGTCGCACCTTGCCACGAAGCCATCGGGCCACGAAGGCGGCATGGGAGCCAAGGAGCTGGCCGTCGGCGCCCAGAAGGGAGGTGATGCTGGCCGGGGGGGCGCAGGGAGGGGCCGCCACCAGGGCCGCGTGCAGCCCCAGGTCCAGTCTGGGCAGCCTCCGCACCCTTTCCAGGGCGTCAGACAGGGCTCCGCCCCCCGCCATCAGGCCGGCAGCGCCAAGAGCACCCCTCTGGTGCGCCTGCTCCACCGCCTGGTTGATTTGCGGGGCCAGCCCGAAGTCGTCCGCGCTGATGATGACCCTTCGCTCAATCACCTTTCCTTCTTCGGCGGAGCAGGTAGGTTGACATCTCGCCCAGCACCTTCAGGACCACTCGATAGCTGGCCAAGGTTGACACTCCGGCGGTTCGTTCGTGGTACTCCAGACCCAGCTCCGCGATTCGGAGGCCGGCCCGTCGGGCCTCGATTAGAAGCTCCGCGTCGATGAAGGAGCCCTCGGAGGTCAGCTTCGTCTTCTTGGCGAGAGACGCCGGGAAGAGCTTGAAGGCGAAGTTGACGTCGCGGACGCGCAGGCCCGTGGTGGCGCGGATCAGCCGGTTGTAGACGAAAGACATGAGCTCGCGCCGGAAGCCCTCGGCCCTCCCAATCCGGTAGCCGATCACGACGTCGGCCTCCTGGAGCAGTGGGAGGGCTCGGCGCACGTCCCACATGTCGACCGGAAGATCGCTGTCAATGTAGAGGATCCAGTCGAGGGTAGCGGCGGCGAAGCCCGAACGAAGGGCGCCTCCGAGCTTCTTGTTCGTGCGGTGGTGCACAACCCGGAGCTCCGGGAAACGCGGCTTCAGGGACTCTGCCAGCTCTCCGGAGCCATCGGTGCTGGCGTCGTCCACCACGATGATCTCGGTCTGGGCGAACAGCGCCTGCCCGACGTCATGAGCCATGCTGACGCAGGTGGCGATGTTGTCCTTCTCGTTGTACATCGGGAAGACAAAGGAGACCCTCAGAGGGCCGACTGGAGCCTTCTCAGCGGTTTGCGCGCTGGCGGAGTAAGAGATACTTGCCATTGCCGGACACCTCCTTGTATCGGCTCTGGAGTTCTGGCGTAAGGCCCCCCCAGGCCCTTCGCTCCGCCAGGAGCCAGCGGGGCGGAGGCGGCAATCGGTCCACGGCGTCTTGGAGAGCGGCCGAAGCCACGGGGCTCCGGGCGTAGAACCAGACGCTGGGTCGGTCATGCAGGGTGGTTACCAGTGGCTCTCCGGCGGTTCCGGAAGGCCGGTGAGCGAGTAGGTCGCGTAGGGAGAGGCTGGGCTCCAGCCGGGGCATGATGACGGTGGCCGCCAGTACGCCCAAGGAGACGTTCGCAAGGGCAAGGGCCCAGACTATCGGGCTGCCCTGGCGGGAACGCCAGGTGGCTACCCAGGCTCCCAACAGGAGTACGATGGACGGAGCGAACACCAGGGCCACGAGGGTGGGGGCGGTTGGGAAGCTCCTACGAGTAAGGCCCGGCAGCACTAGGGCCAGCGTGATGGAGAGAGCGACTGGTAGGGCTAGCCACAGGCGCCATTTGCGAGGGGCGCCCTCGGCCAGCGCCTTCGCCAGCAGCAGCCCGAGTGCCGGATAGGCGGGATAGATGTAGGTCACCAGCTTAGTCTGAGACGCGGAAAAGAACAGCAGAACCACCAACGCCCAGACGGCAAGGAACCCCTCTGGGCGATCCAGCTCTCGCCAGCAACGGGCGAATCGGCCGGCCACCAATGGGAGGAGGCAGCTCCAGGGATAGAAGAAGACAAGTAGGACTGGTAGGAAGTAGAATGCTGACTGGGTCTTGGGATGCTCCGGCGACAGGTAACGTGTGAGATTGTTCGCCACCAAGAAGCCCTGAATGAACCTGTCTCCATGCAGGGCCAGCATGGCGCCGTACCAGGGCACGTAGATTAGCGCACTGATTGCCAGGAATCCTAGCGCTGACGGCAGCGGGCGCTTCGGCCTGCGGCGTATCACCAGCGGGAGGGCGACCAGCCCCACCAGTACCAGGGCGACGGGCCCCTTGGCTAGCACCGCCAGCCCGCATGCCAGCGCGCTGAGCACCAGAGTGCGTGGCCTGGAGCTGGCAGACCAGCGCTCCAGAAGAAGCAGAGAGGCTGTTAGGCAGGCGGCGAAGAGCATGTCCGTTACGGCGGCCCGGGCCAGGACCATCGTCTGCAAGGATGAGGCCAGGATGAGTGCCGCGAAGAGCGCGGACCTTGTATCCCAAACTCGGCGGCTCCAGAGGTACACTAGGAACACCAGCGCTAGCGCGGCTAGCACTGAGGGGAGCCGGCAGGCTACTTCCGACAGACCTAGCAGCTTCACGGACAGGGCGCTGGCCCAGTAGTGAAGCGGCGGCTTGTCGAACCAGAGGCCGCCCTGGAAGTGAGGCGTGAGCCAGGAGCCGCCAGGAGCCACCATCTCTCGCGCAACTTGGCCGTACACCGCCTCGTCGGGGTCGGTCAGTGAGTAGGCGCCCAGGCCAAGGGTGAAGGCCACCACGCACAGCAGAAGCAGAGCGATGAGCTCGGCTGGTAGAGGGCCGGAGGTCGCGGAGCTGGAACTTCTCCGGGGAAGGACGCGATGGGCGCTTACTGGGGAACCCATCGCTAGCGCAAGCTGCCAGTGGCCGACCCCAGGACCTCCTGGAGGGGCCTCAGGGGGTTCGGGCGGCTTCCTGCCGCAGTTTGGGGGGATGAGGGGATGAAGAGGCTGAGTTCGGCGGGGCGCAATAGGTGCGCGTTCACACTCATTGAGCTCCTCGTGGTCATAGCCATCATAGCGATTCTAGCGGCCATTCTGTTCCCCGTTTTCGCCAAGGCGCGCGAGGCGGCAAGGCAAACTACGTGTATCAACAACCAGAAGCAGATCGTCGTGGCGCTGCAGATGTTCGCCGAGGATCACGACGGCAAGTACCCCTGTGCCTGGTTCAACGAGCGCGATGTCGCCTTCGGGCCAGGTAGTCCGGCCCAATGGAAGGCGATGATCTGGGATCGGCTCAAGACCAAGGGAGCGTTCATCTGCCCTACCGATCCCGACGGTGCCCAAAAGGATGTGGTCCTGGTGGACCAGAAGCAGTTGGACTCCCCGGCCAGCTACCGCCTGAACAACACGCTGGTGAAGCGTGACGCCGACGGGGCGCCGGCCATCCCGATGGAGCAGAGCGACATCAAGAGCGCTTCGGAGATGATCCTCATCTGCGAGTCCAAGCCCTTTGCTGGGCTGGAGTGGAACCAGGTAGCCGCCTACGCGACCACGCCCGAGGGCGTCGCGGCCCAGATCAGCCCGTCTCAGGTCAAAGAGGCCCAGAGCCCTGTGCCTATGCTTCGGCACAAGGAGGGCAGCGTCTTCGGTTTCGCCGATGGCCACGCCCGCTGGATGAAGTGGGAGACGACCTGGAAGCCCAGCAACAACCTGACGGGCCCGAACCTGTGGAACGGCATGGACAAGCCGGCGTCCTAGCCTAACTCGCATTGCGATCGAGCGGCTTGCGCGTTGTGCATGGCGCAGGCCTCCTCACGCTCTGGTGAGTGGTGCAGGCTAGTCCGGTCCGGGCACTCCACCGGCACTCCGCGCCTCGCGCCAGCGTCCGGCACTGAATCTGGGATCACGCGCCAGCCTGGAAGGCCAGAGCAGGGAGCGGCTGTCCTGATTCATGGTACACGAGGATGGCCCTCGGCTGCCACCAGCGGGACCCTGTGGCCCGCGCGCTGGCCTCTCCGTTCGCGCCACTTCCAGGCAGCTCTCGCGGGCCGCCGGCGGTTCGGATCCATGCGGCCCAAGCGACCTGACACGGACGACGCGCCTGCGGCACGCTGTTACCCTTAGTATGGCACATTGCGACCGGTCATTCGCCGCGCCCCGGTGCGGGCGTCGATGTGATCCCTAGTGACCCTTCTGTGGAAAGGCGGAACCACCTCTGAACCCCGTTAGTACCATCCTGGCAACCGACTGCGGCAGCACCACCACCAAGGCGATCCTCATTGAAGAGCGAGACGGGGAGTACCGGCTAACCAGCCGAGGTGAGGCGCCAACCACCGTCGAGGCCCCCTTCGATGACGTGACGGTTGGGGTGCGGAACGCGGTTCGCGAGGTGGAGGAGTTGACCGGCCGCCAGATCCTGGACCCTCAGGGTAAGGGGATCCTTACACCGACTCAATCGGACGGAAGCGGCGTGGATCTGTACCTATCCACCTCGTCGGCGGGCGGCGGGCTTCAGATGATGGTGGCGGGGGTGGTGAAGGCCATGTCCGCGGAGAGCGCCGAAAGGGCGGCTCTGGGCGCGGGCGCGATCATCATGGATGTCATCGCCGTGGACGACGGACGCCGCGACCATGAGAAGGTGGAGCGCATCCGCCAGCTTCGCCCAGACATGATCCTGATGTCCGGCGGCACGGACGGCGGCACGGTGACCCACCTGGTGGACCTGGCGGAGATGGTGCTGAGCGCCGATCCACAACCGCGCCTGGGCGGCGGGCTGAAGCTGCCGGTCATTTTCGCCGGCAACCGCGAGGCCCAGGAGCCCGTAGCCACTATCCTTGCTGATCGGGTGGACCTCCGCAAGGTCGCCAACCTGCGGCCGTCCATGGACCGCGAGGACCTTGGCCCAGCAAGGGAGACCATCCACGAGCTCTTCCTGGAGCACGTGATGCAGCAGGCGCCGGGCTACGGAAAGCTATCGACCTGGGTGAGCTCCGGCATCATGTCCACCCCCAACGCCGTGGGCCAGATCATCCAAACCATCGCGAGGGAAGAGGAGATCAGCGTCCTGGCGGTGGACATCGGCGGCGCCACCACGGATGTGTTCAGCGTCTTCGGCGGCGTGTTCAACCGGACCGTCTCCGCCAACCTGGGGATGAGCTACTCCGTTTGCAACGTGCTGATGGAGGCGGGCACGGCCAGGATCCTCAGGTGGATCCCCTTCGAGATCAGCGATCAGGAGCTGCGGAACCGGCTTCGCAACAAGATGATTCGCCCCACGACCATCCCGCAGACGCTGGAGGACCTGTGGGTGGAGCAGGCCGTATCGCGCGAGGCGCTGAGGCTGGCCTTCCTGCACCACCGGTCCCTCGCCCGTGGGCTGAAGGGGGTGCAGCAGGACCGGACCATCGGTGACGCCCTCAGTCAGCGCGGAACCGGTGAGACGCTGGTCGACATGATGCAACTGGCGATGGTGGTCGGGTCCGGCGGAGTCCTGAGCCACGCGCCCCTACGCGCGCAGTCCGCGCTGATGATGCTGGATGCCTATGAGCCGGAGGGCGTGACGGAGCTGGCGGTTGACTCCATCTTCATGATGCCCCAGCTCGGCGTGCTGTCTACCGTCTGCCCCGAGGCCGCGACCCACGTCTTCCACCGGGACTGCCTTATCAGGCTGGGCTCGGTCGTCGCTCCGGTGGGGCAGGCCAAGGAGGGGTCGGAGGTCGCGAGCCTCAAGCTGTCCGATGGTCGCACGGTCTCCCTTCGCTCGGGTGAGCTCAAGCTGCTGCCCCTGGAGTTGGGCAAGACCCTGGAGGCGCAGATCCAGCCCGCCCGGGGATTGGATATGGGGGCCGGCAAGGGGCGATCAGTCACCGCCACGCTGAAGGGCGGCGCCGTGGGGGTGATCCTCGACGGCCGCGGACGCCCTCTGGTCCTGCCCGAGGAGGGCTCGGCCCGCAGGACCCGGCTGAAGGCGTGGGCCACCGCCCTGGGTCTGCCGCTGCCCTAGAGGCGGCTCAGGAGTCTACCATGGCAGCTCATCTCTTCGATCCCTACACGCTTCGAGACGTCACCCTGCGCAACCGGGTAGCGGTCTCGCCCATGTGCCAGTACTCCTGCGTGGACGGGCGGGCCACGGATTGGCATCTGGTGCATCTGGGCGGCAGAGCCGTGGGAGGCGCGGGACTGGTGTTCGCGGAGGCGAGCGCCGTTCAGGCGGAAGGGCGCATCAGCCCCGGTGACCTCGGCATATACGCGGATGACCAGGTAGAGCCTCTACTGAGGGTCACGCGCTTCCTTCGCCAGCAGGGCGCCGTCGCGGGAATCCAGCTTGCCCATGCCGGCCGTAAGGCCAGCACTTCCGCCCCCTGGCAGGGAGGGAGTCCCCTCACGCCGGAGCAAGGCGGATGGCGCCCGGTGTTCGGCCCTAGCCCGCTGGCCTTCGACCAGGGGTACCCGGTGCCGGAGCCACTGAACGAGGCGGGGGTCGCCCGCGTGCTGAGCGCCTTCAGGGACGCAGCCGGGCGGGCGCTGGCGGCGGGGTTCGACGTGATCGAGATCCACGCCGCGCACGGCTATCTGCTGCACGAGTTCCTTTCGCCGCTCAGTAACCAGCGGACCGACCGCTACGGCGGCAGCTTCGAGGGCAGGACGCGGCTGGTGGTCGAGACGGTCCGAGCGGTCCGCGAGGTGTGGCCGGAGCGGCTGCCGCTCTTCGTCAGGATCTCCGCCACCGACTGGGCCGAGGGTGGTTGGGATCCGGAGCAGTCGGTGGAGTTGGCCCGAGGGCTGAAGGGGCAAGGGGTGGACCTGGTGGACTGCTCCAGCGGCGGCCTGGTGCCTCACGCCGTGGTGCCGGTAGCTCCGGGGTACCAAGTGCCCTTCGCTCAGCGCATTCGTCAGGAGACGGGGATGGCCACTGGTGCGGTGGGGCTCATCACCCAGCCGGAGCAGGCAGAGGCCATCGTGGGGGGTGGACAGGCGGACCTGGTGCTCCTCGCCCGAGAGCTTCTGCGCGATCCCTACTGGCCCATGCGAGCCGCGCGGTCCCTGGGGCAGCCCCTGCCGGCCCCAGTGCAGTACGGCCGCGCGTGGGACACGCCGCAGGCACCGCCGCGCCCCACCAGCTCCACTGAGGAGGAGCTGGACTGATGGGCTGGCAGTCGCTGCCCGACGTCCTGGCGACTGAGCGCCTTCTGCTGCGCCCCTGGCGCGAGGAGGACCGCCCGGCTCTCAGGCGCCTCAACGCGGACCCTCGGGTGATGGAGCTCATGCCTGCCAAGCTCTCCCCAGAGGAGAGCGATCGATTCATGGATCGCATGCAAGCTGGTCTACAAGAGCGGGGCTACGGACTGCTGGCCGCGGAACTACGTGACACAGGTGAGTGCCTGGGCTTGGTCGGGCTGGCGGCCCCCCAGTTCCAGGCTCACTTCACGCCCTGCGTGGAGGTTGGGTGGCGCCTACTGCCTGAGTTCTGGGGTAGAGGATTTGCGACCGAAGGTGCGAGGGCCTGCCTTCAGCACGCCTTCGGGGAAGTGGGGCTGCAGGAGGTTGTCTCCTTTACGGTGCCCCACAACCTCCGCTCCCGGCGCGTGATGGAGAAGCTGGGCATGTCCCACCAGCCGGAGGACGACTTCGACCATCCCAACCTTCCGGAGGGCCACCCCCTGCGCCGCCACGTGCTCTACCGGCTGCGCAGACCGGAGGGCTAGCGGACGGGTCCAGTGGGTCCGCCTCTAGCGGACGGGTCCAGTGGGTCCCGCCACTAGCCCCCAACAAGGCTTACAGGGTCACCGACTCGGATGGTGCCGCTCGCTGTGACGCGGGCCATCACGCCCATGCGGCCGCCGGCATCCTCTCGCTGCTTCCCCTGGTACTGCTCGAAGCGCGCGCAGCCGACACGGGGCTCCACTACCTCCGCCCTTGCCTCCGAGCCAAGAGCCAGCACGTCTCCCGGCTTGAGGGCATCTACGTCGAGGCCAGAGACGATGAGCTGTTCGCCCATGAGGCCGGGCTCGGTAGTGAAGCCCTCCCGCGCCAACCCCTCCAGCGCCTCAGCGCACATGATGTTGAGCTGTCGCGTCCCGGAGCCCCCCTTGGCATCCCCCTCGATGCCGTAGTCGGCCACCAACCGCGCCTCCACCACCGGCACGCGAGTGTAGGCGCCCTCCACTTGCGGCGCTTCCTTGGGCTTGTACACGATGCTCGAGAGATGTGCCATTTGGGTGTCTCCTTAGAGGGTCGTGGGGTCGTAGGGTCGTTGGGTCGTAGGGGAAGGGCCTCAGAGCGTGGGGTCGGTGGGGCTGGCGGGCCGGGCCGGTGAACGACTGTCTTATACCCACATCTCGGCGCTGGCAGGCGGGCAAGTCGGCGCTGCTGCCCTGATCCTGAGCTTGACGGCGGCTGGTGTCTGCTGTTCCTAAGAAGGCCCAGACAGTACGAAGACAGCGGCATATCTAGTATCCCAGCTCCGCAGATACCGCCACCTGTCGACTGGACGAAGATGGGGGTACAAGACAGCCGATGAACGACCCGGCACGAGGGCCTTCGGCCAAGCTGGGAGCTAGACTGGCTCCGACAGACCGGGCGGGTGCAGGTCTCTGCTTCGCCGACTTGGGGCCGCGCTACCCGGTAGCACCAGGCCTGGCCGAAGGCCCGATTGCCGGGTCGTTCATCGGCCCGGCACGCCAGTCCCCCAATTGCCACCCTCTGAGGCCCTTCCCCTACGACCCTACGACCCTACGACCCTACGACCCCACGACCCGCCTTTACGCCCCTCCCGCCTGCTGACGGAAGTTGAGGACAGGCTGCCTTGCGGCGCGGGTTTCGTCTAGGCGGCCGACGGGAGTGGTGTGGGGGGCGGTGGTGAGTACCTCCGGGTCCTCGCGCAGAATGGCCTCCAAGGCGTCCGCGAAGGCGGCCATCGTCTCGAGGGTCTCGGTCTCCGTGGGCTCCACCATGATCGCCTCGGGGACGATGAGCGGGAAGTAGATGGTCGGTGCGTAGAAGCCGTGGTCCAGCAGTCGCTTGGCGATGTCCAGGGTGCGGACGCCGGTGGTCTCTTTGACCCTCGATCCGCTGGCGACGAACTCGTGCATGCAGTAGGGGCCGTACGGGACCTCGAACAGCGCGGCCAGCCGGTGCCTGAGGTAGTTCGCGTTAAGCACTGCGCCGTCCGACACCCCCTTGAGGCCTTCGGGGCCGAGGCGTCGCAGGTAGGCCCAGGCGCGCACCAGGATGCCGAAGTTGCCGTGGAAGGCGTGCAGCCGGCCGATCGACTGGGGGCGGTCGATGTCCCAGGAGAAGACGCTGTCGCGCTCCACAAGCCTGGGGTAGGGGAGGAAGGGCTCCAGCGCGGTCCTCACGGCCACGGGACCCGCTCCCGGTCCGCCGCCGCCGTGAGGCGTGGAGAAGGTCTTGTGCACGTTGTAGTGCATCACGTCGAACCCCATGTCCCCCGGCCGGCACTGGGCCAGGATGGCGTTCATATTGGCGCCGTCGCAGTACATCAGGCCGCCCGCCTCATGCACCGCCGCGCTGATCTCCTGGATCTGGTCCTCGAAGACGCCCAGAGTGTTCGGGTTCGTCATCATGACGCCCGCGATCTCGGGTCCCAGCCGGGCCTTCAATGCGTCCAGGTCCACCCTCCCCCGGTCATTCGAGGGGACCGGCAGGATGTCGAACCCCGAGCGCGCGGCGGAGGCAGGGTTGGTGCCGTGAGCGCTGTCCGGCACGAGGATCTTCCGCCGAGCGGAGTCGCCTCGGGCGCGGTGGTAGGCTCGGATTAGCAGGAGTCCCGTCAGTTCTCCCTGTGCTCCCGCGACGGGCTGGAGCGTGGCGGCGTCCATCCCCGCGACCTCGGCCAGCAGCCCCTCCAGCTCCTTGAGGAGCCGAAGAGCGCCCTGTGCGGTGGTGTCCGGCTGCAGCGGGTGCAGGCCAGCAATGCCGGGGTGCGAGGCAGCCCACTCGTTCACTCGGGGGTTGTACTTCATGGTGCAGGACCCCAGAGGATAGAGGCAGGTATCCACGGAGTAGTTAAGCTGTGACAGCCGGGTGAAGTGGCGCACCACCTGCAGCTCGCCCAGCTCCGGCAGGGGAAGCTCCTGACGCAGCTCACCCCGCGGAACCAGCTCGGCCAGGGGTCGGTCGGGCACGTCGCTCTGCGGTAGGTACTGCCCGGAGCGCCCGGGCTTGCTCAACTCCTGTAGGGTGGGTTCTATGGCTTACCTCCTGGCCTGACATACAGTACTTCCGGGGCGGCCGGCAGCCGGCCAACCCCTCTCAGGCATTCCAGTTTTCAGGTCGTAGTCCTCCGTGGTGAGGCAGTTCAGGGGGGCGTGCCGTAGCGCTCTACTACTCGAAAGCGATCTAGGTTCCCACCGCCAACAACCACGTGGTCCCCGCACCGGACCCAGGCGTGGGCTGCCACACTGCTCTTGGTGTCCAGCCCTACGCCCAGGTACAAGGTGCCGGAGATGCGGCGGCGGCGCAGCATGGTCATCACAGCCACCGCCTGGACGAGACACAGGCACTCCCACGGCAGATGGTCGGCCACGGCGCGGACCGCCGAGCCGATCCGGAGGGCGTCCGCCGCCTGCAGGGGCGCCACGCAGCATGGCGTCTCGGTGCCCTGCTGCCCTAGCCGGGCGGCCACCTTCCGGAAGGGCTGCCCGCGGACCCTCAGCCGGGCCCATGCAAGGGCCGCCACTGCCTCCAGCAGCAGAAGGCGGGCTCCTCTGAGGCTCAGGAAGAGGCGGACGTGCCTCGGCGCTAGCATGGTTGGGTAGTGATCTCCATGGTCCCAAGGGCCCCTCCGGGAGCGTGGAACAGCCCGAGCCGGAGGGGGGCGAGAGACCCAAGCGCGAAAGGTACAAGGGTGAGCGCGCCCCGTCACCCCTAGACTCAAAGCTGGAGGTACCCTTGGATTCGAACGAGACCGGCAGCCCGGCCGCCTTCACTGAAGTGGCCCCCTGGTACGATGAGCTGATGAGCGGCGTACCCTACAACATGTGGGTCCGGTACATGGAGGAGCTGCTTCATCGCCACAAGGCGAAGGCAGGCAAGGTCCTTGACCTGGCCTGTGGGACCGGCAAGGTGAGCCGCATTCTGGCGAACCGGGGCTACACGGTGGTCGGGGTCGACGCCTCCGCCAGCATGATCGAGCAGGCCAAGAAGGCCACGCTTCTGCCCGCGGTCCGGTTCAAGGTGCAGAAGATGCAGGAGCTGTGCCTGGGCGAGACCTTCGACCTGGCCGTCTGCCTTTTCGACAGCCTCAACTACGTTCTCGACCCGGAGGACGTTCAGCTCGCCTTCCGCAACGTCTGCGGCCACCTCCGCCCCGGCGGCCTGTTCATCTTCGACGTGAACTCCGTGTACGCCCTTGAGCAGGAGCTCTTCACGCAGAACAGCTACGGTCTGGGCCGTAGGCTGGAGTACCGCTGGAAGGCCCGCTACGACGCCGCTACCCGCTTGTGCTACGTGGACATGCGCTTCTTCGTGAAGGAGGGCAGCCGTCAGCGCGAGTTCCAGGAGGTTCACGTTCAGCGCGCCTACAGCACCGAGAGCCTGCAGGAGATGCTGCGCAAGGGCGGCCTGGAGGTGCTGGACACGCTGGAGGCCTACAGCATGCGACAGCCAGTGGCGCGCACGGACCGCATCTTCTTCGTCGCCCGACGTCCCTTGGAGGGGCCTACGGAGTAGCAGCCAGATCCACGGTGGCCCTCGGCTAGCGGGAGCGGTCCAGCACGGAGTCGGCCAGGTCCAGGAGCGCCTGCTTGTAAGGGCTCGGCTCGAGAGGGTCCAGGGCCTCCTTGGCCTGACTCAGATGCCGCTGGGCGATCCGTTCGGCGCGGTCGAAGGACTCGGTCCGCCGCATCAGCGCCAGCACCCGCTCCAGGCCGGGCCCATCGCACACTCCACCCTCGACCATCGACTCCACCAGCTTCCGCTCCTCCGGTTCGGCGTGCTCCAGAGCCAGAATCAGCGGCAGCGTGAGCTTGCCCTCGCGTAGATCGGCGCCGCGCGGCTTCCCGGTCACTCGCTCGTCACCGAGGAAGTCGAGCAGGTCATCGGTGATCTGGAAGGCCATCCCCAGCAGCATCCCGTAGTCACTCAGCCGCGCCAGCCAGGGGTCATCAGCCTCGGGCTCCTCGCCCTCCTTCAGGTAGAGGTGCGCCAGTAGGGCTCCGCCCCGGCAGCAGGAGGCCAGGAAGTCGGCCGTCTTGCATTGGATGACCTCGTAGTAGGCGGAGGCCTGAAGGGACAGATCGCCGCGCCGTAGGTTCTGGATTAGCTCCCCGCGGCACATGGTGAGCATGGTGTCCGAGAGCAGCCGGAGGACTTGGAGCTGCTTGCGCCGGACCAGGAGCTGGAAGGCCTTGGAGAGCAGGATGTCGCCCGCCATGACGGCGGCCCCGTTGCTCCAGCGGGAGTTCACCGTGGGCGTTCCCCGGCGGCTGTCGGCCAGGTCAACCACGTCATCGTGGAGCAGCGTGGCGGCATGGCTCATCTCGGCGGCGGCGGCCAGGTACCGCGGCTCGTCGTCCCTGCAGCCACAGGCGCGGGCCGCGAGCAGCACCAGCGCCGGGCGGAGCCGCTTGCCGCCCGCCGCATGGACGTACCAGCAGATCTCCTGCGCCAGTGGCACCTCGGAGGCCGATTGCTCTCGAAGGAGCGTCTCCACGGCCTCCAGGTCTCCAGCAATGCATCCCAGGTCGGGTTTGGGGGACATGCGTCTCCTATGCGTGGTCGATGGTAGGTAGCACTCCCCACGCTCTTCGCCTCCAGGCAGCTACCCCGCCTTAGTCCCCACGTGCAGCGCCACGATGCCCAGAGCGAGGTCCCTTACCGTGACCTCCCTGAGGCCGACGGCCTGCATGAGGCGCTTCAGCTCCTCGCGGGTGGCGAAGCGCTTCACGGAATCGGGGAGGTACTGGTAGCTCTCGCGCTTCCCGTGGACGAGCTTCCCGATGGCGGGTAGGAGGTGATCAAAGTAGAGCAGGTAGACGGCCCGCAGTATCCGGAGTCTGGGCAACGCGAACTCGAGGATCACAACGGTGCCGCCCGGTCTGACCGCTCGGGCCATCTCGGCCAGGCACCGGGGTACGTCCGCCGTGTTCCGCAGTCCGAAGGCGATGGTGGCCGTGTCACAGAGGCCGTCCGCCAGCGGCAGAGAGAGCGCGTCCCCCAACAGCAGCGATGGGGCTGTGCCGCCCAGCCCCGGCTGGCGACGGTCGCACTTTCGCTTACCCAGGGCCAGCATCGGAGCGCAGAAGTCCACGCCCACCACCCGTCCCGAGGGGCCAACCCTCCGCTGGAGCTCCAGAGCCAGGTCCGCCGTCCCCGTCGCCACATCCAGGGCCGTGCCGCCAGGGGAGACCCGTGTGGCTCGGGCGGCCGCCCGTCGCCATCCCGTGTGCAGGCCCAGGCTGAGGAGAGTGTTCAGCAGGTCGTAGGTGGGCGCCACCGCCGCGAACAGGTCCCGCACGAAGCGGCTCTTGCTCTGGGGCTCGGAGGCGGACTGGGTGGGGAGCACGGTGGCGCGGGACTCCATTGCTTCACAGAGAGGGCTGCGGGGCCGTGCAGGCCCTATCGGCGCGGCGCCGACGTATCGGGCCGGCTCACCTGAAGGCCCGCCCTTCGCTGGTGTAGCACATTGCGAGACGAGCGCTCCGCTGGGTCGATGAGAAGTGATGGCGCCACGCCCATCACCAGCGTGCCCGCCAGCGAGGCGAAGATGGCCAGCCGCAGCATGCCGGACTGCGGAACGCTGCCGGTCTTCTCGGTCTGCAGAAACACCATCATCCGCATCACGTTGAAGTAGTAGTACGCGGCCACGACGCTGTTCAGGAAGGCCACCACTGCCAGCCAGACCAGGTCCGCGCGGATCGCGGCCTGGAACAGGAAGTACTTGCCGATGAACCCTGCCGTGGGCGGCAGGCCCGTGAGCGAGAGCAGGAAGAAGACCATCGTCCAGGCTAGCCAGGGAGCGCGGTACGCTAGCCCCCGGTAGTCAGCGATCTCGGTGGTACCCACCACTCGCGCGGCGGCGATCACGGCGGCGAAGGCTCCCAGGTTCATCACCAGGTAGGCCAGCAGGTACATCATGCAGGCGGCCAGCGCAGGCGGCTCGCCCGCCGTGAGCGCGGCGACGCCCATCAGCACGTAGCCCGCTTGCGCCACGGTGGAGAAGGCCAGCATCCGCACGATGTCCGTCTGCTTCAGCGCGGACAGATTGCCTACGACCATCGTCGCCGCGGCCACGAAGGCCAGCAGCTCAGGCCACCGATGCACGGTGGAGGGAACCGCGACCATCACCACGCGGCAGAGCACCGCGAAGCCCGCTGCCTTCGAGGCGACGGATAGAAAGGCGGCGACGGGCAGGGGCGCCCCCTGGTACACGTCCGGGGTCCACATGTGGAAGGGCACGCCCGAGACCTTGAAGAGGAGCCCGGCCAGCACCATCACCAGGGCGGGCAGCGCCACGGCTGAGGCCGTTGCCCGCAGGCCCGAAGCGATGCCGGCCAGGTCCGTAGTTCCCGTGAGTCCGTAGAGCAGCGAGAGGCCGTAGAGCATCACGCCCGCCGAGACCGCGCCGAAGAGGAAGTACTTCACGGCCGCCTCGTTCGACCTAGGCTCCTGCTTCGTGAGGCCCGCCAGCGCGTAGGAGACCAGTGAGAGGAACTCCAGGCTCAGGTAGAGGGTGATCGCGTCGTTCGCGGAGCAGAGGAGGCACATCGCCACCTCCGCGAAGAGCAGCAGCGCGTACAGCTCCCCACGGTTGGCGATGGGCTGGTCGTACCCGCAGCTCATCGCCACCACCACCAGCGTGGCCAGGATGCATAGAGCTTTGAAGAAGAGGGCCAGGCCATCGACCGCCAGAGCGTAGCCCACGGGCCGGTCGGGCAGGGGCTCTCCGAAGGCGATCCACAGCACCGCCGCCAGCGCCAGCGCGGAGCCGACAATAGCGACGGTGGCGGCTTCAGGTGCCCGAGTGAGATGCGGTCTGGCTCCCACGGAGACGAGAAGGCACACCACCGCGAAGAGCGTGAGGATCAGCTCCGGGGAGAGCAGGCGCCAGTCCAGGTTCATTGCCGGGATTCCCAAGGCGCTCTCCTCAGACTCCCAGGTAGCGCAGCAGGTTCGCCGAC
>DASXUI010000519.1:0-9609 GCA_036504955.1 Armatimonadota bacterium
TTGCCCCTGCCCTTCTCTGTGCCTCTGTGGTGAGGCTGTTTGCTACTCCCCGACCTGCGAAGCCTCGGGGTCCCTGGGGTCGGGCGTGGTCGGCATGCCGACGGAGTAGTCGGTGATGCCGGTGCCGATGTAGCGGCGGCCGCAGGCGTAGAGCCTGCCGTAGAAGGGACCGTCCAGAGCGTCGACGGTGAGCCCCCGCTTCGGGTTGGCGGCATGGAAGAAGCGCCCGTTCCCCAGGTACATCCCTACGTGGAAGACCCTTCCCTGGCGGGCGAAGAAGACGAGGTCACCCGCGACCAGATCCTGGCGCTCGATCAGTTCACCCTTGATCGCCTGGTCCGACGAGCGTCGCGGCAGCCGGATCCCCGCCGCGTGGTACAGGTAGCACATCAGCCCGGAGCAGTCGAAGCCCTCCGGAGACTGGCCCCCCCACACGTAGTGTCCCCCCCGAGAGAGAGCGACCTTCGCCGCGTCCCGCAGGTACTCCGGCACCGCCTCCGGCAGGGCCAGGGACCCCGGCGATGCCGCCGGCTCTCCCGCTGACACAGCCTCCCGGATCTCCTCACGGACGACGCCAACCGAAGCACCGCCTCTGCTGGACATTGCCTTGGGGGGGCTGATGCGCAGGTGCGGCGTGCCCGCTTTGGCGGGCTGCTTCCTCGGCGTCAGCTTCAGCGTCACGCGCTTTGCCGAGGTGTCGGTCTGGGGCTTCGGCGCAACTGACGCGGCCACGACCGGCGCTGGGGATCCCCCGGCGGGCAGCCCGTCAACTCGGATCTCGTAGCTCCCTGGTCCGAGGGTCACCAGGCGAGGCGACACGCCAGTAGCCGGGAGGTCCAGTACCACCCGCACAACCGGAGGGTTGGAGGAGAACTGGCCCACGCGCGCGGGCAATCCCAGCGCGGAGGCGTTGGGAGCGGCCAGGTCCTTCGGCTTGGAGCAGGGAGAGAGGTCCACGTAGTACCGCGGCGGGGTGGAGAGCCGCTTCGCCACGGCCGTCACGGGTCCCGCAGCCTTCAGCACCAGCCGAGCAGAGGACCCGGACCGCTTCACCTCAGCGGAGGTAAGTGCGAAGGCCGGAGCGGCCGCCGTGGTGACCGCGACGCCATCGGCGCCTGCCTCAGTCGGAGCCGCCAGACACCCAGTACCGGGCAGCAGAAGCATCGCGCCGAGGAGCGGAGCAGCGAGGGTTGGGTGCTTGTGCCTCATTCCTCCGAAGCTCCGAGTTCAGGGGCAGCAGAGCGGGAGTTCATGGGTACCTCCAGGGGGAGTCAGTAGGGAGACCACGACCGGTTGTTCCATCCTAACGGCCTGGCCCACCACTTGCCTCATTATCGGTCGCCGCGCGGTTTTCTGTAGGCCTGAAGGCGGGTCGTAGGGTCGTGGGGTCGTTGGGTCGTAGGGGAAGGGCCTCAGCGGGTGGGGGAAGGTGGGCTGGCGGCGGCAGGCGCCCGGCGGCCGTCCGCCCGGCGGCGAATCGCCGGGCTCCGAGGCTCAATCCTCCTGTAAGGAGGGTTCTGACCCCAAGTGGCGCCCTTGGTCCAGAACCCCGGTTCACCGGGATTGAGCCCAGGAGCCCGGCGATTCACCGCCGGGCGGACGGCCGCCGGGCACCGATCTCCGGTCATGCCGCCGCGCCGTCCCCAAGGCCCCTATCGTCCGACAGGTCCGACCGGTCCGACGAGTCCCCCCTCCGAAGCTCCTCCCAACGACCCAACGACCCGCCCCTCAATGTCTCCCTCGCCAATGTCGATAGACTGTGTGCCTGCCTTGTTGGGGTGGACGGGATGGATGATGGCGAAGCGACGAAGCCTGGCTGGACAGGCGACCCTAGAGCTGCTGGTGGTGGTGGTCACGCTGCTGACTCTGGTGGTGGCGGCCGTGGACTTGGGGGCGCTGGTGAACGGGCGGGCGGCTCTCACCTCCGCGGCTCGCGAAGGCGCTCGCCTGGGCGCCGCGGACCTCTCCGCCAGTGACGCGACTCTTCGTGCCACGGTGCTCAACGCTGCCACGACCGCCGGCCTGGCCGCTTCACGCTTAGGGACGCCCACCGTCTCCTACTCGGCCAGGGCCGGGGGCACCCCCATCACCGTCACCGCAAGCTACACCGTGCCCCTCGACCCCCTGCTCGCCAACCTCGTTGCCAGGACGATCTCTGCCTCGGCTACCATGAGGCAGCAGTAGGCTGGCATCAACTTTGCTGTAGGGTTCTGGGCGAGACCCCAGCCTGCGCCATTCACGTGAGCGCGTGGAAGCCAGCATGACGCACGACGCGCAAGCGCCTCGTGCCTTACGCAGGCTAGGAGGGAGGACGACCCGTGTCGCTCAAAACGCTCTTCGGCCGCCAGACCACATCGCCCACCATCGCGCTGATTGGCACGGCGGAGCTCCAGGAGGATTCAGCTCAGACCATTGCGCCGCTCACGCACCTCCGGGCGCTGGACGAGCAGCGGAAGCGTATCGCCATGGACCTGCATGATGGTCCGGTGCAGACGCTCACCAGCGTACTCCTTCGCGTTGAGCTCGCGACCGCCTCCCTGCGAAAGCAGCCCGATTCCGCGCCGGAGGAGCTGGCTCAGGTTCGTACGATGGCCCGCGAGTGCCTCGCGGAGCTCCGCGGCTTCATCAGTGATCTGGGTCCTGCCGCGCCCCTGGAGGAGTTCGAGCTTCCCACCGGAGCCAGGCAGTGCGTCTCATCGCTTCGGTCGCGCTGGGGTATCACGGCCACCCTCACGCTGGGCGAGGGGCTGGACGAGGTTGGGCCCGAGGCCGGCTTCAACGCTTGTAGGGTTCTGCAAGAGGCCCTCACCAACGTGGGCAAACACGCTGACGCCTCCGTTGTCACCGTCTCCCTGGGCGTCGTGGCGGGCGTGCTGGTTCTGGAGGTGGCCGACGATGGCCGAGGGTTCGACTTGCTGGTGGCCCGGAAGCGGTCTTCGGAGCGGCGGCGCCTGGGCCTCGTCGGCATGGCGGAGCGGGCCCGAGCCCTCTCCGGAGACCTGCGGATTGACAGTGTGCCGGGCCGGGGGACCAGGGTTCGGCTGCGGATCCCGCTTCGCGACGGCTCCGACGTCGCGACCGTGTAGCCGACGGTTCCGGTAGGCCGACGGGCACCGCCTGGGAGGCGATGCCGGCCCGCGGGTGGCTTGGAGTTCCGGACAGATGGAGAAGATTCGCGTTCTGCTGGCAGACGACCACCCCTTGGTGCTGGAGGGCCTTAGCTCCATCCTGCGCGCGGAGGAGGATATCGAGGTCGTCGGGCAGGCCCGGTCCGGGGAGGAGCTCATCCGCCTCACGGAGGAGCTGGCGCCGGACGTAGTCCTGTCGGACGTGCGCATGCCGGAGATGGACGGTGTGGAGGCGACTCGCGCCATCAAGGCGCGCCACCCCAGCGTGCAGGTCGTCATCCTCACCGTGTGCGAGGACGAGAGCTACATCTTCCGCGCGGTGAAAGCGGGGGCTCTGGGCTACATCCTGAAGGACGTCGCCACGAACCAGCTCGCTCGCGCGGTCCGGCTGGCCGCCAGGGGCGAGTCCATGATCGACCCTGCCATCGCCGCCCGCGTGCTTCAGGAGTTCACCAAGCTCTCCGACCGCCTGGAGTCCGGCAGCGTGTACGCGCAGCTCACCGCTCGCGAGATGGAAACCTTGCGCCTAGTCGCCTCCGGGGCCAGCAACAAGGAGATCGCCAAGGCGCTCTCCATTGGCGAGAAGACCGTGAAGAACCATCTCAGCAGCATCTTCGCCAAGCTCCAGGTGAACGACCGCACGCAGGCGCTGATCTACGCCCTGCGCCACGGGATGGTCTCCCTGAGCTAGCCCTCACCGCTCGCGAGGCGTCCACGGCTGCCTGACGCGGGCTTACGTGGGGCTGTGAGCTGGGGCGCGAGGTCGCTGTTAGGCTGCGTACCGGTGACCCCTGGGTAGGACCAAAGGCCCAGGGGCTCGGGCCGGAAGGCCCTTAAGTGTCGCCGGGGTCACGAAGATAATACGGTTGTGGAGTGCCTGCCGCACGGGCGCCTGGGTTGGTCGGGAGGCAGACAGCGCCCCAGAACGATTCGAAAGGGAGACGGACGTGATCGAGATGCTGAAGAGGCTGGTGAAGGACGAGGACGGGCAGAACACGCTTGAGTACACCATCGTGGCGGCGGTGATCATCGCGGCGGCCATCTGGGCGGCCGGGCGGATCGGCAACGTCATAAACAACAAGGCCACGGTGGTCTCCTAGTTTCGCGTGGGGCCCGCTCCGTGGCCCCCGCTCACCCTCGGAGCCATGGCCGTACTCAAGGTCGGAGTGATGGCCGTGGTCTGGACCGCCCTGGCAGGGCTCCCAAGGAGGGTAGGGGTCAGCTTTCATAGAAGGGACTGGCGGTCGATGGACCGCCGGTCCCTTTCGCACTTTGGATGTCCCCTCAGCCCTGCTGGGTCACGACTCCCTCAGGATGGCCTCGGCCACCTCGTCCGAGTTGAAGGCACGCAGGTGTAGTCCCGCCCCCAGTAAGGCGACCGTCTATGGCAGCTTCATCGGAAGGGCTGGGAGGGGCGCGGGCACCCTCTGTCGCGCGTCTACTGGTGGTTGGGCTCCTGGTGTCGGCTGTCTGCTTCCTGGTTGCCGGCTTCCTGATGCCTCGCGGCGCCCTCTTCGTGGACAACGATGAGGGGTATCGCCTGCTCCAGACCCGGCAGTTCGCCGCCCACGGGCCGCTGGACCGAGGGGTGGACTACCCGGGTCACCGCTGGGACCCGAGCGGCAGGTTCCAGCCCATCACCCACATCGGTACGGAGCCCTTGGCCGCCCTCGCCTTTGCCGGTCCGTATCGGCTCTTCGGCTGGCCCGGCCTCTTCTTGGCCCAGGCCCTCGCGCTGGGCCTCACTCTCCTCTGCACCTTCCGGCTGGCTGAGTTGCTGGGCACTCGTAGGCCCTTGGTCGCCGCACTGGCGGCAGTATGCGGCACGCCGCTCCTCTTCTACAGCCTGACCCTCTGGGACCACTCACTCACCGCGGCGCTGGTCATGCTCGCCCTGGTTCAAGCGCTGAAGGGGTTGAAGGCGGGGCGCGGCTGGGCGATGGCGGGAGCGGGCGCGTGGGCAGGGCTGGCTACCTGGGGGGGACATGACACGGCGGTAGTGTCCGCCGCCCTGCTCCTGGCTCTGGCCACGTCGCTGGACGGAGGCCTGGGGCGGCGGATCCGGGTATTGGCGCCCTATGTTGCCTGTTCGGCCATCGTATTGAGCCTTGGGCTGCTCTACGACAGTCGAACCGGGAGCGTGGACCTGAGGACGACCCAGATCCGGGCGGTCAGCAACGGGCTGGTGGCCGGCAAGACCGTCTGGGGCCGGCGGATGGGCCCGGCCGAGCGAGTGACGTACCAGGGCTGGGTGGCTTCGTCGCTTCTCCTGCCCCGCGCCCCCCGTGAAGAGGCGCTCCGGCCAAGGGCGGCACTGCCCTCGGTGCTGTTCCTTTTCGTCCTGGGCTACTTCGGGCTGCGCCGCAGGGACTGGCCGCTGGCCGGCACCCTTTTGGCTGCTCTTGGGGTAGGCTTCGCTCTGAGGACCCTGCCGTGGGGTGGCTACAGCCTCATCACCGGGCTGCTGGCCGCCACCCCAGTGCTCGCCTACGGCCTGGCTGGCTCTGCCGGGGGTGGCGGGCCTAAGCCTGACCCCGTCTCGCGCGTCGCCCGCCGGTTCGCCTGGCTCGCCCTCGCGGGGATCGCGCTCGCGGCGCCCAGCCCCAGCATGGTGGAATGGGGCTCCCGGTACCTGACCTCCCTCCTGCCTGTGTTGGGGGTCCTTACCGTGAGGACCTTGGAGGAGTGGTGGCCGCGCGCCCAGTTGGCGGGCTCCAGAGGGAGGCTGTTCCGCGTCGTCGCGGCTCTGTCTTTGGCCGTGACGCTGGTCTGCCAGGTAGCCTCCGTGTGGGCGCTCTACTCGCGCAAAGCCTACGTACGGCCCGCGCTGCGGCAGGTGATGGCGTGGAAGGTGGATGCCGTCGCCACCAACGTCGACACCCAGCCGCTGACGCTGGCCTGGAGCTACGACCGAGTGCCCTTCCTGCTCTTCCGCTCCCCCCAGGACCTGGCGGACTTGCTGGCGCTGCTTCGTCGTCAGGGCGTAAGGCGCGTGGGGCTTGAGGTTGCCTCAGAGGCGGACCTGCGCCATGTCCCCGGCGCGCGGAGGGAGAGAGGCCCGGAGGGCTGGCCCTACACCTTCGCGACGGTGGACTTGGCCACCCCAGGACCGGCCGTTCAGCGCGCTCCCTTCCGCAGGTAGACCGCGGCCAGCCGGTCACGGTAGCCCCTCCGCCAGGCCGGGCTCTCCTCCAAGACCTGGGCGAGAGAGTCGGTGGCCCGGATCAGCACCCACTCGATCTTCCAGCGGTCCAGGATCGCCTTCCAGTCCGGCTTGGCGTCCACCGCGCGATTGTGCTCCTCGAAGAGCTCCGATCCGTAGAGGTCCGCGCGCCCATCGATGAA
This sequence comes from Armatimonadota bacterium, assembly GCA_036504955.1. GTDB lineage: Bacteria > Armatimonadota > DTGP01 > DTGP01 > DASXUI01 > DASXUI01. The sequence continues at coordinate 6,474 of DASXUI010000519.1, forward strand.
GACCGGGCGGTGGGGCTCGGTCCAGATGAGGTAGCCCCCCCAGTCGTAGTGGTTCAGCATTCGGGCCGAAAGGTTCTGGGAATCCACCCACGCCAGCGCCTTCGTTGGGTATCCCACCAGGTCCAGGCACCGCTCCGGGTCCGAGGTCCAGGGCATCCGGTCCGCGATGAAGAGGAGGAGGCCAAGTACGAGGGCCACATTCAGGACCCACAGCCGGCTCGGCTTGGGTTCGCCCTGCGTCTGGTCACGGAGGCGGGGCCAGCCGGCCAGAGCGGTCGCGAGCACGGGAGCGGCGAGGATCGCCAGCAGCCCTTCGTTCCGGACCGAGTAGAGAGTCATGTGGGTCGCGACCACGAGCAGGCAAAGGTCCAGCCACCGACCCGGTCGCCGGGCCTGCCACCCAAGGGCGATCAGCCCCACTAGCAGTAGCTCCAAGGGCTGCGCGCTCGAGAGATGGAAGTTGGGCGACAACCACTCCGTAACGCCGTTGAGGACGTCGCGGTGTTGGAGATACCAGAGCGGGTACGCCAGGAGCCGGGGCCCCTGCGGGTTCACTAGGGCCGCGGCCACGGCGGCGAGCAGCCAGCCCGCAAGCACCGTCGGCCGGCCGCCGGGTGTCGCGGCGCCAGCCAGGGGTACGCGCCTCCCGGTAATCCACCCGCGCACCACCGCCTCGGCCAGATAGGCGGCCATCAGCCCCAGCCCCAGCACGAAGCCCCCGTGCAAGTTCGCCCACGGAACCATCGCGAGCGGAAGGAGCCACAGCCGATCAGGCTTCCCCCGCCGCCAGCGCTCCAGCACCAGCAGGAAGAGCACCGCCAGAAGCCAGCTAAGGGCCTGTGGCCTCTGGACCGTGCCGGAGACGACGTAGCCGCATAGCAGGGCAGAGAGCGCCGCGGCGGGGAAGGAGCCGGAGCGCTCCCGGCACAGGCGGAGCAGCAGGTGTAGGGTCAGCGCCAGAACCGCCGCCTGGAACAGCAGGATTGCCTGCCAGCCCAGCCGCTGCTGAAGCCAGTACATCAGGGTGCCGAAAAGCCACTCGTGGGCCGTCCAGGGCTTCCCCGCGGCCGTCCAGGAGAAGGGGTCGGTCGTGGGCACGGCCCCGTGCGACAGCACGAAGCGGCCGGTGGCGAGGTGCCAGAAGAGGTCCGGATCGGACAGGCGGCCGAGGGCATAGGCGAAGGGGATGCCCGGAACAAGCCAGGCGATCACCCACCGCACCGTGCAGCGCTCCTGAAGCCAACCGAGAGTCGACTGTCTCACCTGGCCGAGGACTCCCTCTGAGCTGGCCGTAGCACCGCAAGCATAGGCGCTGACACGGAAGTGGACCTGCTGCTGGCTCACGTCCAGCCGGCAGGCCTCCGCGCCCTACGCGGTGCGCAGGCACCTCGCGCAGGCACCTCGTTCACGAGTCGGGCTAGGACCAAAGGCCCAGGTGCCTGGGCCCCTGGGCACCTCATCCTTTGCCTCGGAGCCGACGAGAAGGTAAGCAGGCGGAGAGCGTTCGCGCCGGGCCGTGTCGCCTGGCTCTCGCATCCTAAGCACGAAGCTAGGAAGGGTGTGCTCTTGTACTGGTGGCTGCGGCTGGGAGTCCTGGCGCTCTGCCTGGGGATCTCCGTTTACACCGACGTCACCCAGGGCAAGATCCGCAACCTGGTCACGCTGCCGGGGATCGTCGCCGGCCTGATCTTGTCCACGTTGCAGTCCGGGACCCCCGGGACGTGGGACAGCCTGTTGGGACTGGCCGTAGGCGTGGCCCTCCCCTTGCCGCTCTTTGCCATCCGACAGCTCGGCGGCGGAGACGTGAAGCTGCTGGGCCTGGTTGGCGCCCTGCTTGGTCGTGACCTGGCGCTCCGAAGCGTTCTGTGCACGGCCCTTTGCGGAGGTCTACTGGCCTGTCTGCTGTTGCTCCTGCGCCGAAAGCTCCTGGTGGCTCTGCGCAACATGGGCCGCAGCTTCCTTCTGCGGGCTCTCGGCGCGGACCTGCCCCCAGCCGACGGCCCCGAGAAGCAGGCCCTTCCCTACGCCGTCGCCATCGCACTGGGCACACTGCTGGCACTAACGGCGGGTCGTTGGGTCGTTGGGTCGTAGGGTCGTTGGGGAGGGGCTTCAGGGAATGCCCTTTGGTCCCTTACGTCCCTTGGGTCCCTTGGGTCCCTTGGCCGAAGGGACCCAAGAGACCCAGAGCGGTCCCTCTGAGGCCCCTCCCCAACGACCCCACGACCCTACGACCCAACGACCCGCCCTCACACAGAGTAGGTGAATGAGGAACAAGCCCTACACCGTGAGTGCTGTCTTTGCGCTGTTTACCGTAGTCTGCTTCTACGGTTACCTGCGCAGTCTCTCGGCGGAGCCGAGGGCGGCCTCTCGGCTGGCGCGGGAGCCGCTCGTGGCGGTGGTGGTGGCCCGGATGGATCTGGCCCGCTCCGAGGTGATACGGCCCGATCGCCTGGATCTGCGCCGGGTGCCCGAGAGCCAGGCGCCGGAGAAGGCCCTGACGAGCTTGGGCGCCGCCATCGGCCAGATGTGCGCCTTCCCCATGAAGGCGGGGCAGACCCTCACCCAGGATTCGGTGCAGAGGCGGGATGACTTCGGGCTGCCGGGTGCCCTCGACGCAAACATGATGGGCGTCTGCCTCAGCTTGGAGGACCCGATCCTCCGCAGTGGGCTTCTGAAGCCGGGCGACCGCGTGGATGTCCTCGCCGCCCTGCGCTCCGGCCGCGTGTTGACTGCGGTGCGCAACGCCCAGGTCCTGGCCGTAGGCGGCGCCCTGGCTGGAGGCGATCCTCGGGGGCAGCAGGGCTCCACCTTTGGCTCCAAGCCACCCTCGCCGCCAGGCGGCGCCGACTCAGTCACCCTGGCGCTGCCGCCGGGGGGCGCGGAACTCATGAGCGGCCTGGCCGGTGCCGCGACGCTGCGCCTGGCGGTTCGCCCGCTGAGCGCCGGGCCACGTCAGCCAACGGAGGTCAACCCGGCCGCTGCCTCCGCCGTGAGTGCTCAGCAGCATCAGGCATCGGACGTTGCGGCCGCGGTCCGCACCTCGCTGCGGGAGATGCCGAGGCGGAACCCCGAAGCCCAGAGGCTACCGGCCGTTTCGGTGGTACCGCCCCTCCCCCTGCCGCGCCGACAGGCGCCG
>DASXUI010000520.1:0-17791 GCA_036504955.1 Armatimonadota bacterium
GGGAGGGGGCTCGGGGGCTTCGGGTGGGAGGGATTCGGTTGTGGGTTTCATTCGGTAGGTTCTGCCTTCGGGGGCTGGCCGGCCGAGCTTCGGGGCCGCTCCTCGCCACACGCCCCGGCCGGCCCTCACAAGCGCTCGACCGAGCCGCTTCGCGACGCCGCGTAGCCGCCGGCCAGCGGGCCGACTCAGGCGCTGGGGGCTCAACCAGCAGCCAAGCTCACGTCGGCAACGCGACGGACGTGGTCTGCCAGGCCTTTACACAGCCGCGCGCCGAACTCCTCTTGCCGGTGCCTCCCCAAGCGCTCTCCTGAGGGCGAGCGGAACTGCCAGCTCCGCCCGGGTTCACGGCTTGGCGATGGCGAGGGGCCAGCCTATGAGGACTGTAGCAGTGGCGGCAAGGGACGATGAAGGGGCTCTGCGCGCGACCGCGATCCAGGTGACGGGGGCATGGAGTCAGGCGCGCATGGGCGGGGCACCGGGTAGGGCCGCAGCCGCGGCTACAGGTGCATGCACTGCCCCAGCAGACAGAAGCTGGTGAGGCTGGTGAGCACGGCGTCCAACTGCGTCCGCTCTCCGGCATCCATCGCGGGCAGACGGTCTAGCAGCCGGCTCACCCCCTCGGGATCGAAGAAGCCTGTGTCTGCCGGATAGCCGCTTCGCAGGGTGTCATTCACGAGGGCAAAGAGGGGGCCGTCGGTGCGGGCCGCGGCTGGGGGCGAGAGGAAGGGGTGCTTCTGCCGGCGGTAGACCTGGTCCGTGAGCACTGGCCGGGCCGCTTCCCTCAGCACATGCTTCTCGGTGATGCCCCGGATCTTCTCGGTGACTGGCATCTGGACGATGGTCTCCACCACCTTGTGGTCCAGGAGGGGCAGTCGGCCCTCGAGCGAGTGGGCCATCTCCATGCGGTCACCCAGGATGGAGAGGATGTAGTTGGGCAGCAGCGACTTCGACCAGAGGTACAGCGATTGGTTCACCGCCTCGCGACCGGACATCTGTCCTTCCACGTCCAGATGGCTCAGGAACAGGCGGGAGGGGTCGCGACTGCCGTGCTCGGCCGTGAAGGCGGGGCTTAGGACCTCGCTGAAGCCCCGGGCGCGCTGCGCCCAGACCTCGAAGAAGGACGGGACGAACCCCAGCACCCCCCTTACGCTCTCCATCGGCACGGTCTCCCCGCCCGTGCTAAGGATGCCCCGGGAGACCTGGTTGCTCTCGTTGAGCTTGGTGAGTAGCTGGGCGGCAACCTCGGCGTCCTGGCCTTCGGTGTTGTAGAGGACGAGGTCCCGCCGAAAGTGGGGGTAGCCCGCCAGCACCTCGTCGGAGCCCTCACCGGTCAGCACCACCTTGTAGCCGGCGTCGCGCACGGCCCGGCTGAGCAGGAACTTGGCCACCCCGTGGGCGTTGATGAAGGGCGTCTCGGCGTGCCACACGGCGTCGGCGAAGCCCTCGGCCAGGTCCGCGGAGCTGATGGGGATGGGGTAGAAGTGGGCTCCCGCCTTCTCCGCCATCTCCTGTGCGATCTCCCCCTCGTCGTACTCAGGCTGCTCGAAACGCAGGGTAAAGGCGTGGAGCGGCCGCGACGCTAGGGCGGAGGCGATGCCCAACACCGCGCAGGAGTCCAGTCCGCCGCTTAGGTAGCAGCCCACCGGCACGTCGGCACGAAGCCGGATCCTGACGGCTTCATAGAGCGCCGCCCGCAGGCGTTCCACGTGCTCCTCGCTGTCGATCGCCTGGTACTCCTCCGCCCGGGGGTAGTTGAAGTCCCAGTAGGGCAGTAGTCGGTCGTGGCCGCCGTCGGCCAGGAGGTAGTGCCCGGGCGGAACCTGACGGACGCCCTGAAAGAGAGTGCGGTCGGGGGGCAGCAGCCCACAGGCGTGGAACTGGTGGACCATCTCCCGATCCCAGCCGGCAGGGACCCCAGCGGCAAAGAGGGCCTTAACCTCGGAGGCCAGGTAGAGCCGGCCCTCGTGCCGGGCGTAGAACAGGGGCTTAATACCGAAGCGGTCGCGAGCGGCGAAGAGAAGCCGGTTGGGCTCGTCCCAGAGCACAAAGGCGAACTCGCCCCGCAGGCGATGGAGGCAGCGCGTCCCCGTTTCCTCGTAGAGGTGGAGGACGACCTCGCTGTCGGAGCGGGTGCGGAAGTGGTGTCCGGCCCTCTCCAGCTCCTCTCGCAGAGCCTCGAACCCGTAGAACTCGCCGTTCACCACCACCCGGAGGCCGCCGTCCTCGTTGGCGATGGGCTGGTCGCCGGTGGTCAGGTCGATGATGCTGAGCCGGCTGTGCCCCAGCCCAACGCGCCCATGTCCCGCCACCCAGTGGCGCTGGGCATCTGGCCCTCGGTGCCACAGGGCCCGGGTGGCCCGCTCAAGAGTTTCTGCCGATGCGCCGCCCTCGGGCGCCAGGATCGCCACCACTCCGCACATGCTTCCCTGCCTCTCAAGATCCGTCCAGGGGTTCCGGCGTCCTCTCCGCCATGAGCAGGGGCAGAACGCAGGTGGAGCGCGACTCCGTGTCGTCCGCAGGCCCCGCACGTGAGTGTCGGGCCTCGCCCTGGGCTGGATGGGCGGCGCGGGCATAGTGCGACGAGTCTGGTGTAGCAGGCCGGGGCGAGCTAGGACGCCGACAGCCGGCTCCGCCGCCGCAATCAGCACAGTGAAGGCGTGGCGCTCAGCCTGCCTCTCCAGTGCGAAGTGCCGGGAGTCGAGCCCATGTGCGCCGGGTTCTGAGGAGCAGGTACCAAGGCGCGCCTGCTAACGGCACGAGGAGGGGCCCTGCGTAGGCAGGTGGCGCTCCCAGCCGTGAGACGGGGGCCCTCGGCAGGCCTGAACCGGCCGGATCCCCAGGTATCCTAGGCTAGGATGTGGAAGCTTGCTGTGTCGGGCGCTGCTCCGGGCGGCCGGATCCCTCCCACCCTACGCTCGCGCGCGTCCGGCACGCCGCCCGCCGGACGAGCTATGATCCGCCCTCCGGCCTGGTGGGGCGGGGGTTCCGCATCCTTGATCCAGCGGACCCGCGCGTAGTCACCAAGTCAGTGAGTCAGGCGTAGCTCATGTGAGAGGACCAGCGCCAATGGGGTCTTGCCGTCACCTTCAGAGCGTTACCGTCGCCGCCATCGCCGTAGGTGTCTTGACCCCAGCGTTTGGGGCTCGTGCCGAGGACTATCCGCAGTGGCGCGGCCCCCAGCGCACCGGGATCTCTCGGGAGACCGGCCTGCTGAAGAGATGGCCGAAGGAAGGGCCCAAGCTTCTGTGGCAGGTTAATGACGTTGGCTATGGGTTCGGCTCACCCTCGATAGCCCGCGGCCGTATCTATCTGGTCTGCAGCAGAGGTTCCGAGGAGTACGTCCAGGCCCGCGACGTGAAGGACGGGCACCGGCTCTGGTCCACCCCCCTCGGCAAGGTGGGCAACCCCGATCTTCAGCCCACGCCCGGCGCCCGAGCCACCCCCACCGTTGACGGCGACCGCCTCTATGTTCTTGGCTCCGACGGGGATTTGCTCTGCCTCGAAGCGCCGACGGGCAAGGTTGTTTGGCGCAAGAGCCTCCAGAGGGACTTCGGCGGCCAGCCCGGGGGCAACGCTTACGTCGAGTCCCCCCTGATCGACGGCAACCTCCTAATCTGCACGCCGGGCGGAAGCCAGGCTACGCTGGCCGCGCTGGACAAGATGACGGGCGACCTTGTGTGGAAGTGCGTCGTGCCCGGCGCTAACCAGGCCGGCTACTCCTCGGCCATCATCGCCACGCTGGGTGGCGTTCGGCAGTATGTTCAGTTCGTGCAGAGGGGCGTCGTGGGGATCGACGCCAAGAGCGGTCGGTTCCTCTGGAGCTACGACGGGACCTCGTTCCAGAACAACATCAACACCCCCGTGGCTCAGGACGGCTGCGTCTATACCTCCACGCTCACGGCGGGCGGCCTGGCGGCCATTACCGCCCAGGGAGACGCCTTCGAGGCGCGCGAGGTGTATCAGTCCAAACGTCTCACCAACAACCACAACGGGGTAGTGCTCATCGGGGACTACCTCTACGGCACCGGCGGGCCGTGTCAGCAGTGCGTTGACCTCCATACCGGCGAGGTGAAGTGGCGCGAGCGCTCGGTCGGAGCCGGATCCTCGGTCTTCGCGGACGGACGCCTGTATATCTACGGCGAGAACGGCGAGATGGTCCTGGTCGAGGCCTCGCCCATGGAGTACCGCGAGCGAGGGCGCTTCATGCCGCCCGGTTCCCCGAGCAGCCCCGGAGTGATGGCCTGGACCTATCCGGTCATCGCCAACGGCCGGCTCTACGTCCGCCACCTCGGCACCCTCTGGTGCTACGACGTCAGAGCCGCGCGCGGCGCCAGGTGATCGCGTGGAGCGCTTCCAGCCACCGGCAGGAGGCGAGGCAGGCAGGGATGCTGAAGGAGGCGACGCCCGAGGTCGCCGGGGACATCAAGCCGATGTTGGGCCGGGGCGCGGTGGGGATATCCACAACCTATCGTGCGCCACAGCGCGACTGCCGGCTGTGAGGACCCGGAAGGTGAGGATCGTTCTGGCGGAGGCCAGCAGGGAGAAGCCGGAGGCCTGGGTGGCTCAGCAGGGCCTCAAACACTACTTTGGGACCGGCTCGAGGTCATCCTCGAGCTCGACCTGGCTGCTCCACAGGCTGGAGAGGCCTTGTTGGCTGGAGCTCGGTGAATACCCCGAGGGGCGGCGATCGGGAGGTGCTCCAGGGCGCAGCCGCCTGGTAAGGGCGCCATCGGCGACCCGTCGTTGCAGTGCTTGGAGCGCCTGTCTGCGCGATAGAGCCAGCAGGAGCGCGCGGTCTAGTCGTCCGGTGACTATGGGCAAGGGCCCAGCAACCAGGGCTCAGGGCCCGGGTAGGGACTGGTGACACTGAGCGTTGAGGGGTCCGTTAGGTCCGGCGAGGTGTACTCTATGATGCGGTGCTTAGCAGGTTTGGCGGTGCTGCCGCGGGCTGCCCGAGGTCTTGGGGTGTTGGGCTGTGCCCTCGTACTGGCGGCTGGCAGCCTCGGCACGCTGGTAAGCTCCGCGGCCAGATCGGTTGGTGGACGACCATCGCGGCAGCAGTCACGCTCTCGTCCTGCGCCAGTGGCCAGTCGTCAAGGTGCTCGACCTTCCTCGGAGGTCACACCTAGCGGCAGTCTTGGTAGGACCAGAGAGGCGTTGGTTGTGGTGTCTTTCCAGGGAGACCTGAGCGTTGACGCCTTTACCTCCGTTCCGGCTGGCTCGCCTTCCGAGCTCGGTACATGGCAAGGCGTGCGATGGGTCGGGGACAAGGCCAAGGCCCTCCAGGCTGCCCGGCGTGCCGGCCTACAGGTGCTGGACCTAGGCAACCCGTACGCGTTCTACGCTTCGGGCCCCCCACGAGCGTTGATGCTGCTGTCTAAGAGCCCCCAGGTGGGACGCCTTCTCCAGCCAAGCCAGTCGACGTCCTATAGCTCTCTCCCGCCTGGCCTGCAGGCGGCGGACCTCGTCCGTCTCTACTCGGCCGCCCTTTCGAAGCTGCTGGCGCGATCGCGGTGGGGGACGAGCTTGGCGTTTGTCGCCCTGGACACGCGGACGTTGCGAGGACTGGATGCGAAGGGCAAGGCGTCTGTCCTGAACTCCCTGAAGACCGTCTACTGGGGCCGCATCCTTGACGCTGGTGGCGAGGTGCTGCTCTGGGCGGGTCTTGCCGAGAGGGGGGCCGGCCCGGACGTCCTTGGGATGGTCAGGGACCGCTCACGTAGCCCCGGCATGCTTCTCTACCTGCGAGTGCCGCGCCATATCCCGACTCCCCCTTCAGGGACGTCGCATATCACCGCGGAAGCTTATGCTTCACCGCTTGGCGGGGAGGGGGTATGTCTAGGTCTCCGGCAAGACGCGAGGAAACACTGGCAAGTCGCCGAGCCCCTTGTGGAGTGGCAGAGCTAGCATCCGGCTTGACCCTACCTGAGCCAACTGCTCACTACGCTGGCCGGCTGCCCGCCTTTCGTCTTGCCTGATGCCATCGCCTGCCCCCAGCGAGCCTCCCCGTATCCAGTCTCCTTGCGTCTGCTGCCTCCAGTGTGAAGTACGTGTGGTGTCTCCCTGCCTATTCCGTTGCTGACCGCGCCAGACAGGCTCCGCCTCACTCTAGACGATGGGGCTCTAGCGCTCAGATGCACCCGCTTGCGCGGCAGGTCGAAGCCGGCGCGACTGAGCATCGAGCGCTTCACCAGCCCTAGCTGGTTGACTTGTCCCGCGACAAGTCCGTGGCCCAAGACGACCCCGCCGCCTGCATGGCACCAGGGTCCTGCCGCAGGCCGAGCAGGTGCGCCCCCTCACGCCGCTGGGTCCCACCTGCCCTCCAGGCCACGCCCAAGGCAGTTGGGGCGCAGGCGTCTCGCCTGCGCGGCGTGGTCCAGCCACATGCCGATGGTCCACCTCCAGCCCCTCCCCGGCGGCGCGAGCAGGATGGTCGCACTCGGCGCGAGCGTCAGGCCTGCGACTCGGCCGCAGTTCAATAGTGCCCTCATTCACCCAACCGGTGGCTAGCCTGCGCCCTCCGGCCACCGACCCGTTCCCCGTGGAGCGAGCAAGAGGCTCGCACTCGGCGCGAGCGTCCCCCTGCCACAGGCAAGAGCATTCGAACAGAGGTCCCTCGATCAAGGGGTTGAGGTCCTCCTGGGAGGGGGCCAGTGAGGTAGGTGAGTGCTCGGTCGAGACAAGAGGCAAGTCAGTCACCTCGATGCGGGGAAACCCTGGCCGCTAGAGCTAACGGTGGCTTCCACGACAGCACGCCAGGTCTGCGTCACGGCTCCTCTGGGAATGGAGAGTTCCTGAGCCTCCACTCCGAGCTGGTAGGCCGGCCCGGCGTGCCGACCTCCCAGTAGGCCATGCCGCACCTGCTGCGGCAACAGGCGGGCCATAGGGTGGGGGAGTCCACGGACGTGACGATCGAAGCTAGCCTCCGTACAGAGGCACCCCGAGGCGTCCAGCGGCGGCTGATAGCGCTGTGTCCAGGGTGACCAGTGCCAGTCGCTCGCGGAGGGCGACATCAAGGTAACAGGCGTCGTAGACCGACAGCCCTTGGTCCCGCGCCAAGGCCATCAGCCGCCCCCAGTCGCCAGGGACTACGGGCCTGAGGGTCACCAGAAGCTGAGCCAGGAGGTCCAGAGTGGCGGACACGAAGGCGCCGCCGCAGCGGCCCCTGCGCTCAGCCCGTAGTAGCCCGCCTGCCACTTCTACAGGCCATTGGGCTGGGACCGTGATCCCCTCCATGCAGAGCCCACGAAGGATCCATTGAGAGCGCTCTTCACCGACGGCCTCATCAGGCAGGGCCAGGCTCAGGACAGACGAAGCATCGACCACAAGGCTCATGGACGACCCTCGTCCACCCACTCCTTCACCTCCGTGGGAGTGGCGCGGACACCGAACCGCCTGCCAAGAGACGCAACCGCCTCCGCCCATTCGGCAGGGTCCACCGCCGTGCGGATGGGTTGCAGGCGAACGAGCGGCTTTCCTCGATGGGTGATGATCACCTCTTCGCCACCCTGGGCTCTCCTCGCAAGCTCCGGGAGCTTTGCCTTGGCCTCATACATGCCGACTGTCATGACAGCCCTCCTGGTCAGATATCCTGGTGCGTTCAGTCCATCAGAAGAGCTCTCCAGAGGCGAGAGCGGCTGCGCCGCCGCACCGACCTCTGATATCGATGCGCGGCATCCCGACCGGTTCATAGTGCATCTGCTCGACCCCCAGCCAGAGAAGGTGTACCAATCTGCGAAGCAGCAGCGGGCAGACCTCAGGAACCCGCCGAAGAGTCAGACTGAGCTCCTGGAGACCTACGTAGGGCAGGGGCTAACCAGACTGCATCCCGGCAGCGCGATGCCATCGCATTGATCTAGGGCGTAACGGTACACGCGACGATGACCCAGCCATGGCGGCCGACAGTTCCACAAGGACCATGGCACGGGCAGCCTCGCTCTCGCGTCATACCCCCGCATACTCGGGTCAGCGCTTCAGGTGACGTCGGTTCCGCCCAGAGGAAGTGGCGTGGCGATGGCGCAGTCGTCTGAGGCCCCTCCCAATGAACCACGACCCAACGACCCCTTCACTACTCCGAACGCTTGTGGAAGAGGCGGATGGCGCTGGTGTAGAGGAGGGTGCCGAGGATTGCCAGGGCGGCGGCTTGGTGCCAGAGCTCCCCAAAGCCTTGGCCCTTCAGGAAGATGCCTCGGACCGCCTCCATGTAGTAGCGGGTCGGCAGGGCGCGCGTGATCCACTGGGCCCACACCGGCATGTTGGCGATGGGGAACAGGAAGCCGCTCAGCAGGATCAGCGGCGTCATCATGAAGCTGGCGGTGAGCTGCGCCTGGACCTGCGACTTGGAGACTACAGATACCAGCAGACCCATCCCGGTGCTGCTGAGCAGGAAGAGGACCGCGCACAGGAAGAGGAAGGGGATGGAGCCTCTCAGCGGCACGCCGAAGCCGAAGCAGGCGATGAGCATGACGACGAGCGTCAGCAGCAGCCCCCCGAAGCCGATGGGCACCGTCTTGCCCACCAGCATCTCCGCCGCGCTCAGGGGGGTGACCGAGAGCTGTTCCAGCGTGCCTAGCTCCCGCTCCTTCACGATTGCAAGCGAGCTGGCGCTGAGGGTGATCGTCAGCATCACCAGCCCCAGCACGCCGGGAAGCTGGTAGTTCACACTCTTGAGGTCCGGATTGTACCAGAATCGGGGCTCCAGACCGATCTGCGGAACCTTCGAGAGGCGTGCGGCCTGCTGTGGATGGGCCTTCAGGTAGGTCACGCGCTCGCCCAGGGCCCAGGTGGTGGCCGCGCCGGAGAGGTACTGGAAGGCCAGGGTTGCGGTGTTGGAGTCGGCACCATCGGAGAGCACCTGAACGGCGGGGGCCTCCCCTTTGCCCAGCGCCCGGGCAAAGCCATGGGGGATGTCCAGGGTGATCTGCGCCGCGCCGGAGTCCAGCCAGGGCTGGGCGTCTTCGGGAGTGTCACTCGACTCCGACAGCACGAAGGCGTGGGTGTTGCGGACGGCCTCCACCAGCCTCATCGCCTGGGGCGAGGGCTCCTCCATCACCACCCCCAGCTTCACCCCCTTCAGGTCCGTGTTCACCGCGAACCCGAACATGATGAGCTGAACGATGGGGGCAATCACGAAGAGGCGAAGCGTTCGGCGGTCCCGGCTGAGCTGCCGGAACTCCTTACGGATCGCGCTGATCAGCCTGCGGCGGTTCATCGCGTCACCCCCCTCACTGGAGCCCTCGCGCCAGGCTGCGGCTCATCACGCGAACGGTCAGCGTCAGCAGCGCAAGGGTGGTGAGAAGCATCCACAGGCCCTGCGGCCACAGGACACTCCATCCGACCCCCTTCAGGAACACGCCGCGAATGGCCACCAGGTAGGAGGTCGCCGGAATGGGGGCGGAGATCCACTGAAGCAGCACCGGCATGTTGGAGCGGGGGAAGGTGAAGCCGGTCAGGAAGAAGTTTGGCAACATCGTCGCCAACAGGGCGGCCAGGAGCGCGAGTTGCTGCGTGGGCGCCACCGCGCTTACCGCCATGCCGATAGCGAGCATCCCCAGCAGGAACAGGAAGCTGAAGGAGCCCAGGGTGAACAGGTCCCCCCGGGGCCAGGTCTGGAACACAAGTCCCCCCACCAGCAGCACCAGAGTCACGTTTCCCAGCGCGACCACCACGTAGGGGGCCATCTTGCCGATCACCAGGTCCAGCGCGCTGATGGGGGAGGTGAGCAGCGACTCGATGGAGCCCAGTTCCCGCTCCCGGGCGATGGTGGTGGAGGTCAGCGAGGCTGCCACGATGGTCAGCAGGATCGCCATGAGGCCGGGAATGATGAAGCGCCGGCTGTTGAGGTCGGGGTTGTAGAAGACGCGCCACCGGAGGTCGATGGGTGAGAAGGCCTTGCCGGCGTCCCCCATCTCCGCGCCCCCCGTTCGAGACGCCCCCGTCACGCGGCTGAGGCCGGACAGCATGAGGGAGCTGTTGTAGGTCGCGATTGCCGCGGAGAGGTATCCCCCCGCTACTCCCGCCGTGTTGGCGTCCGCTCCGTCGATCAGCGCCTGCACCGAGGGCCGGCGGCCGGCCCGGAGGTCGCGGCCGAGCCCCACCGGCAGCACCAGCACGAACCGCACTTCACCGCGCGAGAGCAGCGGCTCGATCTGCTCCGGGTCTGAGACGTACCCCTTCAGCTCCAGCGTCCGTTTGTCGCCGCCCGCGTTCAGGTGGCTGACCAGGGTGCGCGACTCCTCGCTTCGGTCCTGGTCCCAGACGGCGAAGGGCAGCCGCTGCAGGTCGAAGCTGATGGCGTAGCCGTAGAGGACCAGCAGCATCACCGGCTGCACGAGGATGACCATGAGGGTCCTCGGCTCTCGGAGGAGGTGCAGGCCCTCGGACTTCGCGATGGCGCGGATGCGGCGCAGGCTGGCGCTCATTGCCGCTTCGCCCCCTTGTCCGTGCTCCGCTCCTCGCGCTGGCTCCGCGCGATGGCCTGCACGAACACGTCCTCCATGCTCGGCTCAATGGGGTGGATGTCCCCCACCTGGAGCCCGGCTTGGACGAGGGAGGAGCGCAGACTCTCTCGATCCTCCGTCGCGGCCGTCAGGTGCAGCGCGGTGCCGAACATGGCGGCATCCTCGATGCCGGGCAGACCCTTCGCCACCTCCAGAGCCTTCAGCAGCGGGTCTGCCTGCACGTGGTACAGGTGGCCGCTGTACTGCTCCTTCAGCCGCTTGGGGTGGTCGGTGGCGATCAGCCGGCCCTCGAACATGATGCCGACCAGGTCGCACCGCTCAGCGTCATCCATGGTGTGGGTGCTAATGATGAGGGAGGCGCCACCGGAGGCCAGATCGTCCAGCGTACTCCAGAAGAGACGGCGGGAGGTGGGGTCGACGCCGGAGGTGGGCTCATCCAGGAAGAGGACCGGCGGCTGGTGCAGAACCGCGGCCGCCAGGGCCACGCGCTGCTTCCAGCCCAGGGGCAGCTCCCCGGTGAGGGTGTCGCTGAGGTCCGAGAGGCCGAGGTTGCGCAGCACCTCATCGATGCGCGCGCCCAGGCGGTCGGGAGCCAGGCCATAGATGCCCCCGTAGAACTGCAGGTTCTCGCGGACCAGCAGGTCGGGGTACAGGCTGAACTTCTGCGCCATGTAGCCCAGACACTGGCGCACCTGGTCCGGCTGCTTCTCGATGTCCAGGCCGTCGACGGTGCCGCGGCCGGAGGTCGGCTTCAGCAGCCCGCACAGCATCCGCATCGTGGTGCTCTTGCCGGAGCCGGAGGGCCCCAGGAAGCCGAAGATGCTGCCCCTGGGCACGCGCAGATCCACGCGGTCCACCGCGGTGAAGCGGCCGAACCGGCGCGTGAGCTGGCTAGCCTCCACGACCCACTCCGTCTCGCTCATGCCGCCGCCGGCTCCTGAGACTCTAGTCGAGGCTGGGGCTGCCCCGTGAGGCTGTTGAAGAGGTCAGCCAGGGCCGGTGTGGCGGCCTCGCAGCTCTGGTAGGGCACGCCGGCCTCCTTCAGCCACCGGCCGATGCGTCCGCCGTCTCCCGAGTCCAGGCTTCGGTCGTACGCGACGCGCAGGGAGCTGCCGACGGTGTCCACCCAGCGGACCTCCGGGTGCCGGGCGAGGACCTGGGATGCCTGTTTGCGGGCGTCCGTTCGGATCCGCGCCAACGCGTCCGGCATCCGCGCCACCAGGTTGGCGGGCGTATCCACGGCCAGCAGCTTCCCGCCGACCATCAGCCCCAGCCGGTGGCAGCGCTCCGCCTCGTCCAGATAGGGTGTGCTGACCAGCAGCGTGACGCCCTGGGCGGGCAGGCCGTAGAGCATCCGCCAGAACTCCCGCCGGCTCACGGGGTCGACGCCGGTGGTAGGCTCATCCAACAGAAGGATACGCGGGTGATGAAGCAGGGCACAGAGGAAGGCGAGCTTGCGCCTCATGCCGCCGGAGAGGTCCTGGGCCAGGCGCGCGGTGAAGGGAGCCAGGCCAGTCAGCTCCAGGAGCTCCTTCTCCCTGGCCTGGGTATCGGCCGCGCTCAGGCTGCGAACCTCCGCCACAAAGCGCAGGTTCTCCTCCACGGTTAGCTCCCCGTAGAGCGTGAACTGCTGGGCAACGTAGCCGGCCACCTCGCGGGCCTGGCGCGGGTGCTTGCGGACGTCGAACCGTCCCAGCCGGGCCTCCCCTGCGTCCGGCGCCACCAGCCCCAGAAGCATACGGAAGGTCGTGGTCTTCCCGGCGCCGTCGGGGCCCACGAGTCCGAAGATCTCGCCGGTGGGAATGGTCAGGTCCAGCCCCTCCACGGCGACGGTGCGCCCGAAGGTCTTCCGTAGGCCCTTGGCAAGGATGGCAGCGTCGGGGCTCTGGTCGGGGGCGCTCACGTAAGGCGGACCGTGGCGTCGGCGGGCATGCCGGGCTTCAGCTCCCGCCGTGGGTTGCGAATGCGGACCTTCACCTGAAAGACCAGCTTCACCCTCTCGTCCTTGGTCTGAACGTTACGAGGGGTGAACTCCGGCGTATCGCTGATCCAGTAGACCTTGCCCTCGTAGCTCTTGCCGGGGAAGGTGTCCGTGGTGACGTCCACCACCTGGCCGATCCTGACTCGCCCAAGCTCGGTCAGTGGGGCGTAGAGGGTGATGTAGGGCGCGTCGAGGGGCACGAGCTTCGCGACGGTGGCGCCGGGCACCACCACCTCCCCGGGTCGCGCCACGTACTCTGTCAGCACTCCGGCGCTGGGGGCGCGGATGACGCTCTGCTCCTCCTGCACCCTCGCGAGCTTGAGGAGGCCCGAGGCCTGCTGAAGCTGGGCCTTGGCCTGAACCTTCTGCTCGCGCGTGTAGCCGTTCTTCGCCTGCGAGAGCTGCGCCTCCGCTGCCTGAAGCTGGCCGATAGCGGCCTCGTACTGCTGCTGGGCCGTGTCCTGTCCCTGCCGCTCCGCCAGGGCGTCGGAATAGGCGGTGCGGGCGTTGGCGAGGGCAAGCCGCGCGCCGGCCAGGGTGGACTGGGTGCCCAGCACCTGCGTCCGTGTGACGTCGTGCTGCGTAAGGGCAGTGTCGAGCTGCGCCCGGGAGGCCAGCTTCAGGGCGTAGGCTTCCTCGGCGTTCGCGACGGCTCGGCGGGCGCCGTCGACGGCTGCCTGCGCCTGGGCCTCGGCTCCCTCGGCGGCCTGAACCTCCTCTGGGCGAGATCCGGAGCGGAGGGCCGCCAGCCGCTGCTGGGCCTGGCTCAGAGCCTGCTCAGCCTGCCTTGCCTGAGCCGCCGTCGCGGTGGCGCGCGCCTGGGCCGCGTCGAGCTGCTGTGGCGAAACGGCGCTGCCCTTGCTCATCTCCTCCGCTCGGGCGAGGTCGCGGGCGGCGTTCCCCGAGGTGGTCCGCGCGGCTTGCAGCGCCGCCTCCGCCTGTCCGACCTGCGCCTCGGCGGCCCGGCGGTCCTCCTCCCGCGGCCCGAGCACCACCAACCGGTGTTGGGCGCGGGCGCTGGTAAGAGCGGCCTCCGCCGTCTCCAACTGCTGGCGCGCCTGGTCGCGGGCCTGCCGGAGCTGAACCGTGGTCCGGCTCTCCTCCCGCGCCGTCTGCACGGCCTTGGCCGCGCCGCCCTCCGCGGAGAGGGCCTGCTTCACCGCCGCCTCCGCCACGCGGACCTGGGTCTGGGCGGCATCCACCGCCTGCTTCAGGGAGGTGCGCCGCTCATAGGCCAGCCGGGAGACCCCCAGGAGTCGCTGGGCCCCGCGAAGCGCGGCGCGGGCGCTCAGTGCCTGGCCCTCCGCCTTCTGTAGCTCCTCCGGGCGGGCGCCCTTCAGGATCTCCGCCAGGCGCCCGGAGGCACCCTGCGCCGCCCCCTGCGCCTGCTGGAGCTGCGCGGCGAGCTCGCTGGTGTCCAGCTCCGCGATGATCTGGCCGGCCTTCACCGCGGCGCCCTCCGGCACGGTGAAGCGCGCCAGACGGGCGGCTCGCTGTGCCCCCACCTCCACGACGTCCGCCTGGACCGTGCCGTTGGCGGTGAGCTGAGTGGAGTCCAGCTGCGCCTGCCGGTGGTTCCGCCACCACCAGTAGCCCCCTCCCAGGAGCAGTGCCACCAACAGAAGGGGAAGCACCCTCCTCCTCAGTTCCGCTGGGTTGTGCATGGGGTTCTCCTTCACTACCGGCTCGGTGGGGCAACCACGGCAAGGTTGGCGACCGACTTCGGGTCCGCGAGGCCAGCGGCATAGGCGAGCTGCACCCGCGCCCGCGCGGCCTCGAAGCGCGCGGTCACGGCGTCCGTCTGCGCGCGTACCAGCGACACCCGGGCCTCGTCCACCTCGGTGGGGATGGCCGCTCCGGCCGACTGGCGTCTTTGTGCGACCGTGACCGCTTCGGCCGCAGCGGACACCCTTCGATCCGCGGCGGCCAACCGCTTCTCAGCGGCATCAAGGGCGACTCGCGCCCGCTCCACCACCGCCTCGGCCTGCCGCTCGGACTCCTTCACCACGGCAGAGCGCCGGCCGGCTTCCGCCTTGGCGGCATCGATCCGGGCGCGCGCCTTCCCGCCGTCGAACAGGCTCTGAGCTAGGGACGCGGCCAGAGACCACGTGAAGCCGCCGAGAAGCGTCTTCGGGATGCGGTCGAGGGCCAGGGCCGAGAGGCCGATCTGGGGACGCTTGGTTGCCCTCGCCGCCGAGACCTGCGCGCCGGCCTGCATAGCATCCTCGCGAAGCGCCTGGAGGTCAGGTCGGGAGAGTCCCGCCGCCCGAAGCTCCTCCGGGGTGGACGCGTGAGGGGCGCCAGCCACCAGCGGGGTGGGGGGCTCAGCCTCGGGCAGCGGCGCCAGCACCACGGGAGTGCCGGCCGGACGGCCCAACAGGCTGTTGAGCGTGGCGCCGGCCTGCTCGACCCGGGCTCCAGCCTCGATCTCGCTCTGCACCGCGCCGGCCAGGTCTGCCTCCGCTTGACTCACCTCCAGCGGCAGCGTGGCACCGGCCTTGAGGCGGACCCGGGCTACCTGCAGCCGGGAGGCCGTGAGCCCTCGCATGGCGCCGGCGAGGTCCGCCTGCTGCTTCGCCTCCAGAACGTCCAGGTAGGAGCCGGTCACGTCGTAGACCAGGCGCTGCCTCTCCGCCTCCAGCCGGAGCCGCGCCGCCTGCTGCAGGTGCTTCGCGGCGCTTCGGTCGGCGCTCACCCGCCCGCCGGTGTAGAGGGGCAGGGCAGCCTGGAGCTGGAGGTCCAGCTCCTGTGAAGGGGTGAGGACGGTTCCGCCTGGGGGCGCCAGGGCGGGCGGAAGCCCGAGGCTGACCTCCGGGCCCTGCACCTTCTTCACGGCGCTGAAGCTCACGTCGGGGCTCCCCTCGGCTCGGGCGCCCCGCCGGGCGGCCCCCGCTGCCGCGATCCCTTGCCGGGCAGCCTCAAGGCGCGGGCTGTCCTTCAGCGCCAGCGCGAGAGCGGCGGGAAGTGTCAGTACCTCTGGAGCGCCCGGGGCCGGCTCGGCGGAGGCCGGAAGCGCCGGAAGCAGGACCAGCAGACCCAACAGGAGCATTCTCATGGGGTCCCCACCTTGCTTGAGATTGGGGTGTTGCCGGAGGCGAGGAGCGCGGTCAGACTCTCGTCGGCGCCGCGGAGATCCTCGGAGCCCAGGCCCTGCAGTAGGGCGCTGACGGCAAAGCGGGTGAAGCGCTCGGGTGTGACCAGCGCCACGTTGGGCGTCAGATTCTGGTGGACGAAGAAGTACCAGAACAGGCCGCCCATGAAGACGCGGGGGCTAAGGGTGGTGTCGTGGGGCCGCAGCTCTCCGCGGGCGATCCTCTCCTCCATGAACTCGGTGAGTCGCTGAAGGATGCCCATCATCACGGAGCCCAGGGTCTGCCCGAAGCCTGGGTTGTTCCGGACCTCCGCGAAGACCATGTGAACGAGCTGCCGCTTCTCCGTGAGCAGCTCCAGGAAGCGGGTGCCGACTCGGAACAGCGCCTCCTCCACGGGCTCGTCGCCCAGCTCGTCCAGCAGTTCGATGAGCCGAGGGCCGAAGTGGTAGCGCCGCATGACGGCTGTCACTAACTCGTCCTTGCTGGCGAAGTAGTGGTAGATCAGCCCTTCCGTGATCTCCGCTCGGCGCGCGATCTCGCGGATAGTGGCGCCGCGCAGCCCCTTCTTGGCGAAGAGGTCCAAGGCGATCTCCAGAAGCTGTTCCCGGCGCGCCTCCGCCTGCGCCCGCCTCTGCCCAGGTTCCTCCTCCTGTTCCCTCCGCCGCATCGCACCCTCACCATGCTTGTTGAGTAAATGTTTAGTCAATAATGGCGGGGCCGAAGGGGAATGTCAAGGGGTACGGGCGGGTCGTTGGAGCGGGGATTCGGAGGGCGGGGGGCCAAGACTGGTCGGACTGTGCGGGCTCTCGGGGACGGCGCTCCCATGCCGGGAATGCCATTCCCGGCTGACATAGAGGCGCCCCTCCGGGGCTCAAACGGGTCTGCGTCAGCACACAGGGGTGGAGGCACAGAGCGCACGAAGCCCCGGAGGGGCGCCTCTACGTCGGCCGGGGGTAACACCCCTGGCGCCCGGTGGTGCCACCGAACCGCCCCCAATGCCCTGATCGTCCGACCGGTCAGGCCCGTCCGACCGGTCCCAGTCCCGCTCTCTGAGGCCTTCCCCAACGACCCAACGACCCAACGACCCGCCCTAAGTCCGGCGACCTGAACAGACCGACGGCCGGTCTAGTATCATGGAATGAGGGACGGGTGTTGGGGAGCTGTGCGAGCGGACGGGCCGCCGCACCCGATCCGGAAAGGGCGGCGCATGAGCGGGGGAGGGGTGGACGGCGGATCTCGCGCCTGGAAGACGGTCGGCGTCGCGCTGGCGGTGGTGCTGCTGGTGCTAGGGGTGCGGGGCTACCGGGTGCTCCGGGAGCCGCTTCCCATCAGCTCCGATCCGCCGCTTCCCAGCCCAAACGCCTTCGACGACTACGTGCGGGCTGGAAGACTGCTTGAGGCGAGCAGGAGGAGCATCGGCGACGCGCTTCGGGCGCTGCCGAGAGTGCCGGGAGAGCCACCCTCGCGCGCCCGCCGACACGCCAGCTCCGAGCCACCCATGCCGATGGCGGAGGTTCGGCGGGTCGCGCGCGGGCCCGAGGGCTTCGATGCCCTGCTGGCCTCCGCGGCGCGGAAGCCGTACCTCTGTCCGGTACTTCTGGGTGCTCCGGGACCCAAGAGCCCCATGGAGTGGGGTCCATGGATCGCGCGGATGCTCTCGCTGAGAGGCCGCCTTGCCACTACAGAGGGGCGATGGGACGCAGTGAGCGGGCACGCGCTTCAGTCGCTCTTCATCGCGACCCGAATCACGCGCGGAGATGGAGTCAATGGCCTGCGGTTCGCCATCCCGGCACGGGTTGGGGCCCGGCGGCAGCTTTGGCGGGCACTTGACCACCTCTCGGCGCCCCAGGCCTTTGCCGCGGCGCGCAGGATGGAAGCAATCCTTGCCAACCGGGTGCCGATGGCGATGATACTGGAGGCCGACCGGCTGAAGCTGCAGCGCTACGGGGCCGGGCTGTACACGGAGTTCTCCGGGTTCTCCGCCACCGGACGCTGGACGGTTGAGGAGGACAACCCTGGGCCGGACATGTCGCGACTCCCCTACACCGCGCGCGTCGTGCTGCGCGGGGACCTGCCCGCTCTCAACCGCTTCTACGACAAGCTGACCCTCGTGACGCGGCATCCCTTCGCCCGCCGCACGCCGATGCCGGTCTGCGAGCCCAACATCCTGACGATGTCGACCTCCATCACGCTGAGCGACTACGACTTCTGGGCCTCCGAAGTGGGGGACCACGCCCGCAGTCTGCTGCTCCAGACGG
>DASXUI010000521.1:0-8640 GCA_036504955.1 Armatimonadota bacterium
TGCGAGCTGATCCCCGGCGGGGTGAACTCCCCCGTCCGCGCGTTCCGGGGCGTGGGCGGCGACCCGCTGTTCCTGGCCCGAGGCAAGGGCTCGCGCGTGTGGGACGTGGACGGCAACGAGTACCTGGACTACGTCGGCTCCTGGGGCCCGCTCATCTTGGGCCACGCGCCGGAAGCCGTGCTGGACGCCGTGTTCGCCACCGCGGCGAAGGGCACCAGCTTCGGCGCGCCGACTGAGCCGGAGGTAGAGCTGGCCCGGCTAGTCCGGGAGCGCATCCCTTCGGTAGAGCAGCTACGCATGGTCAGCTCCGGCACCGAGGCGGTCATGTCCGCTCTGCGCCTGGCGCGCGCCTTCACCGGTCGCAACCGCATACTGAAGTTCGAGGGCGGCTATCACGGGCACAGTGATGCGCTGTTGGCCAAGGCCGGCTCCGGCCTCGCCACCCTGGGCATCCCCGAGACCCCCGGTGTTCCTCCTGCCGTGGTGGCGGACACCCTCACCGTTCCCTTCAACGACCTGGAGGCCGTTGGATCTGCCTTCGCGACCGAGGGCGACTCAATCGCGGCGGTCATCGTGGAGCCCGTGGCGGGCAACATGGGCGTGGTGCCGCCGGCCGAGGGATTCCTGCAGGGGCTGCGTGAGGCCACGCTCAAGCACGGCGCGTTGCTCATCTTCGACGAGGTGATCACCGGTTTCCGCGTCGCCTCCGGCGGGGCGCAGGCGCTCTACGGCGTCATCCCGGACCTGACGGTGCTTGGGAAGGTTCTGGGCGGAGGCTTCCCCGCCGCTGCCTACGGCGGAAGGCGCGAGATCCTACAGCGGGTCGCGCCTGCAGGCCCCATGTACCAGGCCGGCACACTCTCGGGAAACCCGGTGGCAGTGGCCGCGGGCATTGCTACCCTGAGAGCCTTGGGGGAGCCCGGCGTGTATGGGAAACTGGAGTCTCTGGCCGCGCGCCTCGAGCTGGGGCTGCGGGCTGCCGGGGCGGAGGCGGGCGTGCCCGTCACTCTGAACCGCGTCGGCTCCATGATGACCGCCTTCTTCACCGACCGGCCTGTCACGGACTACGCTTCCGCCAAGGGCTCAGATACCGGTCGGTACGCGCGCTACTTCCACGCGATGCTGGATGAGGGCGTCTACCTGGCCCCCTCGCAGTTCGAGGCCTCCTTCCTGTCCACCGCCCACTCGGAGGCGGATATCGATGCCACCGTGCAGGCCGCCCGCGCGTCCCTCGCCCACCTGTGACGTGGACGGCGCCCCCGCCCCCCTCTGGGAGCCCGCCGACACTCAGCCCTCTCCTTCGCGCCTCCGGCACTGCCTGACCCTCTGGGATCCCCTCGCGCCGCTCCTCACCGCCGCGGCCTTGACGGTGCTCTGCCTGCTTGTGCTGCTGGCGCCCCTCATGTCGCTGCCGGCCAACGACCTTGGCTGGCAGCTCAAGGCCGGAGAGATCATCAGCCGGACCGGCTCCGTTCCACGCGTCGACACCCTCTCCTGGACCTCCAGGGGCGAGCCCTGGCTCGTCCATGAGTGGTTGGTCTGCTGCCTGATGTACCAGCTCTTCACGCACGTCGGGCCCGCGGCCCTCGTGGCACTGAAGCTCTGCTTGCTGTGGACCACCTTTCTGCTCATCTACCTGCTGGCGCGCCGCCGAAGTGGTTCAACTCTGGTGGGGGCCGCGGCCACGCTGGCGGCCGCGTACTGCGGGCGCGTCTTCTGGGACGCTCGCCCTCAGTTGGTGACCTACTTGATGCTGGCTCTCTGGATGCTGCTTCTGGACCACTGGCGCTACGGCGCCGAAGGCAGCGCCGAGGGCCAAGAGCCGACTGGGGCCGATGGGCGGCGCCGCTGGCTCCTGTGGAGCCTGCCGCCCCTGACGCTGCTCTGGGCCAACTGCCACGCAGGCGTGGGGCTCGGACCGCTGCTCCTAGCCCTCTGCCTCGCGGGGTGGTGGTTGGATGACCGTCTGGGCCGTCACGGCCAGAGCCCGGCGCGGGGGTACGGTGAGGCCTGGATCTGCTGGGCAGCCTGCGTGCTGGTCACTCTCGTGAACCCCCATGGGATCGGCCTCTGGCTGTACCCCTTTCGCCTCGCTAGCCACCCCCAGGTCTTCACCATCATCACCGAGTGGTTTTCGCCCGTCTTCCGAAGCAGTGCCCTCCACTGGTATGAGGCGCTTGTCCTCGCGACGCCTCTTGCCCTTGCTGCCGGGTGGCAGCTCCGGGACCGCGGCACGGGGCGCCTTGCCTCCGTGGTGGACCTGCTGCTGGTAGCGGGAACGCTGCACCTGTCCCTGCTGGCAGTTCGCCACGTGCCGCTCTTCGGGCTCGTGGCGGCACCCACGCTGGCGGGGCACCTGCCGGCCATCGGAAAGTGGGTCGCGGCTCAGCTTGGGCTGCTGGGGGAGAGCTGCCGGCGCGGGGCGACCGCCATTGCCGCGGCCGCCTTCCTGGTGGTGGGCGCCCCCTCGGCCGCGATCATTGCCGACGGGGTCCCCTGGCGCTACCTTCCTGGCTGGAGCCTGGGCAGCGCCAGCTTCCCGGACCGGGCGGTAGCCTATCTCAAGACTGCAGGATACCCCGGCCCCCTATGGAACGAGTACAGGTGGGGCGGTCACCTCATCTGGACTCTGCCGGAGTACCCCGTGTTCGTAGATGGGCGCGCTGAGGTGTACTACCGAACGTCCTTCGACGACTTCTGCGTGCTCCATCGTCTCGAGCCTCGCTGGAAGAGGGTACTGGACTCTCGCGGCATCAACCTTGTGCTTGTGGACCGAAAGATGCCCCTCAGTCGTGCCCTGGACCTATGCCCGGACTGGACCCTCTCCTACTCCGACACCGTGGCCCGCCTCTACCGTCGCCGCAGCCCCATCTTGAGGCCCCATTCGGCGCCCTGACTTCGTCGTTTGTGAGGTGACCCGTGGTAGTGGGCGTTCCGAGGGAGATCAAGGAATCCGAGTACAGGGTGGGGCTGGTCCCCGTCGGCGCCGAGAGCCTGGTGGAGGCCGGGCACCAGGTGCTGGTTCAGCAGGGGGCGGGCTTGGGCAGCGGCGTCACCGATGACCAGTACGAGGCCTCCGGCGCCGAGTTGGTCGCCACCGGCCAAGAGGTCTTCGCGCGGTCGGACCTGGTGGTGAAGGTGAAGGAGCCGCTCCCCGAGGAGTGGCCCTGGATCCGCCCCGGCCAGTTGCTCTTCACCTACTTCCATTTCGCGGCCAGCGCGGAGCTGACGCGGGCGATGATGGACCGCCGGGCTGTCTGCATCGCCTACGAGACGATCCAGACGGATGAGGGGCGGCTCCCGCTGCTCACCCCCATGAGCGAGGTCGCCGGTCGGATGGCCGTTCAGGAGGGCGCCAAGTACCTGGAGCGTCCCATGGAGGGTCGCGGCATCCTGCTGGGAGGCGTCCCCGGCGTTCAGCCCGCGCACGTGGTGATCCTGGGTGGGGGGGTTGTGGGCACCAACGCGGCCAAGGTCGCCGCGGGCCTGGGTGCCGACGTGACCGTGATGGACGTGGATCTGGACCGGCTGCGCTACCTCAGCGACATAATGCCCGCCAACGTTACCACCCTGATGTCCAATCGGCACAACCTCCGCGCCAAGCTCCGAGAGGCCGATCTTCTCATCGGCGCCGTGCTGGTACCCGGTGCCAAAGCTCCCCGCCTGGTGACGCGCGACATGCTCTCCCTCATGAAGCCGAGGGCCGTGATCGTGGACGTCGCCGTGGACCAGGGCGGGTGCGTCGAGACAACCGAGCCCACCACCCACCAACACCCCGTGCGCCTGGTGGAGGGCATCGTGCATTACGGCGTCACAAACATGCCGGGCGCGGTCGCGGGAACCTCCACCTACGCGCTGACCAACGTGACTCTTCCCTACGTCTGCCAGATTGCTGACAGGGGGTATCCCGGGGCGGCGATGGCCTGCCCGGCCATCCGGAGGGGGGTTAACATCGTCGATGGGGTGGTGGTGAGGAAAGGGGTCGCGGACGCCTTCGGACTGCCGTACCAGGCGGTAGAGCAGCACCTCGGTGTGACGCAGTGAGCGCGCCCACCGGCAAAGTGGCTCCACCGGTTCCAGGCTCCCCCGAGGCATCGCCCCCGACTGCTGGCGCCGAGGGAGGCACCGGGGGAGGAGTAACCCTGAGGGCGGTGGTGCTTGCCCTCATCGCCATACCCATCAACACGTACTGGATCATGCAGATGGAGCTGGTCCGGTACTCAGGCCACCCAACCACCATTTCCATCTTCTTCAACGCCATCTTCACTCTGCTGGTGATCACCGTCGCCAACCTGGGCGTGAAGCGGGTCTCCCCGAAGCGGGCCCTGCGGCAGGGCGAGCTGCTGACGATCTACCTGATGGTCTCCGTGGCGTCCGCGCTCTGCGGGCACGACTTCCTCGAGATCCTCTGCTCCTACATCGGCCACTCCTACCGCTTCGCGACTCCGGAGAACCACTGGGCCAGCCTCTTCCACGGGATGGGCCCGGACGCCTTGGCGATGCACGACAAGGCCGCGCTGGAGGATGTGTACGTCGGCGGCGCCAACCTCTACCGCCGTAGCGCGCTCCTCGCCTGGGCTACCCCCGTCCTTATCTGGACCGGCTTCATAACCGCGATGGTGACCATGATGATGGCCACCAACGTTCTGTTGAGGAAGCGGTGGATCGAGAGCGAGCGGCTTACCTACCCGCTGGTGCAGCTCCCGCTGGAGATGACCGACGAGCGCATGGCGCTCTACAAGAACCGGCTCCTGTGGATCGGGGTCGCCATCGCCGGCACCATCGACCTAACCAATGGCCTGAACTACCTGTTCCCCAGCGTCCCGATGATCCCGGTGCGGGTGCAGGTCCTCGAGGGGGTGTTCAATCAGAGGCCCTGGAACGCCTGGGGCGGCTTCACCATCTCCTTCTACCCCTTCGTGCTGGGCCTGGGGATGCTGCTGCCGGTGGACCTGCTGTTCTCCTCCTGGTTCTTCTACTTCTTCTGGAAGGCCCAGCGGGTGCTCTCCGCGGCGATGGCCTGGGATACCGTCCCCAACTTCCCCTACGTGAACGAGCAGAGCTTCGCGGGCTACATCGGCATCGCGGCCTTCGCGCTGTGGACCGGCCGGCACTACTTCCGGGACGTGGGCAAGAGGATCTTTGGGCTGCCGTCTCCGGTCAGTGACGAGGACGAGCCCTGGAGCTATCGCCTGGCCTTCGTCGTGCTCTGCGCCGGCTCCCTCGCCATCCTGGGCTTCTGCCTGTGGGCGGGGATGAGCCTTTGGGTCGCGTTCGTCTTCTTCCTCATCTACGCCCTGCTCTCGCTGGCCATCACCCGAATCCGGGCGGAGCTGGGCCCGCCCGCCCACGACCTCCACAACGGCGGCCCGGACATCTTCCTGGTGGACGCGGCGGGCACCCAGAACTTGGGCGGCAAGAACCTGCTGATGTTCTCCTGGTTCTTCTTCTTCAACCGCGCGTACCGGGCGCATCCGATGCCCTTCCAGCTCGAGGGCCTGAAGATGGCGGAGCGCGCGAAGATGAACTCGCGCTACTTGACGCTGGCGATGCTGCTGGCCGCCGCCTTCGGCTGCCTAGCCTCCTTCTGGGCGTTCCTGCACCTGGGCTACCAGCTTGGCATTGGCACGGCCAAGGTGACGGGGCCTGTCGTCTGGGCCTTCGGGCCGGAGCCGTGGAACCGCCTCCAGAGCTGGATGGAGAGCCCACTGAAGCCGAACGGCCCCGCGCTCACGGCCATGGCGGGGGGCTTCCTCTTCACCATCCTGCTGATGGCGATGCGCATGCGCTTCTACTGGTGGCCCTTCCACCCGGTGGGCTACGCGGTCTCCAGCAGCTGGAGCCTGCAGCAGATCTGGCTTCCCATCACCCTGGCCTGGGTGATCAAGCTCCTCATCCTCCGCTATGGCGGCCTACGCCTCTACCGCCACGCGCTGCCCCTCTTCTTGGGCCTGATCCTGGGCGAGTTCATTGTCGGCAGCCTCTGGACCATCATCGGCATCGTCTTCAACATGCCCAGTTACGGGTTCTGGGTGTAGGAGAAGCACGGGCGCGCAGGCCATCTCTAATGACGGGCTGGGTCTGGCAGGAGCCGCTACACTAGGGGAGGGGTGAAAAGATGGCCTCTCTGCGCCAGGTGTTCGAGGCTCTAGACCAGATGCGCGAGGACGGCGTGATCGGTGACTTCGCCTTGGGCGGCGGCATGGCTGCGCTGTTCTACGCGGAGACCACTCGCACCTACGATCTGGACGTGTTCGCCTACCTGCCGTCCCAGCGAGGGGCCCTGCTGGACCTGCACCCAATCTACGAATGGGCTGAGGCGCATGGGTTCGCCCCGCACGCGGAGCACCTGCTGATCCATGGAGTGCCAGTCCAGCTCCTTGCTGCCAACGGAGGGCTCGCGGCTGAAGCCGTCGCGGAGGCCCGAACTCTGGACTACGAGGGCCATGGCGTGAGGGTGGTAGCACCCGAGTTCCTGATCACCCTCTACCTAATCGCCGGCGGCGGCAGGCGCGTGGAGAGGGTAGAGGCCCTAATCGCGGCCGGAGCCGTCAACATAAGGCGACTACGGGCGCTCATGGGGAAATACGCCCTGGCGTCGATGTGGCAGACCCGATGGGAGGCAGATGACCATGCCTGACGACGTGGATGCCTATGAGGCGAAGCGGCGCTGGCACGAGGAGCAGGCGCGCCTGCCCATCAAGGAGAAGGTGCGCATCCTACTTGAGTTGCAGCGCCAGGACTACGAACTGCTGAAGCGCCACCGGACGCTCGAGTGGTGGGAGCTACCCTGGGACATCGAGCCGTAGCTCGTGCCCTGGCTGTTGGCTACCGGGCTCGGCCCTCGTTCCCGAACGCTTCCAGAATCCCGTCGCAGCAGGGGATGAAGCGGCGGACCTTGGCGGCGATGGCGCAGCGGGTCTCCGCGTCGCGCAGGCGGGGGAAGGGGATCCAGAAGCCTCCCTGCAGGGCGCTGATCTCCTCGAAGAGCTGTTGCATCTCCTCGTAAATAGGCTGTAGTCGGGGGATCACCTCCAGGTCCGGGCAGAACCGGAGGGCCTTCTCCAGGAACCCTCGGGAGCAGCCGTTGGTGCCGGCGATGCACAGCGGACCGCACTGAAGCCTCCAGCGCAGCTCCTCCATCCTCTCGTCGCTCTGGCCCGCCAGCAGGCTCTCGGCGCTCTCGAGGGCCGCGGCCCAGGCCTCGAAGGCAGCCTTACCGAACACCAGGTCCTCCTGCGGGGCGCGCTTGATGAAGGACGGAATGGACGCCACCGTGCGACGGTAGACGTCTGCCAGCGGTGGAGCCTGCCTCTTCTCCCCCGCAAGCACGAGGGCCTTGGTCCTGGACAGGGACTCGGCGGCGACCGACCGGAGCTCCTCGTCGTTCCGCAAGCACTGAAGCTTCGCGCCACTCTCCTCGTACCCGCAGAGCACGCAGAAGGTGTCAGTCACCTCGAAGCCGAGCGCGATCACCGGCACGCCTCGGTCGATGCTGGCGATGACCCTCCGGAGGCACGCCTCCTGGTCCTCCGCGACCTCGCGCTGGGTGACCAGGCTGTAGCCGTAGCCGATGGCGCCGAAGGCCCTGTCCAGTATCTCGGGACCGAAGACGTCTTCAGTGAGGGAGGAAGCTGCCCGGTCTCCATCGGCGTAGTGGACTTGGGTGAACGAGTCGCCCGTCACCCCCGAGAAGAACCAGTAGTCGTACTCGGGGCTCTCCCTGAGGCACTCCGTCAGGTACGCCATGCACCCGTTGAGGAGGTAGTTCTGCCCGTGATGGTAGACCACCAAGGGATGGGGGCTACCCAGTACCTTGTGGTCGTTCAGTGCCTTGCTCATTGGTCTCCCTTCGGCTCTGGTGCGTGCGAGCAGACCCCGGTTCCTCAGGTAGGCGAGCCCCGTCGTGTCCTGGTCCGTCGCCCAACGATCATGGGTGATGGACGAATCACGGGAAGTGGCCGCCGACGGCAGATCGCGGCCACGCCTCGAACCGGTGTTCGCTGAGGTGCTGCCTGGCTCCTTCTGATGGGGTGTCGGCGAGCTCGTGGGTTTGGGGGTACGGAGCGTGGTGAGGCCGAAGAGAGAGGTAGGAGGGGCTGTGTTCGGCCCAAGTCAGTGGCGATACGCGGTGCCAACGTTGGGGATGCCCTCGGCGCATTGCTGGGTCCGAGCGTAGGAAGGGACAGGTCATCTCGCGATGGGGTATGAGCTCAGCCGACGCCGCTTCCTTCAGTCTGCAGTCTTGGGGCTGATCGCCGCTCCGGGCCTGCCGCAGGTGGCCTCCGCAGCTAAGCGCCAGCGTCCGCTGCTGGGGGCCTACTGCGGCAATGACCCCAAGGAGATCCTTCAGTTCGAGCAGTGGCTGGGGAGGAAGGTCGACGGCATCCTGGGCTACACCGGTGGAGCGAGCTGGGCGGACTTCGATGGCTCCGTGCCCTGGGCGGCCGGCCTCTGGGGTGGCATCGACCGGCGCGTGCTGTGGTCCGTGCCGCTGATCCCCAAGGGCGCGTCCTTGGAGGAGGCTGCGGTAGGGGCTTACGATGACCACTACCGCAAGGCCGCGCAGGCGCTGGCCGGCTTCCGCAAGCAGGAGAAGGTGCTCTACCTACGCACCGGCTGGGAGTTCAACGGCGACTG
>DASXUI010000522.1:0-8399 GCA_036504955.1 Armatimonadota bacterium
CCACCGTCATTCGGAGGCGCCATCCGCTGCCGCCTCCGAGCCACAGGAGACCCGGTTCCGCGCCCCGGGCGTAGCAGCTCAGCGTGTAGCTGGCTCCTGGTATGAGCCTGATGGGCTGCAGGGCGGTGAGGGCCCCGTAGACGTGGGCGCCGTAAGGCGTTCCGTTGGTGAGCTTGAGGCAGCGCCGCCCAGAGTGGGGATCGGCCTCGACCACCTGCGCGGTAGCGTCGGTATTCCGGCGGTCCCAGGCCCAACCCTCCGGGATCCCCTTATCGCCCACCGCCTCGAAGCTGTAGTTGGCAACAAGGTTCGTCCCCGGCTTCGGCGACGGTTCCACCCTGAGCCTCATCTCGCCTGTGGCCGGAACGGCTGCCAGCAGCGGCAGGAGCACCGCGAGCCACGCGATCCCGAATCCCCTCAGCGCACAGGCCGCTCGCCCGCGCCCGTACAGCGCCATCGCTACCTCCTCCTTCGAGTATCCCGCCACCCAAGATGCCGGACGATAGAGCCAAAGCACGGCCCAGAGCTGGGAGCGCCCAACACGCTATTCGAGCCGGACGGAGGCCGCGCCTGGAAGCTATGCGGCAGTAGGCTCACGGCGCCCGACTGGAGGTGGCCGCCGGGGCGGGGTGGAGCTGAGGGCACTGGGTCTGGGGGCACTGGGTTTGCAATGTGGGTGGGGTCTCCGGGGGGAGGCGGCAGACGCTAGAGGCGGGGGAGGCCGTGAGGAGGGTCGTGGTGCTCGGAGGGTATAGGAGCCGCCGAGGCCGACCACGGGGGGTTCCGGCTCCTCCAGCCCTCTCCAGGATGGCGCTCTCCGCCGTGAGACAGCGTACGCTGGAGTGCTCCCTATGTCAGTCAGCGACTTGGGCGTACCATAGGCCCGGTCAGGATCTATGTGCGCTGGCACTGGCCAGAGGTTGGCACTCACTGGCACGTCTTCCTTGCTACAGGAAACAGATGGCGACTGTTGAATATGGGTCATCGAGCAGCATCCCAGGGAGGTGGGGTTCTCTCGAACGACCCTCGGCGTGCAGCGAAAGAGCCAGGCGACGCGCAAGCCCGCCGCGCAAAGCTCCATCCCACCATGCTAGGCCGGTGCGGACGGGGAGCTGCCGAAAGCGCGCCCTTCGCTACCCATGGAAGGAAGGCGAAGTGATGAGACGTGCGCAGTTCAGAGCATTCCTTAGCCTCGGCCTGCTTTTGGCCGTGGCGGTCTCCGCCCAGGCGCAGACCAACTCCTCGGGCGTCACCCTCTACGCGGGTGACCCACCCTACGTGGTTAACAGCGGGTGGGCGAGCTTCACCACCGACGCGACCCAGGCCGGTCCCTTTGGCGGGCTGGGTGGCACCGTCGATCCGCCCAACAATGAGCCCTTCACCTTCACGCTGACTGAGAACGCCTTGCTGAAGGTGACCGACCTCTACCTCGCCGGCGACTACCTGCAGGTGTGGGACAACGGGGTATCGCTGGGCACCACCCCCCGAGTGGTAGTGGACGCGACCAAGACCACGGGCGACCCGAACGTGGCCTATGGCGACACTTACTGGAGCTGGGGAGCGTTCGTGCTCAGTCCGGGCGCTCATAGCCTTCAGTTCCAGAACCTCTACCTGAACGACCCAGCACACGACCCAACCTACAGCCCTGCTGGCCATGTCTTCCGGGTGGACACCTGCCCGTGCCCGGAGCCTGCGTCTCTGGCGCTGTTCCTGCCGGCGCTTGGCCTGGTGCTGCTGCCCCTGCGCCGCCGCGCCTAAGAGTAGCTTAGGACCGCCCTGGGGGCGGGTGGGGATCCGGAGCCTCCATCCCTGAGGGCGGAAGCGAAGAGGCGATCGGGAGGGCAGGCCTAGGCCTGCCCTCCCGTTTTGATGCGTGAGGCTGCCAGTCCGTGGGGGCCCCAACAGGGCAGATAGGACGTCCCTTAGCCGTGAAGAAGATCTCCCCAAAAACATCAGGACTCTAAGAAGGAGTTTGCTCGCGGTCGTAGAAGCGTGCTCATCGAGCAGAGACCTCAGGGAGGTGAGGTTCTCTCAGATGGCACCTGGCGCGCAGCGAAAGAGCTAGGCGAAGCGGAAGCTCGCCGCGCAAAGCTCCATCCCTCCGGGCTCTGGCGGGCGTGGACGAGGAGCTGCCGATGGCGCGTCCTTCGCAGTCCATGGAAGGAAGGCGAAGTAATGAGACCAGCACACTGCAAGGCTTTGCTCAGCCTGGCGATGCTGCTGCTGCTGGCAGTCACCGCTCAGGCACAGACCAACAGCTCAGGGACCGTCTGCTTCAATGCCGACCCGCCCTACACCGTCGGCAGCGGATGGATGACCTTCACCACCAGCGACACTCAGGCTGGCCCCTTTGGCGGCCTAGGCGGCACGACCGCCCCGATCAACAATGAGGCCTTCACCTTCACCCTCACGGAGAACGGGCAGCTGAAGGTGACCGACATCTTCCTGGCGGGTGACTACCTGCGGGTGTGGGACAATGGGGTATTGCTGGGTACCACCCCCCGAGTGGTGGTGGATCCTACGCAGACGACGGTCAGCCCCGACGTCGCCTACGGGGACACCTTCTGGAGCTGGGGGTCCTGGGTGTTGAAGCCTGGCGCCCATAGCCTGCAGTTCCAGAACCTCTACCTGAACGACCCGGCCCATCTGGCGAGCTACAGCCCGGCGGATCATGCTTTCCGGGTTGACACCATTCCGTGCCCAGAACCGGGGTCGGTGGCGTTCTTCTTGCCGGCCCTAGGCCTTGCTCTGGCCACGCTGAGGCGGCGCAGGTAGGTCCTTACAGAGCAGTGATCTAGCATCAGCACCGGAGGCCGCGCGGTTACCAGAGCCCGCGCGGTGGTAGGCACCTATCACCCAGGGAGGGCTGCGGCAGATGCGGCTCTCCCTTTCCTTTGCCAGATCTCGTCCCTCTCCGTTCCGCGGGCCTCGGCCGTCCGGCGCTTCCCAGCAGCACCCCTCGCTCCCCCGGCGCTTCTCTGCCCAGGCGCCCTTCTCACTTCCAGGGCAGCTTCTTGCACAAAGAGCGTTCCCGTGCCATGTATAAGCGACAAGCCCCCGTTCCGGCTGCTTGCGGGCGGCGGCAGGGCAGGAGATCTACGGCACAAGATCCCGATGGAGAAGACCTATCAGTGCCACCAGATGGGGGCTAGCGGTAACCCGCCCCACCTGGGTTGACCTGGCGCGCGACGAAAGGGCTAGGCGTCGCGAGAGCATGCCGCGCAAAGCTCCATCCCCCGGTTTCGGCATGGGGAGGGCGAGCTGCCGAAGGCGCGCCTTTCGCTGTACTTGGAGGGAAAGCGAGACAATGAGAGGTGTGCATTGGAGAGGCATCCTGAGCCTAGGTGTGCTGCTGGTTGCGGCGGCCACGGCTCAGGCTCAGACCAACAGTGACGGCGTTGTTCGGTACGCGGGAGACCCGCCCTACGTGGTTGACAGCGGATGGGCGCTCTTCACTACCAGCGCCAGCCAGGCTGGCCCCGCGGGTGGGCTCGGCGGCACTATTGACCCGCCCAACAACGAGCCCTTCACCTTCACGCTCACCGGCAACGGCGTGCTGAAGGTGACGGACTACTTCCTGGCCGGCGACTACCTTCGGGTGTGGGACAACGGCGTTGTTCTGGGTACCACTCCCCGCGTGATCGTGGACCCGGCTCAGACCACGACCAGCCCTGATGTCGCCTATGGTGACACCTACTGGAGCTACGGCACCTGGGTCCTGGGGTCCGGCAGCCACAGCCTCCAGTTCCAGAACCTGCTGCTGAACGACCCGAGCCATCCGCCGTCCTACGACCCGGCTGGCCATGCCTTCCGGGTCGACTCCCTGCCTTGCCCGGAGCCCGGCACCCTGGCCATGTTCCTTCCGGCACTCGGTCTGGCGCTCCTGCCTCTGAGGCGGCGCCGCTAGGCGGCAGTTGAAGTGCGGCTGTTGTAGACTTGTTTCGGGCGGCTCCGAGGTGCGCGGGGCCGCCCGAGCCGCGTCTGATGGGCAGAGGGCGAGGCCGGCGGCCCTATCGCCACACCGGGCCGGGGCGCCCCTTACTACTGCCGGCGCTTGAGCTGGTCCAGGACCACGGCCGCCAGCAGCACCCCGCCTCGGACCACATACTGGTAGAAGGTGGGGATGTTCACCAGGTTCATGGCGTTCTGCACGGTGCCCATGATTAGGACGCCCACGATGGTGCCCACCATCGTGCCGACGCCGCCCGCCAGGGTGACGCCCCCCAGCACGCACGCGGAGATGACGTCCAGTGAGAAGCCGACCGAGGCGTTCGGCTGGCCGCTGGTCATCCGCGACGCCAGTACCACCCCCGCTAGGCCGGTCATCAGCCCTTGCACGGCGAAGATGGTGATTTTGACGCGGCTCACCGGCACGCCGCTCAGCCTGGCCGACTCACGGTTCCCGCCAATGGCGAGGGTCTGGCGGCCAAAGGTGGTCTTGTGCAGCACGATGCCGAACACCAGGAAGCAGACAGACGTGATCCACACCGGCGTGGGGATGGCGAGGAAACCCGAGCTTCCAAGCACAAAGAAGGCGGGCTGCGTTACACCCACCGCGCGACCGTCGGAGACGATGAACCCGAGGCCACGGACCATCTGGAGCGTCGCGAGTGTAGTTATAAGCGCATTGATGCGGAGCTTGGCGATGACGACTCCGTTGACAAGCCCCACACCCCCGCTGGCCAGGATGCCGGCCAGCACACCTAGGGGCACGCTGCCGGTCCGGTTGATCACCACGGCCGCCAGTACGCCGGAGAAGGCGATCACCGCCTCCACGGAGAGGTCGAAGTCGCCGGAGGCCAGGCAGAAAAGCATGGTGCAAGCGACGATGCCGACCGTGGAGACCGAGAGGGCCAGGCCGATCATGTTCACCGGCGTGAGGAAGTCCTTCACGGACAGCGAGAGCGCGGCGAACAGGACCACGAAGACCACAGCCATTCCCGCGCTGTCCCACAGTCGCGCGGCGACGCCCTGTCGGCCCCCTTCTTCGGTGCCTCGCACTAGATGAGCCCCTGTTCCTTCATCACCTTGCGGCAGGTATCACGGAAGACCAGGATGCCCTTGGTTCGGGTGTCCTTGGGGGGCTCCTTGCCGGTGGTGACCCACTTGTAGAGCAGCTCCGTGGTCTCGAAGCCATGGCGGAGCGGGCTGATGAGAACGGTGGCGAAGAAGCCCGTGGGCCCCGGCTTGTCGAACTCCGGCAGCGCGCTGGTGCCTCCGATCCCCACGCCGATCACGTTGTCCGGGGTGAAGCGCCGGGTCTCCATCGCCCGAACGGCCCCAAGGACGCCCTCATCATTGCCGGAGAAGACCAGCCAGCGCTTCACGTCGGCGTGCTGAGTGAGAAGCACGTCGGCGGCGTCCATGGAGCCGGGCACGTCGGTCGTCTTCTCCGGCGCCTTGAAGATGCGGTCCTTCGGGAATCCGGCCTTCAGCACTTCATCGATGGCGCCGTCGGTGCGCTCCTTGAAGGTGTTCAGCTCTTCGGAGGTTACGGCGCAGGCGGCGGTGTCCGCGGGCGTCCAGCCGCGCTTCTTGTACTCATCAGCCAGTGCCTTGCCCACCTGATGGCCGATGTCGCGGGCCGAGATGCCCATGTAGGGTACGTCCAGGAACTTGCCGTCGGAGCCCACAAGCTGGTCGTCGACCGTGAAGACCTTCATCCCATGCTGGCCGGCCTTGGTGAGGATTGCAGGCCCCAGACTGACGTCCGGCGTGCAGATCACGAAGCCGTTGGCGCCCTGGCTGGCGAGGTTGTCGATGCCGCTGAGAACCTTCTCCCCGTCCTCAGCGCCGATCTTCACGAGCTTGAAGCCGTACTTGGCGGCGCAGCGGTCCGCGAACTTCCATTCATTCTGAAACCAGGGCTCCTCGGGCTTCTTCACCAGGAAGCCTAGGGTTACATCCCCAGGGCTCTTGGGGGCCTTGGTGGAGGCGCCCGGAGACGTCTGCTGGGTACATCCAGGCAGCAGAAGCAGCAGCCCCGCCGCGCCCAGGCACTCCCGGCGCGTTAGCTTCCGCGTGAGCGCGCTCCGGCTTCGGATGATGGTTCTCATTCGTGTGTCCTCACTTGTCTGCTGCTTTGGGCAATCGCTGACCTAGCTGACGGATATGATGGATTGGGGTCAGATACACTGCCCCCAGGCCAAGGGCGAACAGCCCCTCACCTCCTACCCCCTCCCCCGCGCGGCGGGCGAGGGGGCTCAGGTACACCCTTGGCGGCTAGAACGGACTCCGCCGAGCCTGCCATAGCCCCGCAGTTGTGTTTCCTCGCCCGCCGCGCGGGAGAGGGGGTAGGAGGTGAGGGGCTGTCCTCGGCCGCCAACCTAGTCCGTCCTGCTGGGCCGGCCTATCTTCACGAAGATGGCGCCGTGAGCCGGCACGAGGGCCGAGAAGGAGCGGGATTGCGGGCCCAGATCCATCTGGCGCCAGAGGTCCCGGACAGGCTGTCTCCCGGTGATTCCCAGCGCCTTCCAGTCCGCCGTGCCGCGTGACTGCTCGCGCCCCAGGTTAAAGAGACCTACGGCGATGGTGCCGTCCCAGAGCCGTCTGGCCCACACCTGTGTCTGGCCCTGGCTGGCGCGGCGGGTGGCGGCCTTGCCCAGCGGGTCTTGGTTCACGTCCAGGACCTCATCGTTGGTCAGTAGGTCCAGCGTGAAGCGGTCCAGTTTGGAGAGCTCGCAGCTCAGGATGATGGGTGCCGCCAGCAGGCTCCAGAGCGTCATCTGGGTGACTTGCTCGTGCGGGTTCAGCCGAGTGGGCCGAAGGTTGGGGCCGCCTAGCCAGCCGACCTGAATCATATCCGGGTCGATCCAGTGCCCGGGCCTGGCGTACCGCCCTGGCTCATCCTGGGCAAAGCCAATCTTTGAGACCACCGACCAAAGGTCCCCGCTGTCGTCGGTGGTGCGCCATAGGTTGCCCTCCACGGACGCGCCCCACTTCCACACGTCTCCCATGCCGTACTGGCAGAGGCTGTAGACCATGTCGCGGTTCACCTGAGCCAGGGCGTCCTGCATCACGCGATAGGGGCGGACGAAGCGCTCCTGGCCGGTGCCGGTCGCCACATTCTGGTAGCTGCACCAGTCATGCTTCAGGAAGTCGACGCCCCACGAGGCATAGGTGCGGACGTCCTGAAGCTCATGCTGGTAGCTGCCAGCGTAGCCGGCGCAGGTCTGCGGGCCGGGCGAGGTGTAGATTCCGAACTTGAGACCCTGGGAGTGGATGTAGTCGCCCAAGCGCTTCATGTTGGGGAAGCGCTCATTGGGCTGGATCTCGCCCTTGGCGTCTCGGTTGCCCTCCCAGCAGTCGTCGATGCAGACATACTGGTAGCCATGCGCCGCCAGGCCGCTTTTCACCATCCATTCCGCCGCGTGCCGCATCTTCTCCTGGTCGATGGCGCAGTACCACACGTACCAGGAGTTCCATCCCATGGGCGGGGTGAGCGCTAGCTTGTTGGGCCCGCCCACGATCCGAAGCGTCCTCTGGCCTCGTCCACGGGGGCCCTTCACCGTCAGGCGTACCGGGTAGGTGCCGGCCTTGGCCAAGGCGCCGCTGACGATGCCGCTCTTGGCATCGAGCTTGAGGCCAGCCGGGAGCCCCGAAGCGGAGAAGGTGAGGGGAGCCTTGCCCGTAGCAGGGATTCGGAAGAGGAAGGGTCTACCAGGCGTGGCTCCCACGATCCTGGGGCCATGGATCGCGGGCACCGGTGAGAAGCCGGAGTGGATAACGGGAGGCGGTCCGGAGGAGAAAGCGACCGTCTGCGGCCGAACCTTGGCCCCGGGCGCTAGCGTGAACGCCGCGTCCGCCCAGTCCGCGTGGTCGTTGGCCACGCCATCGCCCGCGTCAGTCGCGATCAGCACCAGCCGTTTCCGCCCCCGGAGGTCAACGCTGATGGGCACTGGGGCCTCCGCGCCGGTGAGGACCTTGGTCGCGGCCAGCCTCTTGCCGTCCGACCAGACCTCGAAGGTGATGGAGCCCTTGCCCGCGCGCTCGGCGTCCAGCCCCACCTCCGCCGTGAACCGCGTGACCACGCCCTTCAGATCGATAGTCACTTCGCTGGCGGCGTGGGTGCCGACTCCGCGCTCGTAGATGGTGTCCTTCAGGGTGATGGGGGTGCCCTCACAGGAGCGCTTCGCCATGGGCCTACCCCAACCGGCCGACATCCTGCTAAGGTCGAGGCTGTCGAGCCAGACCTTCTGCCCCTCCGCAGAGCGTGGCTGCGCGCCGGCTCCTAGCGTGGCGACCACATAGAGAGCGCAGACAAAGGTAGCCTTCCACAAGTACCGCGTATATGCCATCGTGTATGCTCCGGGGATGGGTCGTTAGGTCGTTGGGTCGTAAGGTCGTAAGGTCGTAGGGTCGTAGGGGAAGGGCCTCAAAGGGCGGGAGGTGTTGGCAGG
>DASXUI010000523.1:0-9796 GCA_036504955.1 Armatimonadota bacterium
GCCCTGGGTGAGCTTCGGGCCGTGAGAGGTCACCTCCTTCTCGCCCCCCGGGGCTGGGTCCACACGAGCGCGAAGCGGCCCCCAGCCTAGAGCAAGGCTGGGGGCCGTTTCGCGGGTGGCAAAGGGGCTCCGTGCGGGGTGAAGCCCCCGCGCGGAGCCAGGTGACCTGACCGCAACAGGCTGGTGTAGCCCTAGAAGAGCATGCTGGGATCCGGCAACAAGGTGCTGATGAGGAAACCAGCCTGGCCTGCTTCCGTAATGGTCCCGTAGGTGTTGTTCTTGCCGTTCCCACCGTTGCCGCCGCAAGCCCCTCCGCCGAAGCCGAAGTTGGAGGCTCCGCCCCCATCCGTCCCCGCCACGCCTCCTGAGACGTTCACCGAGCCGACGACAGTCGGCGCGCCGGGGGCCAGCAGGTGAACGATGCCGCCGCCACCACCGCCGCCGCCGGCGCCAGTGGCCCCCAGAGCGTTGGCCCCAGCGCCGCCTCGGACGCTTAGGATTCCGGTGGATGTGAGGTTAATGGCGGTGCCGGAGGCGATGATGATGACGCCGCCGGCGCCTCCTCCGCCGCATTGAAGGGAGCCGCTCGCGGTCGCGGCACCGGCTCCGCCGTCAGCTTGGATCGAGCCGGAGATGGCGATCCCACCCGCCGCTCTGATGACCAGGGAACCACCTCCGCCTCCGCCGTTGACCACGCCCCCAGGCACACCGGCGCCCCCGCCCCCTCCGTGGGGACCAGGGTTGAGGATCTGGGCGGCTCGGGCCCTTGACGTGGCGATGCCGGCCATGGCGAGCTGGGCGGGTTCACTATAGGGGCCGGACGTGCCAGTGTTGCCCCGAACCGGCGCCTCAGCCGGGACAACGATTGACCCGCTGATGCCGACCGCCCCGGAGGCTCGCAGCACGCTACCTGGGGGCAGAGTGAGGGTGGCTCCCACCTGCACCGTTATGTTGGTGAACTGCAGATTGGCGCCGTAGGGACAGCTAGCAGACCAGTCAGTGTAGCCCGAGACTACGAGGGCGCCCAGGTTCCCGTCGCCGTAGGCGGCCAGCGAGCCGCGCGGGCCGGCGGGGCCCTGCGGACCAGTGGGACCCGTAGAGCCCGGGGCCCCGGTCAGACCCGTGGGGCCGGCAGGTCCGGTGGCACCTGTCGCGCCGGTAGCACCCGTGGGGCCGGCAGGCCCTGTCGCGCCCGTGGGGCCCGACGGGCCCGTCAGACCCGTGTCGCCCTTGGGTCCCTGAGGGCCAGTGGGCCCGTCGGCTCCGGTTGGTCCGGTAGCTCCAGTGGCCCCGGTCGGGCCGGTCAGTCCCGTATCGCCCTTGGGTCCCTGAGGGCCGGTTGGGCCCACCGCACCGGTAGCGCCGACGGGGCCCGGTGCGCCGGTCAGCCCAGCGTCGCCCTTCGGACCCTGCGGGCCGGTAGCACCCGTCGGTCCCGCCGGACCGGTCAGGCCGGTGTCACCGATGTCGCCCTTGGCGCCCTGGGGGCCCGCCGGGCCGACAGGACCCGCCGGTCCCGTGGCGCCAGTCGCGCCAGTCGCTCCGGTGGGGCCGGTCAGTCCCGTGTTGCCCGTGTCGCCCTTGAGGCCCTGAGGCCCAACGGGGCCAGCTACACCGGCCGGTCCCACAGGACCGGTAGCGCCCGTGAGTCCGGTGTCTCCCTTGAGTCCCGCTGCGCCCGTCGCTCCGGTGGGGCCCGTCAGTCCCGTGTTGCCCGTGTCGCCCTTCGGTCCTTGAGGGCCGGCGATTCCGGCGGCACCCACTGGTCCCGTAGCTCCGGCCGGGCCGGTGTTGCCCGTGTCGCCCTTGAGCCCCTGAATGCCTTGCGGGCCAGCCGGTCCGATGGGGCCGGCCGGTCCGGTAGCTCCTGCGGGACCGGTGGCGCCAGTGTTGCCCGTGTCGCCCTTGAGGCCCTGGATGCCCTGAGGGCCGGCAGGGCCGGCAGGGCCGGTGAGGCCTAGGTCCCCCTTGTCGCCCTGGGCTCCTTGCGGGCCGGCCGCGCCCGTCGCGCCGGTGGCGCCCTGAGGGCCTGCGGGTCCTACTGGTCCAACGGGCCCGGCGAGGCCCTGCGGGCCGATCTCGCCCTTGGGGCCCAGCGCCCCCATGTCTCCCTTAATGCCCTGCGGCCCAACAGCGCCGGTGTCCCCCTTGTCACCCTTGGGGCCGGCGGGGCCGGTGTCGCCCTTGGGGCCGGTCAGCCCCGTGCTGCCGGCCGGACCGACGTCGCCCTTGGGACCCTGAGGTCCCTGGGGGCCCGCCACGCCGGGGTCGCCCTTATCTCCCTTGACGCCTCGGTCCCCCTGGGGGCCCGAGGGTCCCGGAGGTCCGGCGAGTCCCTGGGGTCCCCTCGGTCCCTGCGGGCCGATATCTCCCTGGGGGCCGGTGGCTCCCACGGGGCCCCTGGGCCCCACGGGACCGGGGTCACCCTTGGGGCCCTGGGGACCGCGCGGCCCGACGCTTGTGCCCGGCGGGAAGGTGATGGGCAGGGAGGACTGGTGGTTGGCGGTCAGGTAGATGAGCTGGACGTCCATGGCGTTGACGGCGCCATCGCCCATGGCGTGAGTGGCGGTGCCTTCGACGGGGAAGACGTCGGCGGCCAGGAACTGGTCGGCGGTTGGGGTCATGAGGCCCAGCGAGACCTTCAGGGCCATCATGAAGTCGAGCATGTTGACGACGCCGTCGCCGGTTACATCGCCAGGCCGTGGCAGGGCCTGAGCTGCCGGCGAGGCTAGGGCGAGCACGAGTAGCACCAGAAGGGGGCTGCGTAGCTTGCAGATCATCCAGAAGGTCTCCCTACTACGTTGAGGTTCGGGCGGAAATATTTGGGGGTACGGCGTAGGAGACGCGCCCCAGCCGGAACGAGGCCCTGGGCCAGGAGGCGTCTTCAGCGGACGGTGGGTCACAGCAACTCTGTACCAGATATCGACTGCCCAGCGGATAAGCTTGAGTGAGGGAAGGCAAACATACCCAAGCTACAGGGCGATCACAGCGACCATAGGGCAGACCGTGGGCGAGCCGAAGCCTGGCGCGGGTCCCCTGGGCCAGAGACAGGGAGGCCCTCCGTCGCTGCGCGGCGGAGGGCCTTGAACACTTGTGGGTGCGGTCTGCCGGGGGCCGTCGCCCGACTCTAGCCTCGGTTGTGGGGGAAGTACTCGTCTACGGTGCGGCAGCTCAGCTCGCCGCGCTTCTTGCGCGCGGTGAGGGCGAAGAGCAGCGCGTGGGCGGTGTCCAAGCTGGTGATGCAGGGGACGCTGTGCTCCACGGAGGCGCGGCGGATCATGGCGCTCTGGCGCTGGGTCCGCTGGTCGTTGGAGACGGTGTTGATCAGAAGGTCGCACTGGCCGCCGCGAATCATCTCCAGAAGGTTCGGGCTGCCCTCCTGGATCTTGTTGATGGCGTTCACGGGCACCCCGCGATGGCGCAGGTACTCGGCGGTACCGGCGGTGGAGTAGACCGTGAAACCCAGGTCCACGAACCCTCGGATGATGGGCAGCGCCTCCGGCTTGTCTCGGTCGGCCACCGTCGCGATGAGGGTGCCTCGCTCCGGCACGTCGAGGCCCGAGGCTAGCATCGCCTTGTAGACGGCGCGCGAGAAGTCCTCGTCCACGCCCATGACCTCGCCGGTCGACTTCATCTCTGGGCCCAGAACGATGTCGACCTCGCTCAGCTTAGAGAAGCTGAACACGGGTGCCTTCACCGCCACGTAATCCGGTAGGGGATGAAGGCCGCTGGTGTAGCCTAGCTCCTTCAGCGTCTTGCCAAGAATGAGGTCGGTCGCGACCTTCACCATGGGGATTCCGGTGATCTTGGAGAGGTAGGGCACCGTGCGGCTGGCTCTCGGGTTGACCTCCAGCACGTAGGCGGTGTCGCCGTCGATCACGTACTGGATGTTCATCAGGCCCTTCACCCGGAGAGCCTTGGAGAGCTCAATCGCCTGGGACACGATCTGGTCGATGACAGCCTGCGAGAGCCCCTGCGGCGGGTAGACAGCCATGGAGTCGCCGCTGTGGACCCCGGCGCGCTCAATGTGCTCCATGATGCCGGGGAGCAGGCAGTCCACGCCATCGCTGATGACGTCGACCTCCGCCTCCTTGCCTAGGATGTACTTGTCAACCAGGATCGGCGCGTCCGGGGAGACGTCCACGACGTAGTGCATGTAATGGAGCAGCTCGTCGGGCCCGTGGCAGATCTCCATCGCGCGGCCGCCCAGCACGTAAGAGGGGCGGACCAGAACCGGATAGCCGATCTCGTCGGCCACCTCCACGGCGGCCTCGGCGGTGGTGATGGCGCGGCCCGGCGGCTTGGGGATGCCCAGCTCTCGCAGCACCCTCTCGAACTTATCTCGGTCCTCGGCCAGGTCGATCGCGTCCGAAGAGGTGCCCAGGATTCGGACGCCGGCTCGGTGCAGCGGACCCGCGAGGTTGATCGCCGTCTGACCGCCGAACTGGACGATCACTCCCTCGGGCTTCTCCCGCTCGATGACCGCCATCACGTCCTCGAAGGTGAGGGGCTCGAAATACAGGCGGTCGGACGTGTCGAAGTCCGTTGAGACGGTCTCGGGGTTGTTGTTGATGATGATCGACTCGTAGCCAGCTTCGCGGAGGGCCAGCACCGAGTGAACGGAGCAGTAGTCAAACTCTATGCCCTGGCCGATGCGGATGGGTCCGCTGCCAAGAACAAGGACCTTCTTCGTAGCCGTCGCGGACTCCGATGCTGGCGCCGACTCCTGCTCATCCTCCACTTCGTAGGAGGAGTAGTAGTAGGGCGTGGCCGCCTCGAACTCAGCGGCGCAGGTGTCCACCATCTTGTAGACCGGCTTCAGGCGCATGCCATCACGCATTAGGCGGATGTCCGACTCCGAGCGCTGGACCCCGCTCGCGATGCTTCGGTCCGGAATCCCTTTGCGCTTACACTGGGCCAGAAGCCCGTCCTGGCCCACCAGGTCCAGCGGAGAGTGGGAGCCGGCCTTCGAGAGCTGAGCCTCCAGGTCGATCAGGTTCTTGAGCTTGGTGAGGAACCACGGGTCGATGCCGCTAAGCTGCGCGATCTCCTGCACCATCACGCCCCTACGCAGGGCCTCGAAGATGATGAAGAGCCGCATATCGGTGGGCTTGCGGATACCCTCCTCGATGCGCATGTCCGACCACTGATTCAGGTTCTTCATGCGCAGGCCGTAGACGCCGGCCTCCATGGAACGGATGGCCTTCATCAGTGAGGCCTCGAAGGTGCGGTCGATGGCCATGACCTCGCCGGTGGCTTTCATCTGCGTGTTGATGGTCCGGTCGGCCAGGACGAACTTGTCGAAGGGCCAGCGGGGGATCTTGGTCACCACGTAGTCCAGCGCTGGCTCGAAGCATGCCAGGGTCTTCTTGGTAACCGCGTTGGGGATCTCGTCCAGCCGCAGCCCAACCGCGATCTTGGCGGCGACGCGAGCGATGGGGTAGCCCGTCGCCTTGGAGGCCAGCGCCGAGGAGCGGCTGACCCGGGGGTTCACCTCGATGACGAAGTAGCTGAAGCTCTTGGGGTCCAGCGCGAGCTGCACGTTGCAGCCGCCCTCGATGCCCAGCGCGCGGATGATCTTGAGGCTGGCGGATCGCAGGAGCTGGTACTCCTTGTCGGTGAGCGTCTGGCTGGGGGCCACCACGATGGAGTCCCCCGTGTGGACACCCATCGGGTCGAAGTTCTCCATGTTGCAGACCGTGATGCAGGTGTTGGCCGCGTCCCGCATCACCTCATACTCGATCTCCTTCCAGCCGAGGAGACAGCGCTCCACCATGATCTGATGCCGGGGAGAGAGCTTGAGGCCGCGCTCCCCGACCTCCAGGAGCTCGTCGAAGTCGTTCGCCACGCCTCCGCCCGTGCCGCCCAGGGTGTACGCCGGCCGCACGATCAGCGGGTACTCGGCAGAGCGTCCCACCTCTCGAAGCGCCTCGGCGGATTCGATGATCCAGCTCTCAGGGACCGGCTCGCCGATCTCCCGCATCAGCGAGCGGAAGGCCTCACGGTCCTCTGCCTTCCGGATGGCTTCCAGCGGCGTCCCCAGCATCCGGACCCCGTACTTCTCAAGCACCCCAAGACCCGCGATCTGCGTGGCCAAGTTCAGCCCGGTCTGACCGCCCAGGGTGGGCAGAAGTCCGTCGGGTCGCTCCTGCTCGATGACGCGGGCGGCGAAGGCGGGCGTGAGCGGCTCGATGTAAACGCGGTCGGCGATCTCCGAGTCGGTCATGATGGTGGCCGGGTTGGAGTTGATGAGGACTACCTCGCAGCCCTCCTCGCGGAGGGCGCGGCAGGCCTGTGTGCCGGCGTAGTCGAACTCGGCCGCCTGTCCGATGATGATTGGGCCGGAGCCTATCATCATGACCTTCTTGATATCGGGGTTCCTAGGCATACAGGTCCTTCGCTACCGCGTAAGCTACTGCCTCACCACAGAGGCACAGAGACACAGAGGAGCACAGAGGAGCACAGAGAAGGCGTTCGCTACAAGGGCAAGCAACCACCCAGACATCCACGGCGGCAGGCTGCCCAGGCACGCTCGGTTGTTGCTTGGGTAATCTCGGCGGCCATCCGCTAGAGGCCCTTCAGGAACTCGCAGAACAGGGAGTCGCTATCCCAGGGTCCGGGG
The DNA here is from genome assembly GCA_036504955.1 of Armatimonadota bacterium. Lineage (GTDB taxonomy): Bacteria > Armatimonadota > DTGP01 > DTGP01 > DASXUI01 > DASXUI01. Next base: position 6,623 of record DASXUI010000523.1, read on the forward strand.
CTTGCCTCCGGGTGGTACTGGATGGACCAGATGGGCAGCTCCCTGTGACGCATGCCCTCCACCGTGCCGTCGTTGAGGTTCACCCGGGCAACTTCCAGGCCGGTGCCCTCCAGGCTCTGGGCATCCACCGCGAAACCGTGGTTCTGGCTGGTGATGGTCACCTGATCGGTGGCCAGGTCCTTCACGGGGTGGTTGCCGCCCCGGTGACCGAACTTGAGCTTGAAGGTGTCGCCTCCGAAGGCGTGGGCCAGGGCCTGGTGACCCAGGCAGATACCAAGGAGCGGCTTCTTGCCCACCACGCCCTTGGTGGCCTCGACCACGTAGCCCAAGAGCTTCGGGTCGCCGGGCCCGGGCGAGACGAGGACGCCATCCGGGTCCTCGGAGAGGAGTTGGTCCGCGCTGGCGCCGGCCGGGTAGACCGTCAACTCGCAGCCCAGGCCGCACAGCCGGCGCAGGATGTTGCGCTTCACCCCCAGGTCCAGGACCGCGATGCGTTTGCCTCGGGCGGGGGAGGGGGGGAGCGCCTGAGGGGACGCCTCGGGTCCTTCCGGGTCCGCCACGAAGTGGTAGGGCGCGTCGGTGGACACCTGCTTAACGAAGTCCAGCGAGTCGTAGCGGGGCGCCTGCTCGAGGCGCTCCCTCAGCTCCCTCTCCGTGAGCTCGCTGGTGATGCCTCCGGCCAGCACTCCCACGTCCCGGAGGTGTCGGGTAAGAGATCGGGTGTCAATTCCCGCGATGCCCACCACCTTGTGCCGGAGGAGGAAGTCGGCCAGGGTGCCGCCAGAGCGCCAGTGGTTGGGTGCATCGCAGAGCTCGCGCATGACCACGCCCTCGACCTGCACCCGGTCAGACTCGAAGTCGCGCTCGCTGACGCCGTAGTTGCCGATGAGCGGATAGGTGAAGGTCAGGATCTGGCCGCCGTAGGAGGGGTCGGAGAGCATCTCCTGATAGCCCGTCATGCTGGTGTTGAAGACGACCTCCCCCAGGGCCGTGCCCGCGCTTCCAATGGCCGTACCCTTGAGGACGGTGCCGTCCTGCAGCATGAGAATCGCGCTCAAAGTGCCTCCTCCAGGCGGTAGACGGGCTTCCCGTCCACGAGTGTGGCCCAGGCGCGGCCGGGCAGCGTCCAGCCGTGGTAGGGCGTGTTCTTGCTCTTAGACAGCAGGCGGCTGCGGTCCACCCGCCACTCCGACTGAGTGTCAACGATGGTGACATCCGCAGCCGAGCCGTCCGCCAGGGAGCCCAAAGACAGGCCGAAGGCCAGGGCTGGAGACAGGCTGAGGCGGCGCACTGCCTCGAGTGGGCTCAGGTGGCCGGGCTCAACGAGGCACTTGAGAACGAGGCCCAGCGCTGTCTCAGACCCCACGATGCCGAAGGGAGCCCGCGCGTACTCTACGTCCTTCTCCTCCGCGGCGTGAGGGGCGTGGTCCGTGGCGATGCAGTCAAGCGTGCCGTCAGCCAGGCCCGCCACCACCGCGTCCACATCTGCCTGGGCTCGCAGCGGCGGGTTCATCTTCGTGTCGGTGTCGTACCCGCTCACCGCCTCGTCGGTAAGGGAGAAGTGGTGTGGGCAGGCCTCAGCGGTCACGCGGACCCCTCGCGCCTTCGCGAGGCGTACCAGCTCGACGGACCCCGCCGTGCTCACGTGGCAGGCGTGCAGACGGGCGCCGGTGTACTCCGACAGCAGTAGGTTGCGCGCTAGAGCGATGTCCTCCGCGACGGACGGCATCCCCGGTAGGCCCAGGCGAGTGGCGACGGCGCCCTCGTTCATCGCGCCCCCCTCGGAGAGCGACTTGTCCTCACAGTGGACTACGAAGGGAACATCCAGCATCCGGCAGTACTCAAGAACCCGCCGGACTGACTCCGAACGTTGGAGAGGGAAGGCGTCATCCGTTAGGGCGACGGCCCCGGCCTCGCGGAGCTCAGCCATCTCTGCGAGCCGGTCCTGCCCCAGGTCGAGCATGGCCGATGCTATCGGCAGCACCCTAGCGCGTCCTGCCTTCGCGCCACGCCTCAGCACCATCTCCACCACTGCTCGGTTGTCGATGGGCGGGTTGGTGTTGGGCATGCAGCAGATGGTGGCCCATCCCCCGGAGGCGGCGGCGGCGGAGCCTGTAGCGATGGTCTCCTTGTGCTCGTAGCCAGGTTCGCGGAGATGAACGTGGAGGTCGATGAAGCCTGGGCAGACCCAGTGAGTCTCGGAGAGCTGCCAGACCTCCGCTTCGGCCACGGGCTCCCTCAGCCCGCCAGGAGCCAGTTCCGCGATCTTGCCGTCCATAACCAGCAGGTCCCCGACCGCATCCGTCCCAGACGCCGGGTCCAGCAACCGCCCACCCCTGATCCACAACCTCATCAGCCAACCCTCCGGAGGGGCGCGGTGCCATCAGGACCCGCCATGATGACACTGGGTGTCGCAGCAAGATAGGGGGCTGAGGGGGCAGAGGGGACTGAGGGGGCGCAGCGGAAAGACCCAGTCGGCCCTTCCGAGGCCCTTCCCCTAAGCCCCCTGAGCCGCTTCAGTCCCCTCTGTGCCCCTGTGCCTCTGTGGTAAGGCAGTTGGCGCGCCTCGATCATTTGCCGGCCTCCTCGGTGGTGACAGGGCCGTTCTCGGGGCCGCCCAGGAGCAGGTAGAGGAGAGCCATGCGAAGTGCCACGCCGTTCGACACCTGGTCCGTGATCACCGAGTACCCCGCGTCCGCCACTTCCGGCACGATTTCCACGCCTCGGTTCATTGGGCCGGGGTGCATCACGGTTACGTCCGGCCGAGCGCAGGCCAGGCGCTCCGGCCGGATGCCGTAGAGGCGCGCGTATTCCCGCAGGGACGGTAGCAAGCCCTTATCCTGCCGCTCCAACTGGATCCGGAGGACGTAGACGACGTCCGCTCCCTCCACGGCGTCCTCCAGGCGAGAGAAGCTCTCAACGCCTGGCGCCGTGAGGTCGCGGGGCATCAGGGTGGGGGGGCCCACCAGGCGAACCGTGGCTCCCAGCTTGGTAAGACCCCAGAGGTTCGAGCGGGCCACCCTGGAGTGGGAGATATCGCCCACGAGCGTCACGACCAGGCCCTCGATGCGGCCCTTCACGGTGCGGAGGGTCAGCAGGTCCAGCAGGCCCTGCGTCGGATGCTCGTGCATTCCATCCCCGGCGTTGATGACAGGGACATCGACCACCTGGCTG
>DASXUI010000524.1:0-3819 GCA_036504955.1 Armatimonadota bacterium
GTGGACGGTGTTCTTCAGGTCGCCCGTGGCACCCGTTGGGAGACCATCGCGGCGGACTACCCGGTGGAGGAGCAGGCTCGCATGCGCACTGGGGAGGACTCCCTGGTCGCCTTCGAGCTGAACGGCGGGGTCGTCATTCGCGCCAACGCCGATACTGAAGTGGTGCCGATGTCCATTCCCAGCAGCCCCTCGGAGCCCTGGAAGTTGAACCTGGTGCGGGGTGAGCTGTGGGCCAAGGTGCCGGGCGGCGGCTCCGGAGTGGAGATCACCACCGCCTCCGGCCGCGTGGTGGCGAATCAGGGCGAGGTCTACGTGCGAGCCGTCCCCGATTCCCAGGTGACCCAGATGCTGGTGCTCCGGGGTACCGCTCTGCTGACCAACGATTTCGACTTCGATCCCCAGTGGGCGACCGTGGGCAAGGAGGCCGTGGTTCGCCTCGCCGAGCGCCCCTCCCAGCCGACCCGCTTCCCCAATGACCGCGTCCGCCAGGTGATGTGGGCCTACCTCCCCCGCGAGCACAGCCGCGGACACCAGCAGGGGTAGGGGAGTGAAGGGGCTGAAGGGACTAAGGGGGCTTAGGGGAGAAACCCAGTGTGCTCATCTGAGGCCCTTCCCCTGAGCCCCCTCAGTCCCTTCAGCCCCCTGCTCTGATGCCGTACGCCGTTCAGCTTCCGCCGGACCCTCCGGTGGCCCTCCTCAGGTGTCCCAGCTACGACCTGACCCTGGTGCGTGCCCTCGTGCGCCGCGCCGTGGACCTGGTGGGTGGCATCGGCAAGGTGCTGCGGCCTCGTGAAACGGTCCTACTGAAGCCCAACCTGCTGTCCAAGCGGACCCCGGAGGAGGCGGTCACCACCCATCCCAACGTGGTGCGGGCCGTGGCGGAGCTGGTGCTGGAGGCCGGCGGCGAGCCCTTCATCGCGGATTCCCCCTCCTTCTACCCCATACAGGCTGTCGCGGGTCCCACCGGCATGGCCGATGTCGCCCAGACCCTGGGAATCCCGCTGGTGCCGCTCCGGCAGCCGGTGCGCGTCACCAACCGCTGGACGCCTTCGCCCAAGAGTTTCCACATCGACCGCCTGGTGCTGGAGGCGGACGTGGTGATCAACCTGCCAAAGGTGAAGTCCCACCGTCAGCTCCGCCTCACCGGCGCGGTGAAGAACCTCTACGGCTGCATGCCGGGCAAGCGAAAGGCCTTGTGGCACGCCCTGGCGCGCAACAACGACCCGCGCTTCTCCGAGGGCGTACTGGCGGTCGCTCTGGCGGCGGGCAGCACGCTGACGATTATGGATGGCATTGTCGCCATGGAGGGTGACGGCCCGGCCGAGGGCACACCGCGCGACCTGGGCTTGCTGATGGCTGGCGCCGACCCCATCTCCGTGGATACCGTACTGGGCCACCTCCTCGGCGCCCCGGCCGAGGACACCCTCATCCACGATGCCGCCCGGCGCCTTGGCCTCGGCCAGACCGCCCTCACCCAGATCGAGCTCCTGGGCGACCCTCCCGCCACCCTCGCCGTACCCGACTTCCGCTTCCCCGACCTCATCGGCACCGGCTTCTCCCTCCCACACCTGGTACTGAGCGCGTGGAAGTCCTATGAGCTGGCCAAGGGCGGGTCGTAGGGGAGGGTCGTTAGGTCGTTGGGTCGTTGGGCAGGGGCCTCGGAGGGTGGAACGTGGATCATCTGGGGTGAAGCAAGATGCCCAGCGGCCGTCCGCCCGGCGTTGAATCGCCGGGCTCAGGGGCTCAATCCTCCTGGAAGGAGGGTTCTGACCCCAGTGTGCAGCTTCGGTTCAGAACCCCGGTTCAGCGGGATTAAGCCTCGGAGCCCGGCGATTCACCGCCGGGCGGACGGCCGCTGGGCACACCGCCTCACCCCATATGATCCACGTTCCACACTCTGAGGCCCTGCCCAACGACCCTACGACCCTACGACCCAACGACCCTACGACCCTACGACCCGCCCTCACGCCCTTCACAATCCCCCGATCCCCGAGTCCACCGGTAGGTAGAGGCCGAAGCCAAGGTCCAGGAGGGTGCGCAAGAGGCCGGCGCAGAACTCGCCGATGACCAGGCCCAGGAAGAAGGGCAGGGCGCGGCGGTACATCCGCAGGCCGCCGTAGCGCAGGAGCAGCGACTTGATGGTCCAGCTCACGAAGAGCGGCAGCCACAGCCGCATCAGCGAGAAACTGGCGCCCACCACGTAGCCGGCCGGGTGCAGTGGCCACCAGAGGAAGCGCATCCGCAGCAGGCCCAGCAGCCCGGTCACCGCCGCGCCGAACCCGTAGGCGGCCACCGCGCCCGGGTCCCCCGGCCGTGGGGACTGCAGCCAGCTCGCCAGCCGGTTCCAGGGGTCGTCCCCAAAGGCCCAGCCGGCGGGGCCCGTCATGTGGGCGGAGGCGATGCCGGTGTGATAGCCCACCGTCAGCATCGCCCAGAAGGCGCACAGGATCCCGGCCACCGTCGCGATGAGGATGGCCCCGGCGAAGCGCCGCATCTCCACTCCGCCCCGCTTGCCCAGCCGCAGCGTGTCCATGTGGTGCATCATCGGGAACTGCCGGTGCGTGCGGTTCAGGAAGAAGAGCAGCGCCTCTCCGGTCAGCTCCCGCCGCGTGTAGGTGGCCGCGCCGAGGGAGCGGATCATCATATCGTCCGCGCCGCGCTGATACAGCTCGATGGCGGGCAACCCCACCTCCGACCTCAGCCGCGTGACGCACAGCACCAGCAGCAGGAAGAGCAGCAGGTACGCGCCCGCGACGACAGGCCGCATGCCCATCGTGACCAGGAAGACCAGCAGCCCCGCCAGGCCCAGGGCCATCCCCAGGAAGGCGACCCGGTAGGGCAGGGGCTCATCGCGGTCGTCCTCGCCGTCGCCGTGCAGCGCCTGCCGGAGGGCGGCGGCCAGGTGCCTGCGGGCGGCCAGCAGCACCAGCACCGCGTAGGCCAGGTAGGCGCCGCCTCCCTGCTGCTGGACGTAGGGGAAGCCGTCTGCGTTCATCTCGAAGCCCAGGGCCGCGCTGGCGACCAGCTCCAGGCGGGTGAGCACGAAGAAGAAGAGGCAAGAGAAGGCCAGGTCGGTGGGCAGCAGAAACGTGAGCCCCACCGCGAAGGGGTAGTAGCAGATGGGGATGGCGCCTGCGGCGTTCCAGGGCGGCCCGGGGGCCGAGAAGTACTGGGGCGCCAGCGGAACGTTAGGGATGGCCGGCCAGAGGGAGTGCAGCAGGTTGAAGAGCTGTAGGGAGCCCGCCAGTCCGGCGCCTATCCAGAACCACGGCTGGCGGAACAGCGCCCCGTCCGGCTGCACGATGGCCAGCGGGATCTCCTGCAGCGGGTAGGTCAGCCGCTCGTTGTCCCACTGCTTCCGGAGCACGGAGGCGGCGCAGAAGAACGTGCCGGCCAGCAGCAGCATGAAGAGGGTCCAGAAGCCCAGCGGCGCCAGCCACACGCGCCAGTAGCCCGTGCTCCAGGGATCGGCTCCCCCGACGAAGAGGGCGTCCAGCTCCCTCCCCGGCGCCGGCAGCAGATGGCGCGGGAGGCTGGGGTGGATGAGCTCGCCCCAGCGGTTCTCCGAGGTGGTTCGCGGGTACAGCCACGCCAGGGTGGTGAAGAGGATCTGCAGAACGTCGTGCCCGCAGAGGTTGGAGCCGATCACCACGATGGTGTAGACGGTCAGCAGCTCCCCCGGCGAGAGCGCCGCCTTCGGCCAGCGGAGGCGCACCAGGGCGTTCATGGCCGTCAGCGCCACCAGCCCAGCGATGCAGTGGAAGAAGAGCGCGGCGATGGTGGGAGTATCGGAGTAGCGGATGTACTCCACCTGGATCA
>DASXUI010000525.1:0-25428 GCA_036504955.1 Armatimonadota bacterium
ACGGGTCTGGGCCACAACCGGAGGGCGCAGGTGACTGTCAGGTCGCGCAGGCGAGACGCCTGCGCCCCAACTGCCGCCGGTGCTGGCCCGCGGCAGGGGAGGGAGGCGCCGGCAGGCCCGAACCTGGCTCAGGACCTGCTCGGCCTACGGCCGAGTCGCAAGCGAGACGCTCGCGCCGAGTGCGAGCATCTTGCTCGCGCCACGATGGTTAGGCCAGTGGTTGGGAGAGAGGGGTAGCTCCCATCAGTCTGGTGAACTCCTGCTCGGCCTGCGGCCGAGTCGCAGGCGGGACGCCCGCGCCGAGTGCTAGCCTCCTGCTCGCGCCACCAGGGCTGGGCCGGTGGCGGAACCCTGCCCGGAAACCGGACGGGTCCGCGCAGGCGGGACGCCTGCGCCCCAACTGCCCATCCCACAGGCCCAGATGGTGGGGCCGCCGCCTGGGTCCCGACTCTGGGCTTCTACAGGTCTTCGTCTGCCTCTGATGGGGCGGATCTCGGTGTCCTGGTGCATCGCGCGCCCGCGCACGGCTCTTGTGTGGTGGTGTTCCCTTGCCACCGACCTACTGCTGGCAGACGCGGGAGAGGAGGTCGCTGAAGCCGGGGAAGGAGGTCAGGGTGCAGGAGGTGCCGTCTACCACTGTCTGGCCGGAGGCGGCGAGGCCCGCAACCGCCGCGCCCATGGCGATCCGGTGGTCGCCCTGGGAGCTGCATAGGCTGCCTACTAGGCGGGCGCCGCCCTGGATGCGGAGACCGTCGGGGAGCGTCTCCACAACGGCGCCGAAGGCACGCAGCATGGAGGCCGTGGTCTCCACCCGGTCCGTCTCCTTCACGCGCAGCTCCGTGGCATCGCGGTAGACCGTCTCGCCCTTCGCCATGGCGGCCGCGACGGCGAGGATGGGCACCTCGTCAATCAGGCGGGGGATGAGGTCTCCGCCGACTTCCGTGCCTCGTAGGGACGAGGAGCGCACGCGGAGGTCCGCCACGGGCTCGCCACCTTCGGTCCGTGGGGCCTCAAGGCTCAGGTCCGCGCCCATGGCGAGGAGAACGTCGAGGATGCCCGTTCGGGTGGGGTTGACGCCGACGCCCTCAAGAAGAAGGTCGGAATCCGGCGTGAGGAGGGCGGCCACGATTAGGAAGGCCGCCGAAGAGATGTCTCCGGCGATGGCGAAGCGCTGACCCTCCAGCGGCTGCCGGCCCCGAAGGCAGGCGCGCGTGCCCTGCGATTCCACCTGGGCGCCGAAGGCACGGAGCATCCGCTCGGTGTGGTCTCGGCTCAGGGCTGGCTCCTGGACAGAGGTGGTCCCCTCGGCCGAGAGTCCGGCCAACAGGACGGCGGACTTCACTTGAGCGCTGGCGACGGGGCTGGCGTAGTCAACGGCGTGTAGCCCCCCACCGGTGATCGCCAGGGGAGCCAGGGCTCCGCCCTGCCGCCCAGTAATGCGGGCGCCCATGGAACGGAGGGGATCCACAATGCGGCCCATGGGGCGGCGGCGGACCTGAGCGTCGCCGGTAAGGCACGAGAAGAAGGGAAGACCGGACAGCAGCCCAGCCATCAGCCGGATCCCAGTGCCGGAGTTGCCGGAGTCCAGGATGTCGGCGGGCTCCCGAAGCGCGTCGGGGCCGCGGCCCTGGACGGTCAGCAGCGCTCTGCCGGGCTCATCTCGCTGAACGCTGACTTCCACCCCCATCCTGGCCAGGCACTCAACCGTGTTGAGACAGTCCTGGGAGTCCAGGAACCCCGCCGCTCGGGTCTCGCCCTTTGCCAGCGCCCCCAGGATCCCCGCGCGGTGGGACAGCGACTTGTCGCCCGGGACCCTGAGCGTGCCCTTCAGTCCTCGGGACGGGCTCACCAGAAAGCGATCACCTTCAGCCAGGACCGGCATCGAGCCTCCTCTTGTCTCCAAGGTTCCGCCACACTGTCGCTGCCACAGGCTCGGTCGGCCGAAGCAGGGCCGCTGTGCCCTCACGCGAGGGCGGATCTGAAGGGGCTAGGCGCACCGTGCGCAGGTCCTCTTGGTGTCCTGGTGTCTTGGTGGTGAGCCGTCCTTGGCCGCTGACCTAGCCCTGCTGATGGGAGAGCAGTGCTCGGCGCGCCTCGCCGGCCCCCGCGAGGGCTTGCGCCAGAGCGTCCCCATCGGAAGCCTGGAGCAGCTCAGTCCACGCCGCGAGCTGCCCCGAGAGGCCGTATAGCTGTTCCAGCACGGCGTCCCGATTCGCCAGCAGGATGTCGCGCCAGACCTCCGGCGAACCCTCGGAGACGCGGGTGCCATCGCGGAACCCTCCGGCGCAGAGGGCCGCGACCTCAGGCGTTGTGGCCGCCGCCGCCCCCACCGCCGCCGCGAGGGCACACGCCGTCAGGTGGGGTAGGTGGCTTGAGGCGGCGACGGCCCGGTCGTGAGTCACGGCGTCCAGCAGCAGGGGCCGGGCACCCACCGCCTCCGCAAGTTGGGCTAGCCTGGATACTGCTTCGGGGGGGCTCCCAAGACCGGGCGTCAGAACCCAGACTGCCCCCTCGTAGAGGTCTTCTCGGGCGGCGGACGGGCCGGACTCCTCGGAGCCGCAGAGCGGGTGCCCGCCGATGAACTCCACCCCCTCAGGTAGCTGAACCGCGCCCGGCACGCACAGAGGACCCTTCACGCTCCCGAGGTCGGTTACCAGGGCCCCGGGAGACAGGAGGTGGCCGTACCGAGAGAGAGTGGGCACGATGGCGGACAGCGGGGTGGCGAGGACGACCAGGTCGGCGCCCTCGATGCTGGCTGGGTCAAGGGAGCCCTCATCGGCCGCTCCCAGCCTAAGCGCCGTGGCTACCGTGGACTCTCTGCGGGCGATCCCGAGCACGGTCTCGGCCAGCCGGCGGGCTCGGAGGGCCATCCCCAAGGAGCCTCCCATCAGGCCGATGCCGAGGATGGCGGCACGGCGAAAGGGCGGGGGGGAGGCCGAGAGGCGGTGGGGGTGGGAGGCCGAGGTCACGGGACCGGCCGACGAAGCGGCCCCCTGGTCACCTGCTGAAGAAGGCTCTCTCACCCCAGCGCCTGACCTAGAGGGAGCGCCCCACCGCGTTGGCGACGGGGGCGAGCTCGCGCATGAGCCGGTTGAAGTCGCTGATGGTCAGCGACTGCTGGCCGTCCTTGAGCGCCTTCCAGGGCTCCGGATGGACCTCGATCATAACGCCATCGGCTCCGGCGGCGATCCCGGCCTTCGCGATGGCGGGGACGAACTGCCAGCGACCGGTGCCGTGCGCCGGGTCGGCGATGATTGGCAGGTGGGTGACGGACTGAACCGCGGGGATGGCGTTAATGTCGAAGGTGTTGCGCGTGGCCGTCTCGAAGGTCCGGATGCCCCGCTCGCAGAGGATGATGCTGAAGTTCCCCTTGGCGGCGATGTACTCCGCGGCCTGAAGCCACTCGTCGATAGTGGAGGCGCTGCCGCGTTTCAGCATCACGGGCTTTCGGCTCATCCCTACTTCGCTTAACAGGCGGAAGTTGGTCATGTTCCGCATGCCGATCTGTAGTATGTCCGCGTAGGATTCCACGAGCTCCACGTCACGGGTGTCCAGCACCTCCGTGATGACGGGGAGTCCCACCTCCTCGCGCGCGGTGGCCAGAATCTTCAGGCCATCCTCACCGAGACCGTGGAAGCTGTAGGGGTTGGTGCTGGGCTTATAGGCGCCGCCCCTCAGAATGTGGGCGCCGGCCTCCTTGACAGCCCGGGCGGCAGTCAGAAGCTGGTCCTCGGTCTCGACCGTGCAGGGGCCGGCCATCACCACGACCCGAGGGCCTCCAATCTCCACATCGCCAACTTTGATCAAGGTCTTGGCTGGATGCGCCTCTCGGCTCACGATCTTGTAGGGCTTCAGAACGGGAACCACGGAGTCGACGCCAGGCAGCGCCTCAAGTTGCTGGGCAACCATGGCCTTGTCATGCTCGGGTGCGCCGATGCAGCCGATGATGGTTTTCTCCACGCCCCGAATGACGTGGATACCGTAGTTGCGCTCCTCGATGACGCGGGTGACGGAGGCGATCTGCTCTTCGGTGGCGCTTGGTTTCAGTATGATGATCATCTCAAGCTCCTATGGCTTGGCCCAGGCCGTCTACGGGGCGCATGCGTCACGCCCATCCTCGGCTCCGGGTGCCCCTGTCCTGGGCGGCGGTCCTCCGATGCAGGGGGCGCGCTCGGGCTGGGGCTCGGCGAAGTTGTGTCCCTGGGCTGTCCCCCCCGTCACAGGCGGCGTCTCCGCCAACTCGTGGGACCAGCCTCCGTGGGACGAGGCTCCTAACCTCGCTCGGCCACCGTAAAGACTCGCCCGGCCGAATGCCGGGCGCCCGTTCTCCTCCTCGCGTATCTGCTCATCAAGCTCCTACCACGTGGCAAAGTCGTCTCCGCCTTCCGACGGTGATGGGTCAGCCCTTCAGGACCTCTTCGAGGGCTTGGGCGAAGCGCTGGTTCTGCTCCGGGGTCCCGATGGTGACCCGGATGTAGGTGGGCGTGCCGAACACGTCGCCCGTACGGACCACGACGCCGCGACGAAGTAGGCCTTCGAAGACCTGCTTGGAGTCACGACGGGTGTCCACGAAGATGAAGTTGGCCTCGGTGGGCACGTAGCTCAGCCCCATCCGGTCGAATGCCGCGTACAGCAGCCGCTTGCCCTCGCCGTTGACCGCCTGGCCGCGGCGCACCTGCTCGGGATCCGCTAGGCTGGCGCGCGCCGCTACCTGGGCTAGGGAGTTGACGTTGAACGGAGGGCGCACCTGCTGAAGGGCCTGAATGATGTCCGGGCGAGCGATACCGTAGCCTATGCGCAGGCCGGCAAGCGCGTGGATCTTCGAGAAGGTGCGCATAACCAGAACGTTCCGCCCCTCGCGGACGTAGTCGATGCTCTGCGGGTAATGCGGGCTCTCCGCGTACTCGTAGTAGGCCTCATCAAGCACCACCATCACGTGGCTGGGGAGGGACCGCAGCGCCTCGTCTACCTCGCTCCGGGACACGATGGAACCCGTGGGGTTGTTGGGGTTGCAGATGACGAAAAGCTTGGTCCGGTCCGTCACCTCGGCTAGCATGGCCGAAAGGTCGTGCTTGTGGTCCTTGAGGGGGACGGCCACGGGAACGGCGCCGCAGAGGTGCGCGTTGGTCTCGTACATCACGAAGGTTGGGTCGCCTGTGACCACCTCATCTCCCTCGGAAAGGAAGGCGAGGGCCGCGCAGTGCAGCACTTCATCAGAGCCGTTGCCCAGAAGGAGCCACTCCTCGGGGACGCCTAGCGAGGCAGCCAGGTCACGCTTCAGATAGAAGCAGGTGTCCTCGGGATACAGGGCCATCTTGCCGGCGTGCTCCTGGATGGCGGCGACGGCGGCGGGGGATGGGCCCAAGGGGTTCTCATTGGAGGCCATTTTCACCGCGTCCCGGATGCCGTACTCGCGCTCCACCTCCTCCAGCGGTTTGCCGGGGCGGTAGGGCCGGATGCGATAGATGGCTTCTCGGGCGTAGGGCAGGCGCTGCAAGGGTCACCTCACTACACCGCGTCACTTGGGGAGGGCGATCCCGACAGGTGAGCGCGGGCTTCTTCAGGCGGATGGTGGACAAAGTGGGCCCATCCCCGAACCGGGCGGCTGATGGTGCCGCGCCACGGCGATGAGGGGGCTGGGGTATGCCTCAGTCTAGCATAGCCGCCTCCCGCCCGGCAAACCTGCGGAGCCGCTCCGGCGCCCATGGGCGCGCAGTTGTGACGGCCAAGCTCACGCTCAGGGGGCTGCCTAGAGGCGGTCGAGTATGTGAGCGCAGAAGCTCTCAACTCGCCCCCGGAGCGCCACAGCGGTGTGTCCCCCTAGCCCGAAGGCTGGGAATACCAGGTCGTCTACGCGACGCCGTACCGCCACGAGGTCGACGTCTGTGCCTGCCTTCAGGCCGTCCCTGGCCGACGCGGCCTCGCGGGCTAGCTGCGATAGTGTCTTGGTGCTCCAGGACGGCCAGGGCAGGGCCTTCACGTAGCGGGCCGTGACCATGTTGGTCCGGTTCAGCACCGCGCGGACCCAGTACTCCGCCAGGGAGCTGTTCAGGTAGGCCAAGCCCGCCAGCAGCGTCGTCCGGTCCTCATGGAAGAGGCAGGTGTTGACGCCGAAGAGGCATCCCGCAGGCATGTGGCAGGCACGGAAGGGCACGCCCATGGAGGAGCAGGCGATTCCCTCTTGGAAGAAGCAGCCCCGGTTGCGCGCCAGGTAGGTTTTCGACTCCATGACGCCCGCCTGCCAATCCTGGTGGATGTACGACCCCGGAGGCGAATGGTAGGGCCGCGAGGGGTTCTTGTAGAAGGGCACCCATCCGTCCTCTTGAGGGACCTCAGAGGCCGGGCGGAGAAACCGGCGGTCGTTCCCCGTGGAGATGCCGGTTCCACCCTCGAAGACGCTGCCGATGGTCCGCTGGGCATGCGTCACCGGCCGAGCTAGGGCAGCGGGGACGGCTACAAGGAACCGGCGGCATGGATCCGCCTGCCACTCCGCCTGTGGAACCCACTCGCTAGGGGCCCGCCCATACTCCTCCTCACAGGCGACCCGGTCAACGGTTGATATTAGCAAGCCAGCGCTCCCGAAGAAGTGGCCGCGCTTCTCGAGGGTGAGGATGGCCGTCCGCACGTCGGCTCCCTGGGGTCGGAACAGAGACCGAGGGGCGAGCAGAACCTCGCGAATGCTGGTCCGCTCTAGGAGCAGGCGCCGGAAGGGCTGATAGCTGTTAGTGGTGAGGAAGGAGTCGAGGAGCAGGAAGCAGAGAACGCCGCCCTCCTCCAGGGCGTCGAGGGCCGCTAGAGTGAAGAGGCAGTAGAGGTTCCCCAGGGACCCGCGTCCGTACCGGCGCTCGAGCTCCGCCCGGTTGGCGCGTATGGCCGCGCACTCGTGGCTCTGGTAAGGGGGATTCCCGATGATGGCTCGGTATCTCCGCGGGGCCTCGCCCAGCAGGAAGTCTCCGACGCTGACGTGGCCCGCCAGGGCTCCGAGCCCCTGTGCGGCGTGGGGGTCTACCTCAAGCGCGTGGATCCGGTCCCGCGGGAGGCCGGCCCTTCTGAGCGCGGCGAGGAAGGCCCCTCCTCCGGCAGCGGGGTCAAGGCAAACGCCGCCGTCCGTCAGGTACGGCAGGACCTTCCCTGCCATGTAGTCGGCGGTCAGGGAGGGTGTAGCGAAGCGCCCGTGGTGGTAGTCGGACTCCGACCGGCGACCATCGAGCACCTTCCGGTACCCAATGGCGCGCAAGCCCGCTTCGTTCCGCGAAGCCGCAGTGTCTTGTCTGTCTGTTCCGCTCACTTCGCCATTCTACACCAGGGGTGCCTGAGGTATGTCAATGCGGCGCGGCGGGCCGGCAGGTAGGGCCCGGGCGGCAAGGGAAGCACAGGACAGCGCTGAACTTAGGCATTGATGGTAGATGACTTTGGGGAGGGACTTGGAGAGAACCTACGAGTTCTCAAGCAGCGCGTGGAGGCGGCGGCCCGCCGATCGGGCCGGTCTGCTGGTGACGTCCGGATTATGGGCGCCTCCAAGCGGGTGCCCGTCGACCGGCTGCGGGTCGCGGCGGAGTTCGGGCTTGGCCTATTCGGCGAGAACTACGTACAGGAGGCCCTGCCGAAGATCGCGGCACTGCCCGACGTGGAGTGGCACCTAATCGGCGGGCTCCAGACCAACAAGGCGCGCCTCGTGGTGGGTGCTTTCCGGGTGATCCAGTCCGTCGACCGCTGGGATCTGGCAGCGGCACTGGACCGGCGTGCCCAGGCTCAGGGCATCCGGCAGGCGGTGCTGGTGGAGGTGAACCTGGGCGATGAGGCCGCCAAGAGCGGCGCCAGGCCGGGCGAAGCCCTCGATCTGGTGCGGCGCATGGAGGATCTACCTGGGCTTGAGGTAGAGGGGTTGATGGGGATGCCTCCCTTCTCGCCCGACCAAGAAGCCTCTCGGCCCTACTTTGCTACCCTGAAGAGCCTTTGGGACCAGCACCATAATGACTCATGGCGAACGCTGTCCATGGGAATGAGCGGCGACTTCGAGGTTGCGATCGAGGAGGGTTCCACCCTGGTGCGGATCGGCACGGCGCTGTTCGGCGCCCGTGATGCTGGTCACGCGGGGTAAAGAGCCCTCCGGAGTTCCGGCCCACGGCTCACACGAGAGCTGGCTGGTCTGATGAGTCTCGGGTGGTAAGGGTGGTCGCGGTTTGCCATAGGCGGGGGAGCAGCAGCGGGGGTTCCGGCAGCGTGTAGGGCCCTGAGGTCGAAGCGGCTGTCAGGCAGTCATAGGAGGTTCTGGGTGAACAGGCGGCAGGAACTGGATCACGACGAGGAGTTCGAGGAGTCCGAGGGCTGGATTGCCAAGCTCAAGCGGAAGATGGGGCTCGACGACGACGTAGAGGAGGACTACGAAGACGAGGAGTCGCAGTCTGGCCGCAACAAGAACAGCAAGGTCTTGGTCAGGGTCCACACTCCACGAGCCGCCGAGATCTGCGTCTGGGTTTCGCCCCAGAAGCTGGAGGAGATCCAGCCGGCCGCGGACCGACTCAAGGAGCGCCGCCCAGTCATCATCAACCTGGAGCACACCGATGACTATGAGGCCAGGCGGGTGGTGGACTTCATCAGCGGTGTGACCTATGCTCTGGACGGGTACTACCAGCGGGTGGGGGAGAAGGTCTACGTCTTCACGCCCAGCAACACGGCCATCAGTGTTGAGGACGACATCGACGCCGAGCAGACGACGCCCTTCTTCGAGCATCGAAACCGAGCTTTCGGCACCTGATCCCCGGGTGCCCTTGTTGGCGCGCCGCGCCCCAGGCGGCTCCTGCCGAAGGCCTGAAGCCGGCACCAGGTACTTGAGGCCTCACCGTCCCAGTGACCCGTTGGGTCCGCGGGGGTTGGTGGGGCCCTTTGCCGTCTGCCACCTCATAGGCGGCGTCGGGTGCGCTCAGGCGCCCAGGGGGCTGACCCCCGCGGCAGCGGATCCTGCCATCTGGAGGTGCGAAGTGAACACGAAGCTGAACAAGACGGTAGCATTCCTGGGCGCGGGCAACATGGGTGCCGCCATCGCGAGGGGTCTGCTGGCTACCGGCACCGTCGAACCTGGCAGGCTGGTCCTGACAGACGTCCGTCGCGACTACGTGCGCGGGCTGGCGGAGGAGTTGGGCTGCCGCGCTGCCGATGGGCCCGCCGATGCCGCGAGTGAGGCAGAGGTCCTCCTTCTCGCGGTGAAGCCGCAGAACCTCGCTCAGCTCCTGAAGCAGATGGAGGGGGCAGTGACGGCGCGGCACCTCGTCGTTTCCATCGCCGCTGGCGTGCCCACCCGGGCACTGGAGGCGGGGCTGCCGGAGGGAACGCCGGTGGTTCGCGTGATGCCGAACCTGATGTGCCAGGTGGGCGAGGCGATGTCCGTCTACGCCCCCGGCAGCCACGCGAGGCCCGAGGACCTCGATCTGGTGGCGACTCTCTTCCGGGCGGTGGGCCGCGCCGCGCAGTCCGAGGAGAAGCTGCTGGACGCCGTGACGGGCCTCTCGGGCAGTGGTCCCGCGTTCATCTTCCTGGTGATCGAGGCCCTGGCCGACGGCGGGGTGAAGGCCGGCTTGCCGCGGGACCTCGCCATGGAGCTCGCCGCGCAGACGGTGCTGGGATCCGCTAAGATGGTACTGGAGACGGGCCTCCATCCCGGTGTGCTGAAGGACCGGGTATGCTCGCCTGCGGGAACCACCATCGCGGGGGTCGCGGTGTTGGAGGAGTGCGCGGTCCGCTCCGCCTTCCTTCGGGCGGTTGAGGCAGCGGCTCGTCGTTCAGCGGAGTTGGGGGGATAGGTCACATGGGGCTGTTCGTTTACCTGGTCCTCAGGGTCTTTGGCGTCGTGGAGTTCCTCGTGATTGTGCAGGTCATCCTGTCCTGGGTCACGGCCTACGGGAACCCGCGGCTGCGGTACCATCCGGCCGTGCAGCTAGTAGACCGCATCGTGGACCCGATGCTGGCCCCGATCCGGAATGCCTTGAGACCCTACACCCGCAACATGCCGCTCGATTTCTCCCCGCTGATCCTTCTGTTCGGTCTCCAGTTTCTAGGTGAGCTTCTTCAACGGATGGCTTACTCGTATTGAGCTTGGACGGAGGACCTTGTCTCAACCTCAGGTCGGCTGAACGTGGCGGGTGGAATCTGCCTCGGGGGCGCGACACACGGTTCATTTGGCCACGTCTTGGGAGGCTTGCCGCTTCGTGCGGGAGTGCGGCAAGGACTGAGGCATAGGTGACTGGTTTGGGCTCGCCTGAGCCGGATGCCCCGGACGCCGCCTTGGGGCAGGGCAGGGACGCGGCATCACCCACTCCGATGGAGCCGCGACTGGCGCCGATCACCCTGCTCTCGATCTTCGCCTTCAGCTTCCCCCTCAGCATCCTGACGACTCTGCTTGTGCGGTCCCTGGTTCCGAGCCTCGCCGAGCCGGGAAGAGGCCGCCTGCTTCTGCAGCTCTTCTCGCAGGGATGCCAGATGCTCGCGGCGTCCTGGATGCTTCGGCGGGAGCTGGCGCGGATCAGCGCCCCGTGGTCGTCGGTGGGGCTTAGCATGAGTCGGCTGGCCCAGAACGCCGTTCTGGCCGCGCGAGGTTACGTGCTGCTGGTGCCGGTGCTGCTGGTGGCGGTGCAGGTCACGGAATTGGTCGGACGCGCCATCGGGGTGCAGCCCGAGAGGCCGGACCTGGCCCGAGCAATTCAGGCGGCGGGGAAGGACCCGGTTGCCGCAGTGCTCCTCTTCCTCGTCGCCGTCATCGCCGCCCCGCTGGTGGAGGAGCTCCTGTTTCGGGGGCTGGTCTTTGGCGCCCTCCGCGCTCGGTTTGCCTTCTGGCCCTCGGCCGTGCTGTCCAGCCTCCTCTTCGCGGCCCTCCACGGGCTGCGGGCGATTCCGCTCACCCAGTTCGTGCTGGGAGTCTTCTTCTGCTACCTCTACGAATCGACCGGCACCCTGGCAACGGGGGTCTTCGCGCATTCGCTCAACAACCTGGGTGCCTTCCTGCTGAGCCTTCAGACGGTCCCTCATTCCCGCCGCGTTGTCAGCGGCAGACCGGCCATGCTAGACTGAACCTGCTCTCGTCCCCTTACTCCCCACAGGCCTGGCCGCCTACCGTCCCCCGGTAGGCAACGCATCCGGGCTCCTCCGAACTACTCTGGGAAAACCTCATGGCCGAAGGACTCAAGGAGCTCTATGAGCTGCAGCAGATCGACTCAGCCCTTCAGCGGGTGAAGAAGGGCATCGAGGCGCTGGATGGCGGCGCCGCCGCGGCTAAGGAGCTCGATCGCCACAAACAGGCCCTTGCCGCCAAGGAGTCGGATCTGCGGAAGCTGCAGAGGGAGTATCAGGACCTCGAGCTGCAGGTGAAGAGCCTGGACAAGAAGCGTACGGATGCCCGATTCAAGCTGTACGGCGGCAAGATTCACGTTGCCAAGGAGCTGGAGTCTCTGGAGCGCGAAGCCAAGTCGCTCTCCCAGCAGATCGATGGGCTGGAGACGAAGATGCTGGGACTAATGGAAGCTATGGAGCCGCTGGAGGCGGAGGTCGCGCCCCTGCGGGCTGCCGTGTCCGAGGCGGAGGCCGGCCTGGCCAAGGTGAGGACGGAGCAGCAGAGCCATCGCAACCTGCTGTCCGGCCAGCACCAGGGCCTTCTGAGCCAGAGGGAGGCAGCGGCCGCCAAGGTGCTGGCGCCCCTGCTCCAGCGGTACAACCAGGTCCGCCAACGCACCGGCTACCTGGGCGTCGTGAAGGTGGACGGTTCAACCTGTGGTGCCTGCCACATGACCCTTCCCTCGCTGACGCTTCGCGAGGTTCGTGAGAGCGCCACGCTGCGCTCCTGTGACGGTTGTGGGCGAATCCTCTACATCCCCGACTGACTCGTGGCGCGCAGGGGTTCGTCTGGTCGAGTCACGCCCGTGGCCGCGCCCCCTACTCCTGAGCTGTTTCCTCGCCGGCACCCACCGGTAGGGCTCGCCAGGGGGTAAGGCTACAGCCTGCTCCGGAGGTAGTCCTCGGCTTCCTCAGGCGTGTGTACCGTCCCGGCCGCCTGCGCCTCGCCCAGCAGCCCAAGCAGGCGTGCCAGGCGCGGGCCGGGCCGAACTCCTAGGCGCACGCGCAAGTCCTCCCCCGATAGCAATAGGGGCTGCCTGTCCCCAGCCGAGAGCAGAGCCTTCAGATGACCCTTGGCCCATCGCCACTCCGTGGAGGAGAGGGGTCTGTCTCGATTCTGCCCCTCACCGGCCCCGGGAGCGGCCCGAGGCGCGGACAGCGCCAGCAGCAGGGCCTCGGGCGCCTCTCGGCCAGCGTCTCGGAGCAGGCGGTGACGCCAGAGGGCGGCCGCGGGGCCTTCAGGGTCCACCCGCTGAAGGGCATGCGCGGAGAGCCGTAGACCTAGGGCCTGACGGACGGCCCGAGCCTCGTTGGAGCTCAGGCGCAGAGCGTGGCAGAGCGAGGCCGCCGCCGTCCCTCCCCTGCTCGACGCACAGGTCTGGGGGTTCCGATGGGGCTCGTGAGGGACCCGGCTCGTGTCGGGCGCCTGAGACGGCAGCTCCGGCCACAGGTCAAGCAGCAGGGCACACCAACGGAGCAGGGACAGGCGGCTCCTGGGCAGGGTGACCGGCTGGGCTAGGTGCCGCTCCAGGGCGCGAAGGGGCCGCCTGCCCAGGCGCGGCAGTGCGGAGTCGAGGGTTCTGAGACAGCGCAGCTCTGCTGGAGGCTGAGAGGGCAGGGCGGGCTCCTCGGCGCCGGCGAAGATGCCCGGCAGCAGTCCCAGCGCCGAGGCCAGCTCCAGCCAAAAGGCGCTCTGGGGAGCCTCCAGTAGTCGGAACAGCTCATCGCGGACCCTCTCTCTGGAGGGTCGCCCTAGAAGCGGGGCGTCGCGGCGCAGCAGCTCGAGGGTGCGTGGCTCGGGGAACAGGCGCAGGGACTGGGAGATGCGGAGGGCGCGGAGGGAGCGGAGCGGATCGCGAAGGAGGGCGTCTTCCCGTGTGAGCCGGAGGATACCGCGCGCCAGGTCGCGTCGGCCTCCGCTGGGATCCAGCAGGTTCGGTACCAGGGATCGTGGCACTCGCTCGGGGTGGGCCGGCGTCTGGGCGACTAGCAGACCCAGGGAGTTGGCGGTGAAGTCTCGCGCCAGCAGGTCCTCCTTGAGGCTCTTGTGGCGCCGAACAAGGTCAACCTGGACGACGGGCCCCTGAGTCGCGTGCAGCAGGACGCGCGCGGTCTCGTCCTCCTCGCGCAGGAAGAAGAAGTGCCCCCCGAACTGACTCAACAGCGCCTCGCCCAGGACCCGTGGGTCCAGGGTGGTGGAGATGTCCAGATCCACGGCCGGTCGACCGAGCAGCCAGTCGCGAACGCAGCCCCCCACAAAGGCAGCCTGAGGGTCTCTCGCGCAGATCTGCCTGAGCAGCCTATGACTCTTGGCGCTCAAGTGATTCCTTCATACGCGCGAGGAAGCTCGGACTAACCGGGTGGCCGGCGGCTTTCGCGGCGGCGAGGAGGGCGCCTCCCACGGGGGGCAGGAGGGGCAGGGTGAGGGTGGCCTTGGGCGCGAGCTCCGCTAGTCGGCCTCGTAGGGCCTCCCGTACCGGGCTGCCCTGCGCGGTCAGCACGCTGCCGACGCAAGCCACGCACACGGGGGCATCCTGAAGACCCAGCCGACGGAGGACGGCGCTGACCGGCACGGAGAGGTGCGCGCCGGCCTGGCGCAGGATGCTGGCGGCCACCTGGTCGCCCTTGGAGGCAAGGTCGAATACCAGTGGCGCTAGGGAAGCCACGGAGGTGGTAAGGTCCTTCAGTCCGAAGGGGTAGCCCTCGATGGCCTCGACGTCAGGCAGGCCCAGATGTTGCAGTAAAGCGCTAGTGAGGCCCGTGGCGTCCCCGCGTCCATCGAACTCCTTGAGCGCCGCCTTCAGTGCCTCCAGGCCGATCCAGAAGCCGCTGCCCTCGTCGTCAAGAAGGTATCCCCAGCCCGCCGCTCTCGCTCGCTGGCCCCGGGATCCGCCGCCATAGACGGCCGTTCCAGTGCCCGCGATCACCACGACCGCCGGCTCTCCACCCGCGGCGCCGAGGAAGGCAGCCTCCATATCGGGGATAACCACGAGGTCGGAGGCTGGTAGCGCGCCGACGAAGGCTGCTTCCGGGCCGCCGGGGACGGCGCAGGCGTGGAAGCCGGCCAGGGCCAGACAGGCCACGGAGACTTGGGGCAGGGCGCCGAGCGGGTGGGCGGCCTCCTGGAAGGCGGCAACCACTGAGTCTCGAGTCGACGAGGCGTGGGTGCACAGGTTGGAGGGGCCACCGGTGCCCAGACTGACCACCTCCCCTTCGGGAGTCGCCAGCGCGCACAACGTTTTGGTCCCGCCGCCATCGAAGCCTGCCAAAAGGCGCATCGTTGTCCCCTCCGCCGACATTATAGGGAGGCGGCTCGCACCCACGCAAGCTAAGGGCCAGCGGCACAGGCGTCTGGCCGCTACCCGGCAGTAGGTTCGGTTGCATGGGCGGAGGGGTAAGTGGACGCCGTTGCAGGAAACTTGCAGGCCAGCCGACGATATAGGGTGGCCCAGGCCGGAGACAAGAAGCACATAGCAAGCCTTCGTCTGATGATTGACCGGCCAAAGGCTCGGAGATGCATACCAATCAAGCGCTAGTGAGCAGGTACAGCGACACCCTCATCATGGTATACATAGAGAAGCTGAGGAGGGAAGCAGGAGCAGCCACATGGCCTTCGGCCTAGCAGGTTCAAAGTCCACCGCCACCCTGGGCATCGATGTGGGCCACGAATCAATCAAGATCGTGGAGGCACAGGGCAGCCCCGGCTCCATTCAGATAGCACTCGCCGAGACGCTCCCAACCCCAGCGTCGTCGGTGGCCGATGGTCTGATCACGGATCCCGAGGCTGTGGGGGCCGCCATCAAGGAGTTCCTCCGGTCCATCGGCGCCAAGGCTACCCAGGCCGTGGCCGGCGTCGCGGGTCCCCAGGTGAACGTGCGTCCCATCCCCATGCCCCGCATGAGTGAGGCGGACGTACGCCGCTCCATCGTCTGGGAGGCGCAGAAGCACTTCAGCTTCGCCCCCGAAGAGACGATCGTGGAGGGCGAGGTCCTGCGGTCCGATGACCCCGACGCGGCAGAGATGTTCGTCATGGTCGTGACGGCCCCTCGAAGCCAGGTGGACGGCCAAGTGCTGGCCCTGGAGGCGGCGGGGCTGGAACCCATCGTGGTGGACATCGGCGTCTTCGCGAAGGTGCGGTCGCTGCTGGAGTTCCCGCGCCGCGAGGAGGACCTAAGCCGCACCGTGGCCCTGGTGGACATGGGGGCGAGCTATACAGAGGTATCCATCATCCAGTCGGGCCTGCCCGTGTGGATGAGGGTGATCCCCCTGGGCGGCTCAGCCCTTACGCGTCCCCTGGTGGAGTCCATGGCCATGGAACTGGCGGACGCCACCGTGGCCAAGGAGCAGATGGACGCCGAGCGGCTGGGGCACGCGGACGACCTGAGCACCTCCGAGGCCCTCGTGCAGAACTCCCTCGAGGAGCTTATGCGGGAGGTGCGGCGCTCCATCAATTTCTACAACTCCCAGATGGAAGCGAGCGAGGACGCCGTCGCGATCGAGCGGGTCTACCTGCTCGGCGGGGCCTCTCAGATGCAGGGCATGGCGGCGTACCTGGGGGAGTCGTTGCGGCTGGAGGTCATCGGCGGCGAGTTGGGGGGCACGGACAGGCTGAAGGGCAAGCCGGAGGCGGAGATGGCTCTGTACCGGGCGTTCCCCACCTATGCTCAGGCCCTAGGCCTTGCCATGTGGGAGATACTCTCCAGCAAGCAGAAGCACAAGCGGCGGGGAAGGTAGTATGTACATCAACCTAATCGCTCTTCAGCGGGCGGAGCAACGAAAGCTTCGGACCCTGGTGAGCCTCCTCACGAAGCTCTGCCTTGCGGCCTTCGTCGTCATCGCGCTCTACCTCGTATCCGGGCAACTGGCGATCGGTGGGCTGGCGCGCGAGAAGGCGAATGTGGACAGCGAAGTGGTCCGGTTTACCCAGCGTGCCCAGACGGTGAAGGGCCTCAAGACCCGGCAGGCCCAGCTCAAGCCCACGGTTGACCTGCTCCACAAGACCCAGGTCACGATTAACCGCTGGCGCACGGTGGTCTCCGAGGTGTCCTACTCCCTGCCTCCCAAGGTCTGGATTGGGTCCATCTCCCCGAAGTTCGATGGCACCAATGACTCGGTGGCTCTGGAAGCCTACAGCGAGGACCCCCCCGGCGTGCGTGAGACGTTGAGCAGGCTCAACCGGTCCCCTTTCGTGGCTCGGGCGGACCTGACGGGGGCTGAGATACCCGCGCGGGACCCCCTGACAGGGAAGCTCTCGAATCCCATCAGCTTCGCGGTGAAGGCCGATCTGAAGGCCGTATCGGTGGCGGCGCAATGAGACAACGCGTGGACAAACGCCAGGTGAAGCGCCTGGGAATCATACTGCTGATCGAGCTGGTAGTGGGCATGGCCGGCGGGTTTGTGGTGAGCCGGGCCAGAACCGCCCGGCAGGACCAGTTGGCGGCGTCTCAGGCGGTGCTGGCACAGGCCAAGAGCGATGCGGGTGAACTGAACTCACTGATCGTGAACGTGAGCGCCCTGGAGCGCGAGATGGGCCACCTGGAGAAGCCGACTGTCAAGGACGTGGACTACGTGCCCACGCTGATGCTCCAGTTGGTGGACCTGGCGCACCGGACCGGGGTCCAGTTCACTTCCTACAAGCCCGGCTCCCAGTCAGCGGCGGCTCCGGCGAGCCAGCCCTCGCCGCCGGCCTCCGCGCCCCCGCCAGCAGCCGGTAGCACTACTACCGTGCCATCCCGAGAGGTAAGCATCACGGTCGCAGGCAACTTCCGTCAGCACATGGCGTTCCTAGCCGGGCTGTCGAAGTTCCCGAAGATCGTCGCGATCCAGCCCGCTGAACTGCGGAGCGCGGGGGTGGACCTCGCCGGGCATCCTGTTATGGACGTCCAGATGAAGCTCACCTGCTACATGCTGCCACAAGAGGAGCGGAAGAGTGGCTCTTAAGAAGGAGGACCTGCCGAAGGTCATCGTTCTGGTGCTTCTGATCCTCTTCGCGGCGGTCTACGCCGTGATGACGGTAGTCAAGAAGGGCCAGGAGGCCTCGGGCGGCGCCCCAAGCGGTGCCCCCGCGCCGGCTACCCCGGCGGTCGCCAGCCCACCCACCGGGAGCCCCACCAGCACTGTGGCCGGCTCATCCGGCGCCACCAGCACTGTGGCCGGCTCATCCGGCGCCACCAGCACGGCCGCGCCGGGCGCGAGCACGGTCCCCGCGCCCGGCATCGATCCCAGCGACCCCCGACGCTTCTACGGGGCGGGCCCGAAGGTTGCGCTAAGGGACCCCTTCGTGAGCCCCACGAGTGCGGCATCCCTGTCTGCGGCAGCGGGCAGGCCGGGAAGGCCGGTCCCCACTGGCAAGGGCGGCGTCCGACTGGCGGTCGGTGGCAACAGGCGGTTCGGTGGTCTTCCGGTGGCTCCGGTTGAGTTCTTTGACCCTGCCACTGGAGCTCCACTCACGGCCCAAGAAGCCAAGGGATACAACGGATTCGTGGTCAGCCGGCGGGGAGGGCTCACCGTGCCCGGAACGGGCGTGCGGGTACAGAAAGCCCCCTCGATCCCCGACAGAAAGGCAGGCAAGAGCCCCAGCCCGCCGCCTTCAGCGGGGGGTGCGGGTACGCAAGGCTCCTCGGCCAAGACGGGTACCGAGCCGACGGGAACGGGCAGCAAGCCAGGCGTGGCAAGCCCTCCCGAGCCGATGTTGGCTGGCACCATCCAGGGGCCCGTGCCAATGGCCGTGATCCGGTTCGGCGGCACCACCAAGCGCTACATCGCCAAGGTGGGTGATTGGCTGGAGGGGGCGTACGAAGTGACCGATATCACCTCTGCCCGCGTGGTCTTGCGGGCTCAGAACGGCCGGTCAAAGGTCCTTGCCCTAGGAGGACGACCTGATGCTAGTTAGATGGCTTTCGACGGTCCTGGCAGCGGCGGCGCTCTCGCTTGGCGCGAGTGCCTCGGCGGACCAGAGGATCGGCAAGATCCAGGTCCAGGACCTACCCGACAGGGTGGTGATCACGGTTCGGGGTACGGAAGAGCTGAAGTACGACGCTCGACTGTACCGGAACCTGCTGAAGGCGCCCAGCGCCCTCACCGCCGACTTCCGGGGTGCCATCGGTCCAGGTGGGGCTGGCCGGGCTCGTATCGTGGGCGGGGCTGTATGGATGGTCCGCTATGGTATGTTCCGCTCCAACCCCAGTCCTGTAGTCCGGCTCGTCGTGTCGGGTAGACAGGCCACTCCCTGCCGGATCTACCGCAGTGACGACGGCACTGAGGTCAGCCTCGAGGTCGCGAAGGCAGTCGCGGGAGTCGTGGGAGATGCTGAGAGCTTGAGGGCGGGCTGGACTCTGGTCAAGACGCTTGGTCCGGAGCCCCTTGCCGTCGCCGCTCCAGCAGACGCTGCCTCCATCTTGAAGGTTTCCCGAGCCGTGGGCTCGCCACGCGTTCAGCCCACCGCTCTCAAGCCGGTTTCCAAAGGCCCCAGCCCCTCCGTGGGTTCGCCCTCTGGTGCACCTCACGGCGGGAGCTCCGAAGCTGCTCGCCAGCCGGATGCTGCTCGCACGGCACTGAAGCCGGCTGCCAGGCCCAAGCACGATGAGCTAGGCGGCTCATCCGTGGCGGGGCAAGCGAAGGGTGCGCCGCTGCCGGGCAAGCCTGTCGCCCGGGGGACAGCTCCGTCGCAACCCAGGATGTCGCGCGTCGAGACCTCGTCCACTCGAATCGAGGCCAAGGCCGTTGCCGTCCCCAAGCAGTATGCCCAGCGGCCACCTCGCGTTGTTTTGGTAACACCTAAGGCGGCGGACGACGCATCGACACCTACCAGAGCCGCCGCTGTCCCACCTGCTTCCGCGGCCGCTACAGAGACGGCCAAGCACTCTGCGGGCCCTGCCTCGGGGACCCTCCCCAGGATGTGGCTCCGTTCCCAGGAGAAGGATCTGCCGATCATCAGTGGGCTGGTTGCCGCGAAGAGTCAGCCGGTCCGCCGTCAGGGGGCTCAGGTGGCCCAGGCGGAGGGCGTCCCCGCGGAGGCCGCGGCCTCGCCAACGGTGAGGTTGGACGTTGACCGATCTGAAGTATCAGACGTTCTCGCCCTGATCATCGAGCAGACTGGTGCGAACATCGTCTACCGGCCGGAGGAGGTCTCAGGCGCCATCTCCGTCCGTCTCCGTGACGCCTCCGTGGAGCAGTCGCTCGATGCCGTGACCCGGGCCGCGGGACTGGCCTTCCGCAAGGAGGGGGGCACCTACTACGTGGGCAAGCCCGAGACGATCCAGGCCATGTTCCCCGTGCCGACGACGAACCAGGTCTATACGCTGAAGCAGGCCCTGGTGGCCGACCTGACCCCCATCCTTACGAGGCTTTTCCCACAGGAGACCGGGCTGAACGTGATGTCTCAGGGGACCCATCTGTTGGTTCTCACCGGACCGACCGAGGTGGTGAACCAGGCGATGGCGATGCTGCCGGAGCTGGACGTGCCCAAGGTTGAAGTGGTGGTGAACCCGGAGGAGGTTGAGACCAGCGTCGTCCAGGAGCTGAAGTACCTGAGCCAGGACAATGCGGCGCAGGTGATCACGCAGGTCATCCCCGGTTCCGCGCTCGCTGCCGCTGCCGAGGAGGGAGCGACTCCAGGGACCACCGCGCCGCCCGCCAAGCTCCGGGTCGTCAAGATCCCGGGGCCCACCTTGCCGGTGGGCGCAAGCTCCGGAACGTCTGGCACGGGTAGCACCAGCTTGCTGGGCACCCAGCCCAGCTCCATCAGCACCAGCTCCTCCGGCACCTCGAGTACGGGTAGCAGCGTGGGGAACGCCAACAAGCTGCTGCTGCTGGGGCAGAAGGGCCTGGTTAGTCAGGCCGTGGCTCTGCTGGAGCGTGTAGACGTGCCCTTGCGCCAGCTCCGCATCGAAGCGCGCGTGCTGGACATCAACCGGACCAAGACCTCCGATCACGGCTTCGCCTGGCAGATCGGTCAGAATCTTTCCTTCAAGGAAGTGCTCCCAGGCCCTGTGGCAGGCGCCACTACCGCCAATCCCTTCAGGATTGGCTCCTTCGAGAGGACGACTCCTCTCGCCGTGGACGTCGCCATCAGTGCGATGGTCTCGGACAACAAGGCGCGCGTCCTGGCCGAGCCCAGCATTCGGGTCTTGGATGGGGTACAGGGACAAATCTTCATTGGTGACGTACTCAGGTTCGTGGTAAGCCAGCAGTCGACCCCGACCGGGAATGTGGTACAAATTGGTGAGACCAACGTAGGCATCGGGCTCAACGTGGTTGGGCGGTCCTCTTCCGATGGCTACATTACTCTCAACCTCAGCCCCACGGTCAGCATCGCGCTGACGGGGCAGGAGGGCCTGCCGCAGACCCGGTCTCGATCAGTCAGCACGACGGTTCGTGTGAAGGATGGCGAGACCATTGTCATCGGCGGCCTCTTCTCGGAGCAGGATGTGAATAACGCGAGTAAGGTGCCGATCCTGGGTGACTTGCCGGTTTTGGGGAACTTCTTCCGCAGCCGAAACAAGAACAAGGTCAACTCAGAAGTCGTGATCTTCCTGAAGACGCAGATTCTGCCTGCCGACGAAAGGGCCGTAGCAGAGCTGAGACAATGAGTGATCTTCGCAGATCCCGAGCGGGCGACATCTTCGTTCGCGAGGGATATGTGACTGATGCGCAGGTCGACCAAGCCGTAGAGAAGCAGCTTCAGACAAAAACGCAGGCCCCCATTGGCGAGATCTTGGTCGCCATGGGGTTCATCTCGGAGCGCGACAAGGTCCGCTGTCTCAGCAAGCACTTCGATGTTGAGTACGTGGACCTTGCCGACATTCGCATCGATGACGAAGCCGCGAAGCTGATCACCGGCGAGTTGGCGCGTAAGTACAAGATCGTACCCATCGGCTTCCGGAACGGCCGCGTTCGCGTCGCCTCGAAGGTCCCCCCCGATCCCTTTGTCATGGATGAGATCCGGGCGCTCACTGGCCTGGAAGTGGAGCCGGCGGTCGCCACCATGGACGACCTGCTGTCCGCCATCGACATCCAGTACCAGTCCAGCGACCAGATTGACTCCGCCCTCTCCGGCCTACTGCGGGACATGGAGGGGGGCCGGGTCAACTTCGAGGAGAGCTCCAGCGACGACAGCGTAACCCTGGACGAGCTGGAGAAGATGAGTGGGGAAGCCCCCATCATCCGGCTGGCCAGCCTCATCATCCAGGGGGCGCTGCAGGAGAAGGCCAGCGACATCCACGTTGAACCGGGCAAGGATCGCGTCAAGGTCCGGTACCGCGTAGACGGCGTGCTGCACGACGCCATGGTTATCCCCAAGGCCCAGCAGTCCTCCCTCATCTCGCGCCTGAAGGTCATGTCACAGCTCGACATCGCCAACAAGCGCTCGCCGCAGGACGGCCGCATTGGCAGCACCTTCGAGGGCAAGGAGTACGACTTCCGCGTGTCCACCCTCCCCGGCGTTTGGGGGGAGAAGGTGGTCATGCGCGTGCTGGACAAGACCAGCCTCTCCCTGGGACTGAACAAGCTCGGCCTCCTGCCCCACAACTTGGAGCGCTTCGAGAATTGCATCAACCGGCCCCACGGCATCGTTCTGGTAACGGGACCCACTGGAAGCGGCAAGTCGACAACGCTCTACTCCGCGCTGCACGCCCTCAAGACCCCAGAACGCAACATCATCACCGTGGAAGACCCGGTGGAGTACAACATCGAGGGCCTTACTCAGGTCATGAAGAACGACGCGGCGGGCCTAACCTTCCCAGCCGCGCTCCGCTCCATCCTCCGCCAGGACCCGGACATCATCATGATCGGTGAGATTCGGGACGGCGAGACGGCCACCATCGCGTGCGAGGCCGCCCTTACTGGCCACCTGGTCCTCTCCACCCTCCACACCAACGACGCCCCCAGCGCCATCACCCGGCTGATCGACCTGGGCATCGAGCCCTTTCTTATCTCCTCTGCCGTGGCGGGGGTGCTAGCCCAGCGCCTGGTCCGCAAGATCTGCGATGGCGACGACTGCAAGGTTCCCTATCAGCCGCCGGCTCAGACGGCCGAGCGCCTCGGGTTCGACACAAGCGACGGGCGGCCCGTCACCCTCTTCAAGGGCCAGGGCTGCCCCAAGTGCCGTGGCACGGGCTACAAGGGCCGCATGGGCGTCCACGAGATGATGGTGATGGACGACGAGCTCCGCAGCCTGACCATGGGCGAGGTATCCTCCGCTACGCTCATGGAGGCCGCCATCAAAGGCGGCATGAAAACGCTTAGAGACGACGTCCTCGACAAGATCCTTCTGGGCCTAACCGACTTCAACGAAGCGCTGAGGGTCATCTACGCAGGGTAGGGCGGGTCGTAGGGGAAGGGCCTCAGAGGGTGTGCTTTGGTCGCTTGGGTCGCTTTGGTCTCTTACGTCTCTCTGCTTAGGTGACCAAGGCGACATAAGGGACCTAACCCGCATAATGCACGAGGCGCTTGCGCGTCGTGCATGGCGCGGGCTTCCACGCGCTCTCGTGAATAACGCAGGCTAAGGGACCCAAGAGCTCCACTGGAGGCCCCTCCCCACGACCCGCTCCTCAGTTGGCGTCCCATCGCCGCTTCCTGTATGGCATAACAACCTGAGGTCCCTATGTGGGGCCGGGTGGTTAGCTCGTGCGGGACAGGGAGGTCGTGATGCCGAGATACGCTTACCAAGCCCTTGACGTAGCCGGGGCGGCGAGGAAGGGAACGCTGGAGGCGGCGGACCGCGACGCGGCCATGACCGCCATCAGCCGGCTCAACTTGCGCCCGATGGAGGTCAAGGAACGTAAGCAGGGGTCGATCACCCTAACTGGGTTGGGTAAACCGACCAAACCTAAGCTGACCAACCTGGTGATCTTTGCACGGCAGTTCGCCACCATGTACGACGCCGGCGTGAAGGCCGTTCAGTGCCTGGAGGCGATGGAGCGGCAGACTACCGACCCCGCTCTGAAGCCGGCCATCACCGCGGTGAGGCTCGATGTGCTGGAGGGCGCGAACCTAACGGAGGCCTTCGCGCGCCACCCCAACTGCTTCCCACCCATCTTCATCAACATGGTCCGGGCCGGTGAGGCGGGCGGCATCATGCCCACCGTCCTAGATCGCGTTGCCAGCTTCCTGGAGTCACAGCACGAGATCACCCAGAAGGTGAAGTCGGCGATGATGTACCCAACCATCGTCATCAGTCTGTCTCTGCTGATCACGATGGGGCTGATGGTCTTTGTGGTACCGAAGTTCGCCGAGATCTTCCTGGGACTGAACGCGCAGCTTCCGCTGCCCACCCGCATCCTGATGGCCGTCAGCGGCGCGATGCAGAAGTTCTGGTGGGTGGGCGTCCTGGGGGCGGTGGGAACCGTCTTCGGCCTGAAGCGGTACGGCAAGACGGAGCAGGGCCGATACAACCTGGACAAGGCCTGGCTGCGAGTGCCCATCGTGGGCGATCTGCTGCTGAAGATGACGATCTCCCGCTTCGCGCGCACCTTCTCGACCCTCCAGAATGCCGGCGTGCCGATCATGAAGTCTCTGGAGATTGTGGCGGAGGCGACTGGGAACACCGTGATCCAGAAAGCCGTGCTGGAGGCACGAGACAGCATTCGTGAGGGTAACCGCCTGACAGACCCCTTGGAGGCCAGCGGGTGGTTCCCGAACATGGTGACTCAGATGATCTCCATCGGAGAGGAGACCGGTCGCCTGTCCGGGATGCTTGAGAAGGTCTCGGAGTTCTACGACAAAGAGGTGGATTCCGCGGTGAAGGGCCTGGTATCCGCCATCGAGCCCCTGATGATCGCCTTCATGGGCGTTCTGATCGGCAGCATCGCGGTGGCACTCCTCATGCCCATCTTCGATCTACAGAAGCAACTCCAGCACCACTAGGAGAGTTCGGGCTCAGGGTAGGCGCTCGCCGACCCTGAGCCCATCCCCTCCACGGTCCCCGAGGCCCCCCAAGTTCTGGCACGTACCGGCACGCGCTGTCTCTGCTGACCACTTCAGCCCGGTTGCATCTGGGCCGATATACTTACCAGCAGGCTCGCTTTGAGGTTGGGGCGGCGCAAGGGACCCATAGCTTGTCCCTTTGAGCGCGCCCAAGAGGCCGTGTCGGAGGGCAGGGACGCCGTGGCTCGTGTACTGGATGGCAGGATGCCCCGTGGGGGGGTACTTCAGGATGAGGTCGATGAGGACCGCCGGGAGGCGAGGGAGGCGCTAGTTCGGGCCAACACGCCCCTTGTGAAGAGCATCGCCGCCAAGTACACAAGCAGTGGTGAACCTTTCGAGGACCTGGTCCAGGAAGGCTACCTTGGCCTCCTCTCCGCCATAGACCTCTTCGAGCCCAGCCAGGGCATCCAGTTCTCCACCTACGCCTACTACCTCATCTCCGGGCAGATCCGTCACTACCTGCGAGACCGGGGCGCTTTGATCCGCCAGCCGGCGTGGATTCAGGAGCTGCGGTCGAAGGTGGACCGTACCACGGCGACGCTGACCGAGAAGCTGGGTCGTGATCCTTCCGTTCGCGAGGTCGCGGCGGAGACCGGCCTGAGCGAGGAGAAGGTCCGCGAGGTGCAGGCCACCGGCCGAATGACCCGTGTGCTGCGCCTTCAATCCTCCGAGAGCGACGAGGACGGCGGCTCCGTCGACCCCGAGCGCGTGATGGTCGACCCGTCACAGACTGAGCTATCGGTGGAGCAGCGTATGGTCCTGGGCGAGGCCCTGGCCAAGCTGAAGGACGTGGAGCAGAGGGTTGTTGAGGCCTTCTTCTTTCAAGGCTTCACGCAGGCCGAGATCGCTCGCAAGCTGCGCGTCTCCCACAACTACGTATCACGAGTTCTCCGGAACAGCACCCGCCGGCTGCAGTCGCTTCTGGACGAGGGCGTACTGGGCGGCGGCACGCCCGAAGGCATCAGCGTCCTGCTGCACGGCACCCCGGCCCGGTCTCACTCCTCGGGCGGTGTGCTGGACAAGCACACCGGCCTGTACAACTCCGAGCATATCCTTCAGCGCCTGGGTGAGGAGTTGCTGCGCGCCCAGCGCTACGGACACGCCCTGGCGGTGATGGCCCTAGTCATCCGGACGGCGGAGGGCGAGCTTCTGAGGGATGCCACCTTGCTCAAGGAGGCGGGAACCCTGGTGCGGACCTGCTTCCGGCGGATCGACGTGGTAGGCAGGGGAGGGGAGAGCTGTTTCCTAGTTCTGATGCCCCATACCGGCTCGGCCGCGAGCGTGGCCGGCGAGCGCTTCCAGTCCCAGGTTGCCAGTCACCCAGTCCTGGGCGCCAAGGGTGTGACTTCACACTACGGCGTCTGTGTCTACCCAGAGGACTCCAACACCGCTGACGGCCTC
>DASXUI010000526.1:0-5278 GCA_036504955.1 Armatimonadota bacterium
ATCACCTGGTGGGACCTGGCCGACCGCGACGCCTGGCAGAACGCGCCCGCCGGCCTGCTTCGCAAGGACCTGAGCCCCAAGCCCGCCTATGACCGGCTCATGAAGCTGGTTCGGGGCGAGTGGTGGACGCGGGCCTCCGGCCGAACGGGAGCCAGGGGGAGCTATACCGCCCGCGCCTACTACGGGACGCACGAGATCACGGTGACGGACCGCGCCGGCCACACCGCCCGGAGCCGGGTATCTTTCCCCGCCGGGAGCAAGGCCAAGACCGTAGCGGTGACCCTGCCGGCGCGGTAGGCGGCGAGGACCATGCCGCGCGTGCGGGGACGAGGCGATACGGAGGGCACCTGACGACCTGGACGCGCGATAGGTAGGGAGGCCGATGCCGCGCCTCCCCTCCCCGGGGCGCGCGCATCGCCGTCGTGTAGGGAAGCTCCCTGGGGGAGTAGGAGATGCGGGCCGTGGCCGTGAGACTCGTGTATGTGGTCCTGTCGCTGGCGCTCGTTTGGACCGCGGGCAGCCTTCACATTGGCGCGCCGCCGTCGGCGGCGACCACCACACTCTACGTCGCGCCGTGGGGTAGTGACTCCAACCCCGGAACCCAGTCTCAACCCCTGAATTCGTTGGTGAAGGCCAGAGACAGGGTGAGGGAGGCCCTGGCCGCGGGCACGGTAAAGGGCGACTACCGGGTCCTGCTTCGGGGCGGCGACTACTGGGTGCGCGACGGCTTCAGGCTGGACAGCCAGGACTCCATGCCTCCCGGCCTGACCTGCACCTACTCCAGCGCGCCCGGGGAGTGGGCCCGGCTCATCGGAGGCGCCAAGTGCGGCCGGTTCACCCTTGAATCCGGCAAGACCTACCAGACCGATATGGTGCCCGGCTACCGCGCGCAGCAGTTGTTCCGAGTCAGCGGCGAGGATCTCCAGAGAGTTCGGCGGGCCTCCACCCCAACGAGCGGCTGGGCCAGGGTCCCGCGCAACACCTGGGGGGGGAGCCAGAACAGCACCACGCTGACCTATGGACAACTCGACAGCGATCCGTCATCCTGGGCCACCGACGCGGGGTCGCTGGATGAGAAGGAGGTGCTGGCGTGGCCGGGCAACGGCTGGTACGCCTACTCCCAGCGCCTTCCCGCCGGCGCGCTGGAAGGGGTGGCTCGGCACAACCTGCGGACCCGGGCCACCGTCACCGGCTGGACGGTGGGTAACCGGTTCCGGATTGAGAACGTGTATGAGGCCAGAAACCAGGCCGGGACCTGCGTGTTGAGCTGGGCGGACTCCCGGCACAAGGTCTACCTGAACCTGGGTGGGCTGGACCCCAACGACGGTACCTACGTCCAATCGACGGCAGGCAAGCTGCTCCATATCCAGGGAGGAGCAACGCCGGTTCGGGGCCTCGCCTTCGAGCGTCTGTACCTCTGGGTCTCGAACGGGCACGGTGTGTACCTTCGGAACGCACGGGACATCGCCCTGCGGGACTGTGAGTTGAGAGGCGGCAACCAGGATGGAGTGTACGTCGACCAGGACACCCACTCCCTTGTGGTGTCTGGGTGCCATATCTCAGAGTTCGGTGGAACCGGGGTCTGCGCCAAAGCCCCCAGCTATCCGGTGACGGCCTCCATCACTGACGTCAGCATCGAGAACTGCAACATCCACCACTGCGGGTGGAGAGCGGGTTCGAACGGCTTGGTCCTGCTGAACAACGTGCAGAGGGGCACGGTGAAGAACTGCCACCTGCACCACGCACCCAGGTATGGCGTGCTCCTGCTCGGCGACAACTGGTGGGATGGGCAGTACTCGAGCCTGATGGCCAAGGGCGCCCGCATCTTCGATGACCGCCACCGCGAGGCAGATCAGGCGCGGGACTGCACCATCTCCTACAATCTGATCCACGATGTAGTGAACGACTCGCCGGACGCCGGTGCCATCCACACAAGCGCCACAGGTTCAGGGAACCTGATCGAACACAACTGGGTGGAGAACTGCGGCCACACCAACTCGGGAGAGGTACCCGCCAAGCTGTGCTACACGGACGACGGCTCCGCCTGGCTGAAGGTGCAGTACAACCTGTTCCGAGGACTGGTGGTACCCCCCGGTGGCACTGGCGCGAGCGCGCTGCTACTGCTCCGGGGCCACGACAACCTGTACCTGAACAACATCTTCCACGCCACCACAAGCGTGGGCCAACTGGTTTACCTCGGCAAGACGCCTGACCGCAAACGGGAAGCCCAGGGGCTTCGGCTGGAGCGGAACCTGTTTCTTGTGTCGTCCGGTGCCAACAGTCCAATCTTCAACCAGGGCGGGAACTGGGATTCCGGCATCCTCGCCTCAGTGGATCGAAACTTGTGGTGGGCCTTCGACGGCGCTCCGCTAGTCTTCGCCGGCATGGCCCCCAGCCCCAACTGGGCCGGCTGGCGGGGAACCGGCCGGGGGAAGACGCAGGTCTTCGACCCTCACGGGGCCAACGCTGACCCCAAGTGCGTGGACCCCGCCAAGGGCGACTACAGCTTCGGACCCGGTTCGCCCGCTTTGGACCCCGAGCGCGGCATCGCTCCCTTGAGCCGCAAGGGTGTGGGCCTTACCAGCAGCTACCCAGACCGCTTCGCCAGGAACTGAGGGAGAAGCCGCGCCACCGTGGCGCTAGCCGACCCCCGCGCGATGTGAACGCGCATCGTGCGTAGCGCCGCCCTCGCTACCTCACCGTGAGAGCGAAGCCTACACCACTGAAGGGAAACCGAATGCCCTGGCCATCGCGCACCATGGCGGCCGCCCTGCCCGCCCTCCTCTGCCTACTGGTGGCAGGCGTCGCGTTCGGGGCGGCTCCGCCCCGCGCCCCTATCCCTTGGGAACCCATCGGCCTCTCGGGGGGAGGGGCCATGTTCACCCCCGCCATCAGCCCGCTGGACCCGAAGCTGATGATGGTGAACTGCGATATGAGCGCGGCCTACGTGTCCGTGGATGGCGGCGGTCACTGGAGGATGATCAACCAATCCCAGCTTCGGTCCAGCACCCAATGCCGTCCGGCCTTCCACCCCACCGAACCGGCGACCATCTATGCCGCCAGTGGCTGGGACGGGCTGAAGGTGAGCCGCAACCGTGGGGCCACCTGGACGGCGCTAGGCCCGCTCCCTGACTCGCCTCAGGGGGAGATCTCCCTCAACCCCTCCAGCCCAGGCGTCCTCCTGGTGGGGTGCGGTGACGGGGTCGCCCGCTCTAACGACGCGGGCGCCAAATGGAGCCGATGCTCCGGCCCCACGGGCACCGTGCTGGGGTTCCACTGGGACCGCTCGCGCCTGGGCGCTACCGGCACCTGCTTTGCGGGTACCACGCAGGGCGTCTGGCGGACGGACGACAGCGGCGCCACCTGGGCGAAGTCGACCCAGGGCCTTCCCGCCGGGGAGCTGCTGGCCTTCGCGGGAGGTTCGCGTCCTGCTACGGGCGCCCTGCTCTACTGCTCGCTGCCCCGGACGCTGGTGGACGGGAAGCTGGAGGGCGGCATCTACCGCTCCACCAACCTCGGTGCCACCTGGGAGAAGGCGGGGGACGCGGGGTTGAACAACGACACGAAGGCCTTCGACGAGTGGGCTCAGGGGCCCATCGCGCAGTACGGACGCCTGCTCACCAGCGACGCTGCCTCTTCTACGGTGTATGCCTTCAACACCAACACCGGAGTGCCGCCGCCGCACCACGCCTCCGCCTACGTCTCCCACGACGCGGGCAGGACCTGGCGGCCCACCTTCCAGGCGGACCCACGCTTCCCCGGGTTCAACGTGGAGGCGGACTACACCGTCGCCAGCGATGGCCAGTTCTACCAGGAGATGCCGCTCGGCGTGGCAGGGGACCCCAACAACCCGGAAGTCGTGCTGACCACGGACAGCGGCCGCGTATACCTCACCCGAGACGGGGGCAAGAGCTGGCGGCCGATCCACACGCTGAGGGTACCTGGGCCGCAGCCCACGGCAGGACCCGCCACCCGCTGGGTCTGCAATGGACTGGTGGTCACCACCACCTGGAACCACTACGTGGACCCCTTCGATGCCGCTCGGCAGTACATCTGCTACACGGACATCGG
The DNA here is from genome assembly GCA_036504955.1 of Armatimonadota bacterium. Classification (GTDB taxonomy): domain Bacteria; phylum Armatimonadota; class DTGP01; order DTGP01; family DASXUI01; genus DASXUI01. The sequence continues at coordinate 4,072 of DASXUI010000526.1, forward strand.
CTTCGCGCGCTCGCCGGACGGCGGCAACACCTGGCAGTGGTGGGCGGAGAAGGGTCGCGCGCCCTGGCGGAACACCTGCTACGAACTCGCCTTCGACCCCCAGACGCGCGGCAAGGTCTGGGGCGCCTTCTCCAACGTGCATGACATCCCCAACGGCAACATCATCCTGGGCCGCCACAACTCCCAGGGCCCCGGCGGCGTCTGCCTGAGCTTGGACTTCGGTGCCACCTGGACGGCGCTAGGCGGCGGGCTTCCCAGCGCGCCCTGCACCTCCGTGGTGGTGGACCGCCGAAGCGCCCAGGGGAGCCGTACTCTGTACGCGGGCTTCTTCGGCAAGGGCGTCTACAGATCCACCGACGACGGCCGAACGTGGGTTGAGGCCAACCAGGGACTGGGCTCCGCCGGCAACCTGCGGGTGTGCCGGGTCTTCGTTCATCTGGACGGCACCCTCTTCGCCCTGGTGACCGCGCTACGAAGTGGCGGCCAGTTCACCACCAGCGGGGTCGGCCTCTACCGCTCCACCGATGGCGCCAAGAGCTGGCAGCTCGCCAACGGTTCACAGCCACTCTTGTGGCCCAAAGACTTCACGGTGAGCCCCAGGGATAGCAAGGTGATCCTGCTGAGCGCCTGTGACGCCAACGGCAAGGAGCAAGGGGGGCTCTACCGCACCACCGACGGTGGGGCCACCTGGAAGCGCATCGGCCGCCAGGGACCCGAGCACTTCGGGGGCTACCTCCACCCCGACCACCCCGACTGGATCTACATGACGCTCACCGAGGGCGCGCCCGGGCCGGGCCTCTGGCTCAGCAAGAACCTGGGGGAGTCCTGGGTCCCCGCGGCTGACTTCCCCTTCAGCAACGCCCAGCGCGTCTCCGTGGACCCCCGCAACCACGAACTGATCTACGTCACCACCTTCGGCGGCAGCGTGTGGTGCGGCCCCGCTGACTTCAATCAGGAGGTAGGCCGCTCCCGCGCCACCCGCCGAGACGACCGAGGCGGGAGGCTCGGGAGGTAGGCGTGAGCAGCGGAGATGAGATGCTTGAGGAGGTGAGGAGGTGAAGAGGTGAAGAGGTGAGGAGGTGAAGAGGTGAACAAGGCCTCGGTGGGAGGAAGGTGGGTGGATACTCGCAAGCGCGCGCCAGGCGGCGCCGTGGATGGTATGCACGGCTGACGTAGAGACGCCCCTTCAGGGCTCACTGCGGTCCGT
>DASXUI010000527.1:0-2391 GCA_036504955.1 Armatimonadota bacterium
CCCCGCGGCTTCCCCAGTGACTCAGCCCGGTCTGGGTGGCCGGCCGTTAGTCCCAGCGCCCGTTACTCCGCGCAGGCGAGACGCCTGCGCCCCAACGGCCTCAGGCGCGGGCCGGCGGCGCTGGCTTGGGCAGGAGCTGGACTTGGCGTGATGCGAAGCTGCTCGGTCTTCGGCCGAGTCGCGAGCGTGCCACTCATGCCTCCTGGAGGCTAGACCTCCTTCACCAGTACCTCGCCATCCTCTACCTTCGCCTCCAGGCGCGTGAGGGGGCGCGGGGGTGGGCCGCTCACAACCTTCCCCTCGGCATCGAAGACCCCGTTGTGGCAGGGACAGAGGAAGCGGCTCTGGCTCTGCTCCCACCTTACCCCGCAGCCCAGATGGGTGCAGACCGCCGAGAAGACGGTGAACTGGTCGCCCTGGCGCTTCACGTAGACCACCCGCTGCGAGGAGGTCTTGTACCACCCCTGCTGGAGCACGGTGCTGTAGCGGTGCCGGGTCACCTGTCCGTCCGCGAACTCGTCTACCTGCCCCACAGGGTTCCACTCCGACTTCCCGTTCGAGCGCAGCACCGGCGTTAGCAGATACCCGGCCAGGGGCACACCCGCGCCGAGCGCCAGAAGGCCGCTCAGGGCGTTGGTAGCCGACTTCAGGAAGCGGCGCCGGCTGGGTGGCATAGAGTCGATGCAAGGCTTGTTGTCCGCGGCCATTGGGCCCTCCTACTTCTTCAGGGACGACAGGTAGGTTACCAGCGAATCCAGCTCCTTTTTGCTGAGCTGAGGGAAGGGCGGCATGGTGGACTTCGGGTCGTTCCTTTTCGGGTCCACGATCTGGACGCGCAGCCATCCCGGGGAGCGCTGGCTTCCGATCCGGCTTAGGTCCGGACCGGCCGCGGTGCCGGCCCCATGGATCTGGTGGCAGGACTGGCAGCTGTTCTCCTTGTAGACATCGCGCCCCGCTGTCAGCTCAGGGGCCAACTCCACGTGGGAGGCGGGCTCGGGCGGTCCCACGGCTCCGCCACCCGGCACCGGCGCGGTGTAGCCCAGGTAGGTGAGCACCAGAAGCATGCTCGCCAGCACGGCCGCGGAGCCGGTCACCAGAGGGCGGCGCCACGGGCTGCGCTCCTCCTTGCGGTCCCAGAAGGGCAGCGCCACCAGAACCAGGAAACTCACCACCGGCCCCACCAGGGTACCCACCACCTCCCACGGTCCGGGGAGGTACTTCAAGAACTGGTACAGCGGGAGGAAGTACCACTCAGGCTTGGGCTGGTAGGTGGTGTCCGTAACGTCCGCCGGCGCTTCCATGTGAACGCCGAAGACGCTGGTCAGCGTCAGCAGCACCAACAGGACGACCACCATACCCACGGTATCCTTGAAGACCTGGGTGGGGTAGAAGGGCTCGGTCTCCTCCGGCTCCCGCGAGCCGAGCTTCCAGTGCCCGGAGATACCCCACTTCCGAATCATCATCAGGTGGGCGCCGATCAGGGCGATGGTGATGGCCGGGAGCACCAGCACGTGGGCCGCGTAGAAGCGCGTGAGGGTGAGCGCCCCCACCTCCGCGCCGCCCCGCATCACCCGGAGCACCAGGCCGCCGACCAAAGGCGCGGAGCCTGCCACCTCCGTGCCCACCACCGTCGCCCAGTAGGCCTTCTGGTCCCACGGGAGCAGATAGCCGGTGAACCCGAAGGCCATCACGAAGAAGAGCAGCACCACGCCGATGATCCAGGTCGCCTCCCTGGGCTTCTTGTAGGAGCCGAAGAGAACCACGCGAACCAGGTGCATCCCCACGGTGATCACCATCAGTGTGGCGCCCCAGTGGTGGAAGCCGCGAATGATGCGCCCGAAGGTCACCTGGGTCTCGATGAAGCGTAGGCTGTCGTAGGCGTGGTCGGGGGTGGGTGCGTAGTACAGGGCCAGGAAGGTGCCGGTGACGGCCTGCATGCCGAACAGGAAGAGGGCCGCGCTGCCCAGGGAGAAAACCCAGCTCAGACGAACGGGCACCGGCTTGTTGAGGAAGTCATCGAGTGCCCCTCCCATACCGGTCTTCTCGTCCACCCATTTCCACACGGTCAGGATCACAGACGCTCCTCCTAGTCCGATCTGCTTGCTGAGTGTCCCAGACTCGTGAGCCGCCTGAGGCACCGAGGGTCCGCGACGTAGCCGGCAGGCACCAGTGCTGCCGGGAGTGCGCCGGTCGCACAGCACACTGGCGCCCTGCCGAAACGCTCCGGCCGCAGGCGTGCGACCGCCCAGGAACAGACCCAAGGGGATCGGGGCGTGGGGTGAGCCAGCTACGGGGCTTGGAGCCCCTCCAAGACGCTCAGCCGTCCCAGGCAGAAGGATAGCGAGGCAAGCGCCGCCGAGTCTAGCAATCGATCGACGTCTCAACTGGGTT
>DASXUI010000528.1:0-2331 GCA_036504955.1 Armatimonadota bacterium
GGCGAGGCCACCTTCAGGCCCGGCGTGTGAACGAACCAGGCCTCCAGGCTCTGTGAGTGCTGGGCGGCAAGCTGAACTCCTGGGCCGCCAGGGCCGCGCAGTACCAGCGGGCAACTGAACTGCCCGCCGGACATGGAGTGGATCTTCGCGGCATGGTTGATAATGGGGTCCATGGCGACGATGCCGAAGTTGGTCGTCATGTACTCCACGATGGGGCGCAGGCCCGCCATGGCAGCGCCCACGGCAGCGCCGGTGAAGCCCTCCTCGGAGATGGGGGTGTCGATCACCCTCCGCTCCCCAAACATCTCCAGCAGCTTCTCGGTGACTCGGAAGGTCCCCTCGTACTGCCCCACTTCCTCGCCCAGGATGAAGACGCTTTCGTCCCGCTGCATCTCCTCAATCAGCGCCTGGCGAAGCGCTTCACGGTAGGTCAACACGGCCAATTGGGGTCCTCCTCACCACCACACATCCAAACCTGCGTCACGCACAACATCCCTGCGGCAGCCCGCACAGCCGATGAGCCGCGGACGGCTCGGCCTCGATGCGGACTAGCCACAGGCGCCGCGCAGACGGGGCCAGCCTCGCGGGTGTGGGTCAAGCGTAAATGTCCTCATACAGGGCTTCGGGCAGGGGTTCGGGGCTTCTGTCGGCGAAGTCGGCCGCCTGCGCTGCAAGAGCCTTGACCTCCTCGTCAATAGCTTCCAGCTTCTCTTGAGTGGCAAGCTTCTCGTCCAAGAGGAACTGCTCTACGCGTCCGATAGGGTCCTTCTGGCGCCACTCCTCCACCTCTTCCTTGGTCCGGTAGTTCCCAGGGTCGGCGGCGCCGTGCCCGCGATAGCGGTAGCAGATGGCCTCCACGAAGTGCGGCTTGCCCGTCTTGCGGACCTCGGGGACGATGCGGTCCGCCAGGTCACGAACCGCGAAGAGGTCCATGCCATCTACCTCCGAACGTTCCACGTCATAACCGCAGGAGCGCTCCACCAGGTCCGTGATGGAGGAGGACCGCTCTACGGAGGTACCCATCGCGTACAGGTTGTTCTCGCAGATGTAGATGATGGGCAGGTTCCAGAGCGCGGCCATGTTGAGGGACTCATGGAATACGCCCTGGTTCATGGCGCCATCGCCGAAGAAGCAGAGGCAGACCTGGTCGCCGCCGCGGTAGCGAATGGCCATGGCGGCCCCGGTGCCGATGGGGATGCCGGCCCCCACGATGCCGGAGCCGCCAAGGAAATGGCGCTCCGCGTCAAAGAGGTGCATCGAGCCGCCCTTGCCCTTGCAGATCCCCGTGGATCGACCATAGAGTTCGGCCATCATGCCTGGGGCGTCCCCACCCACGGCCAGGTAGTGGCCATGGTCGCGGTAGGAGGCGATGGTGTAGTCATCGGGGCGCAAGGCGGAGATGAAGCCGACGGCAACGGCCTCCTGGCCGATGTAAAGGTGCAGATAGCCGCCCACCTTGCCTCGGGAGTAGGCCTGGGCCGTCTTCTCCTCGAGCCGCCGAATCGTCAGCATTTGACGATACAGGTCTAGAACCTCGCTCTTGTTCATTCGCATCCTTCGTTCGGTCTGGTCTCCGCGGGGCGGAGGGTTTGGCCGCGGCTGGACTCAGGCAAGGCCCACGTCACGAGTGTCGCCCTGGCCGCCGCCTGCCCGTTGCTCGGCCACCGAGCCCACCTCGCCGCTTACACGACGGCGGCTCGCGAGCCGCGCAGGGCATCCAGATCCCCGGTGTGTGCTTCGGGCTAAGCGCCTACCTCTAATGTAATAAAGCGTTAGGGCCCCCTGAGGCCAGCCGGCGGGCTACCCTGGGCCTGCGGTCCCTTGCTGTGGGGCCATCAGCGGCCAGGCTTGGAAGGCGCCTTCTCCGGAGAGGAAAGACGGCTGGCGTCGGCGGAACGACCCCGACCTCGGTCCTGGCGAACCGGAACCCGGCAGCCTCTGTGCCCGATAAGAGGTCTGCCTGGTGAGCAGACACACCATTGGACCCTGGTGGCATCTCAGGCTATGACAACAGGGTGAGGCCTGCTAGTTGCGGGAGGCTACTGGGTGGCGTACAACCACGAGCCGGGGCAAGACTCGCGCCTTGGTCCAGCGATTGAGCCACCGGTGGTCAGGTCCGGCCGGCGTCGCCTACCATCCCGCCCATCGCGATTCCTGTCCTCCTAGAGGATACAGTCCGGGGGGGCGCAGCACAACCAGGCCAGCGCCGTTGAAGAGGCGTCCTTGCGCGCGGTTCAGGGCACCGAACCCAAGGGGCCGGCCGTGAGCGATGCGGGACTGGACGCCGGGGGCCGGGAGATGCCGCGACAGATCGCCTGTTTGGAGCCCCGA
>DASXUI010000529.1:0-3520 GCA_036504955.1 Armatimonadota bacterium
AGTAGCGCTGACCAGCGGAAGCCTCAGGCCACCGACGGGGAAGCCGCGCATCTCCAGCGCCGCCTTCACCAGGATCGGGTTCGGCGCCGCGAAAAGCCCCTTGAACAGCGGCATCAGACTGGCGTTGATGCGAGCGGCCTCGACCACTTCACCCTTCAGGAAGAGCTGGATCATCCGCTGCATATCCGCGCCGGCTACGTGCGAGGCGACGCTGATCACCCCGTGCCCACCGACGCTCATCACGGGCAGGGTGATGGCGTCGTCGCCGGAGTAGATAAGGAAACCCTCGGGCATCCGCCGGTAGATCTCGGCCACCTGGTCGAGCTTGCCGCTGGCCTCCTTCACCCCTGCCAGGTTGGGAAGCTCCGCGAGGCGCGCCAGCGTCTCAGGCTCCAGGTTTCTTGGGGAGCGCGGCGGAATGTTGTAAAGGATCACCGGCAGGCGCGTGGCTTCCACAACCGCCCTGAAATGCTGGTACAGGCCCTCTTGAGGCGGGTTGTTGTAGTAGGGCACTACCGCCATGATGCCGTCTACACCGGTCTTCTCCGCCCGGCGAGTGAGCTCCACGCTCTCGGCCGTGTCATAGGAGCCCGTGTTGGCAATGACGGTGCCCCGCTCCCCCACGGCCTCACTGACGGCCTCAAAGAGCTTCAGCTTCTCTTCGGCGGAGACCGTGGGCGACTCGCCCGTGGTCCCGCAGACGACCAAGCCGTCCGAGCCCTCGTCCAGCAGCCGAAGCGCCAGCTCCTGCGCCCGTTTGTAGTCGACCCCCTGGTGGTCATCAAAAGGAGTTACCATCGCCGTGATGAGTCTACCAAGGTCCCGCACACTATCCTCCAGGGGTCGATTTGGGGGCGCGCCAATGCGCGCCCAGGGGTTGATTGGTGTCACTGACTTGTTCTATTGGCGGGTGCCGAGTCCTGCCAGGGGGGCGGGTCGTAGGGACTGAAGGCGGGTCGTTGGGTCGTGGGGTCGTAGGGTCGTAGGGGAAGGGCCTCAGTGGGTCCACCTTGGGTCCCTTACGCCTCTTGGGTCTCTTACGTCCCTCTGGTGAAGTGACCTAAGGGACTGAAGGGACCCAAGGGACCAAAGGACACCCACTGAGGCCTTTCCCCTACGACCCTACGACCTTACGACCCGCCCTCAGTCCCTACGACCCTCCCACACCGTTACAGCCCGCGCACGAACTGAAGCACCTCATCGGCGTGCTGGTCTACCTTCACCTTGGGATAGATCCTGCGCACGACCCCTTCCTTATCAAGGACGAAGGTCGTCCGCTCTATTCCCATCACCTTCTTCCCGTACATGCTCTTCTCTTTGAGCACCCCGTAGGTCTGGCAGACGACGCTCTCCGTGTCGGCCAGAAGGGGGAAGGGCAGTGAGTACTTCTCCGCGAACCGCTTCTGGGCCGAGAGCTTGTCTCGGCTGACGCCCAGGACCGCAGCCCCCGCGTCCCGGAACTCGGCCTCCAGGTCACGGAACGAGCACGACTCAGCAGTACAGCCCGGGGTGTCCGCCTTCGGGTAGAAGTAGAGAACCACGGCGCTCTTGCCCCGGAACTGGTCGAGGGACACGGTGCTGCCGTCCCAGCTCTCCAACTGGAAGCCTGGAGCCTGATCGCCTTCCTTCACCTCCATGGGTCCTCCCGTGATGTGCCGGAGCAGACGATGCATCGGGCACGTCGCCCGCGAACCTGCCCCCGCTCAGAAGGTAGCAGAGAGGCGCCGCACGGGAGGGGTTTTGCCCGGCCCTGCGCTAGACCGCGGACATCCCGCCGTCAACGTTCAGGCTGGTGCCGGTCACCCACGAGGAGGCATCCGAGGCCAGGTAGAGCGCGGCCTCCGCGATGTCGTTCTCGGTGCCGATTCGCCCTAGTGGGTAGGTAGCCCCGAACTTGCGCTTGCCCTCCTCGGGGTCGGCGTAGCCGTCCACCACGTACCGGGTGAAGTCGGTTAGCACCAGGGCCGGGTTCAGCAGGTTGACGCGGATGTGGTCGGCGGCGTAGTCGAGGGCCATCACGCGAGTCAGGTGGACCAGCGCGCCCTTGGAGACGCAGTAGGCCGCCGCTCCGGCCTTCACATGGGTGATGCGCATCGATCCGATGAGCACGAGGGAGCCGCCGCCGACCTTCCGCATCTCAGGCACCGCGTGACGCGCGCAAAGCAGCGGGCCCGTTGTGTTGACGCGGAGCGTCTCCTCCCACTCGGCAAGGTCGATCTCCTCGGCCTTCCCAACGGCGCCCCGGATGCCCGCGGCGTTCACCAGGATGTCCAGCCTTCCGTACTCCTTCACAACCCGAGAGACCATCTCGCGAACGCTGGCGTCGTCTCCCACGTCGCAGCGCACGGGCAGCGCCTTACCCAGCTCCCCAGCGGCCTCCTCGAGCTTCGCCTCACGCCGCCCGCAGATGGCGACCTTGGCACCCTCCTGGAGGAAGCGCTTGGCGATTCCCTTACCCAGCCCAGACCCTCCACCGGTGACTACAGCGACCTTTCCCTCCAACCTCAAGCGTTGTCTCCTTCCCTCTATACGTGGGCAGCGGTTGCCCGGCCCAAGGGGACTTCGGCGGCTCGCACCCGGGCTAGATGTGGCCCTTGTGCCGCGGATGCCCACCCTCCCCCTCGGGACGCACGGTCTCCTTGTCCATCTCCTGATGCCTGATGTACTCCTCCGCCCAGCTTACCCTGCCCTCAAGGATCTCCAGGCGGTTCTGGAGATCATCGATGATGTCCCTCAGCTCCCGAGTCAGAGACCCGAGCCCGATGGTCCCCTCTGGCTCCTTCGGCATACCCCATCCTCTCTTATCGCGCGCCCGCGCCGTAGACGGGGCGTCACACTCGCACCCAAACCCTGTCGCCCTCGATCCTCACCTCGTAGGTCACCGCTGGGCGGCTGGGACAGGTGGCGCAAGCGCCGGTCTCCAGCTCGAACTCCCAACCATGGTGCCAGCACCGGACGATCCCAGGCTCCAGCTCCCCCTCACTCAGGGGGACGCCGGCGTGCGGGCAGTAGTCCTCCATCGCGAAGACCCGCCCGTTCTGCCGGAACAACGCCACATCAGCCATCCCCACTCTGACCCTTCGCGCGCCCCCCTCCGGCACGTCCGAGAGGGCAGCCACATCCCTGAACCCCTCCTCCATTCCTCTCCCGTCCCCCAGGCACAAAGGCTCCCGTCTGGGCCCTCACCATTGTAGCAGCAGCATAGGGGCGGGTCGTTGGGTCGTTAGGTCGTAGGGTCGTAGGGGAAGGGCAAAGGCCCCTCACGCCCCTACCCCCTCTCCCGCGCGGCGCTATGCGTTACCCACAGGTTCGCTAACTCTGTGCGGGAAAGCTAAGTCATGGATAGAGACCTACTGCCTAGTGGCCTTCGCCCAGCCCCCCGGGGGGGCACCTCAGACCGCTTCTGAGTACCCGAGGCCGGTCCTGAAGGCGCCAGAAAGAGCCCAAGGACTCCCGCCGGTCGCTGGCGAGAGCCCCCAAACGGCGTTCCGCAGGCACGCGGCGCCGAGGACCACTAGGC
>DASXUI010000530.1:0-6963 GCA_036504955.1 Armatimonadota bacterium
GGCGGTGAATCGCCGGGCTCCGAGGCTCAATCCCGCTGAACCGGGGTTCTGAACCACCGTGGCGCCCTGGGGTCAGAACCCTCCTTTCAGGAGGATTAAGCACCTGAGCCCGGAGATTCACCGCCGGGCGGGTCGCCTCGGGGCACAGCCCATCGATGGCCGCATCACCTCCCGCCCTCTGAGGCCCCGCCCTACAACCCTACGACCCGCCCTTAGCCCCTTCCCGGGAGGTCCCCACTTGAGGGTCAGTGTTGATGGCACGCACTACGTTCCCGGCCCAGGGGGCGGGCTGGTTACCATCTTCAACAACCTGATCCGGCACCTGGCGCTGTTGCCTGACACGGAAACGGCGCTGCTGCTGCGCGAGGGCGTGCCGGCGGAGCATACCTTGGGCCTGCCGGAGGGGGCAGCGCTGCCTGCGGGGCTAACCGTGGTACGGGTTAGGGCGCCCAGGGGGGCGCTGGGTCGGGCGCGGAACATCCTGGCCCGGTGCGCACTGCCCTCCTTGGCGGCGGTGACTCATGCAGCCAGGGAGAGCCGGCCGGACGTCATCTACGTGCCGCTGCATACCTTCGATTCCGCCCAGCACCAGGCGCCCACGGTCTTCACCATCCATGACCTTCAGCACGAGTTCCTGCCGGGCTACTTCAGCCGCAAGGAGCGGATGCGGCGGAGCACCTACTTCCGCCTAATGCAGAGGCATGGCGCGGCCGTGGTGGTGCCCTCAGAGTTCGTGAAGGGCACGCTGGTGGAGCGCATGGGCTTCGCGCCCGAGCGCGTCCGCGTGGTGCCGTGGGGGCTGGGCCCGGGTTACGCACGGGTTGCCGACGAGGCGCGGCTGGCGGAAGCGCGCGTCCGGTACCGGCTGCCGGAGCGATTCGTCTACTTCCCGGCGAAGCCCTGGCCTCACAAGAACCACGAGCTTCTGCTGAAGCTGCTGGCGCGACCCGGGTGCCGGGAGTGTGAGCTGGTGCTCTCAGGTTTTGCGCCGGAGGCGGAGGGAGCGGAGTTGCTGCGGCGCGCGGAGGAGCTGGGGGTGCGGGGGCGGGTTTACTGCCTCGGGCATCTGGACTATGGCGACCTGCCGCTCATCTATAGCCTGGCCACCCTGGTGGCCAACCCCTCGCGCTTCGAGGGATTCGGCCTTCCGGTCCTGGAGGCCATGGCTTGCGGCTGCCCCGTGCTTTGCAGCGACGCCACCTCGCTGCCGGAGGTGGCGGGTGACGCCGCGTGCCTGGCCCCCGCTGATGACCTCCAGGCCTGGGAGGAGGCGCTCTCGCGACTGTGGTCGGACGAGGGGGAGCGCGAACGTCTCGCCGCCGCAGGCGTAACGCGCGCCGCCGGGTTCACCTGGTCGGGAGCCGCGGGGCGGCTGCGCCAGGTGCTGTGTGACGCGGCGGACATGGCAAGCGGAAGGGAGTGCTGATGGCTGCCCCGACCTACAGCGGGGTGATCCCCTACGAGGAGTCCCAGCGCCGCGAACGGCGGATGCAGGTGTGGCTGCTGCTCGGCTGCCTCGCCGTCGCGGGGATGGGCGTGGTGGTGGGCTTCGAGCTGGCCCTGGCCGGCGCGGCGCTACTCTTTGCCACGGCGTTGTTGGCACCGAACTTCGCCCCGTGCCTGACCTTCCTGCTGGTGATCTCCCTGGGCATCAGCGGCACCTACGTCAACGACTACCGCATCGGCGGAGAGGCGATGGCTGGCCCCCCCCTGAGCGTGCTTGACCTCGGGCTGCTTCTGCTGCTGGCCTCCTGCGCCTACCATCTCCTGCTTCGGCGGCCCCGCAACCCACTCCCGGCCCGCCTGATGCTGCCGCTGCTTCTGTTCGCCGGAGACGTCCTGCTGAGCGCGGTGCTGGGGCTTCAGAGGGGGTACGGGTTCAAGCCGATGCTGCAGGACCTGCGCGTTCAGGTCTACATCCTCACCTGCATCGTCAGCGTGGCCCTCTTCATCACGCGAACGGACCAGCTCCGGCTAATCGCCAAGGCCTTCCTAGTCATGGGGGCGCTGCTGATCGTTCAGCAGATCGGCACCTTCTTCGCCAGCTTCTCCACCGCGGAGGCCGCCGCCGGTCTGCGGGACAGCCAGTTGGCAACCGTGCTCTGCGTGCTTTGCGCCTTGATCGTGCTGGTCTTCCACGCTCAGGACCGAGATGTGATCAGGCCGGCGTACCGAGCGCCCTATCTGCTGGCCTGCGGTGTCGCTCTGCTTCTCTCCTTCGGACGGTCCACCTGGGCGGTTGGGCTTCTGTGCCCTCTGGTCCTGCTCTTCCTGTCCCGCGACATCAACGCGAGGGCTCGAGCGCGGATGGGTCGTCTCCTCTTCGTGGGGGGGGCGCTAGTGCTGGGCCTGGCGGTCGCCGGTCCGATGCGCGACTTGACGGCTCAGCGCGTCGATGTGATCCAGAGCGGCCAGATCGACGACACCGCCACGCTGGCCCGCCTGATCGATCTGGATCAGGCCTGGACCCAGTTCCAGACGAGCCCCGTGCTGGGAGTGGGACTGGGACTGGAGTACGAAACGCGGCCCACGCTTACGGACACGGTGATCACCACCTACCTGCACAACTCGCCGCTCTACTACGCTTCGAAGATGGGGATGGTGGGCCTGGCCCTGCTGTTGTGGCTGTACGTGGCGGGGAGCATCCCGCTGTACCGGGCCGCCCTGAAGAGCGGCACGGAAAGCGCGGCCCTGGCCCGGGCCATCTTCGCCTTCTTCGTGGTCTTCGCTCCCATCGGCGCCCTCTCCGGCAACTTCAACGCCGCCGGGGTAGGCCCCATGGTCGGCATCTTCCTGGGCGTCCCCTGGATGAAGCTGCACGAGCGTGAGGAGAAGGCCAAGAAGCAGGCGGCTGAGGGGGCTGGCGCGGCGTCCGCGGTGACGCCGGGCTAGGGGTGACCCTGGTGGCGCGAGCAAGACGCTCGCACTCCGCGCGGGCGTTTCTATGGCGCGGCCCTGTCTGATCTCAGGGGCGGGCAGGAGGTGAACCATCACTGGGAGGCCGGACCGGGCCGCGCAGACGAGACGTCTGCGCCCCAACTGCCTTGGCCGAGGGCTGGGGGGCAAGCTGTAGCTCTGCAAGGCGATGAGTCAGGGCCTGCTCGGCCTTCGGCCGAGTCGCGGGGGAGGCGCCTATGCCACGGGGGGCGGGCTGGCGGGCCCTGCGGAGGTGCCTGGTGACTTTGGGCGAATAGACTCTGGGGACCGCTGGCCTCGTGCTCGCCGTCACGGGGCAGTTTGGCCGCCCTCTGTGGCGGCGCGGCGGGCGCTCTGGCTCCGCGGCATCGGAGACGGCGATCGCGACCGGAGAGGTGAACTAGACCTTATATGTTTGTTGAGAGAGCACGGTACCTGGCAGCCAAGGCGCGCCGGGCGTATAGCGACGGGACGCTCTGGCCACGAGTGCGATGGTACCTGGGACAGACTCTCTATGTCCCCGCCAGGGTCTCCACGGACTACTGGTTCCGGCTCTCCCCGCAGGACCGCAGGCTTCCCCTCAAGGGGGGCTTCGCCGATCATCGGAACAAGCCCGAGCATCGGCGCCCCGACCCCGCCCTCGTTCGTCGCATCATCGCCGCCTACAAGGCCGCCAAGCGCGACCAGGATTCCGCCCCGGAGGCCTTCCGCATCAAGGGCATCTGGCTGGAGTGGGTGAACGTTCACTACCGGCCCTTGGTTGACGCCCTGATGGCGGAGGACGTTACCGCCGTCTCCGCGCTCCTCGCCAACTTCAACCGCGAGGAGTTCACCGTTGGTACCGGCGGCGGCTACGACGACTACCGCATGTTCCGCAACTCCCCCCTGGCGCGCTGGTACATCAAGTGCCTCTGGGCGAGCTATCGAAACAAGCTGCTGTCGCAAGGCTTTGACCTCAGCCGCCTTGAGTTCCCGTTGGTGGGCAACCCCTTCGGTCCGCTGTACCAGGGAAAGGTGATGCAGACCGAGACCGTCCGGCACACCTACAAGGCGTGCGAGGTGACCTCCCTACTGCGCGACGTGGAGAACGCGGTGGTGGTGGAGATCGGCGGGGGACTCGGCGGGCAGGCATATCAGACCGTGCGGCTCTCCAACCCGCCCATCGGCAAGTACCTCATCTTCGACCTCCCCGAAGTAGCCGTGGTCTCCTCATACTTCCTGGCGGAGGCCTTCCCGGACCGACGCGTGCGCTTCTACGGCGAGGGGCCGGTCTCAACCGGCTCCGGTGAGGGGTTCGACCTGGGCGTCTTCCCGCACTTCAGCATCCCGCGGGTGGAGGATGCCTCCGTTGACCTCTTCTTCAACACCTGCAGCCTGGGCGAGATGGACGCGGCGCAGTCGCACGAGTACCTGAGCATCGTGGAGCGCTGCGGGCGCCGGTACTTCTACCACGTGAACCACGAGACGGAATTCGTGGTGCGCGGCAAGGATGGCGCCATCTCGCACAGCGCCACCGGCTCTCAGCTTGTGCCGGATCCCACGCGCTTCAAGCGCGTCTACAAGCACCCGCGCGTGCTGGGGCGTCCTGAGGACCCCTCCTTGGGCTACTTCGCTTACCTGTACGAGCGCTGCGCCCGTCCGCTGCCCGTGGAGAGCGGAGCGGCATGACACCGGTACCGAATTGGGGTGGGCGCGCGAGGGGCACGGGTTCCGCGTTCGCGTCTTCACGGGCGAGGATCCACCTGCCATGAGGCTCGCGGTCGTGCATCTAGAGGACCCGATGAGCCCTAGCACCTGGTCGGGGACGCCGCGCAACCTGATCTCGGCGCTTGAGGGGCTCGGCGCCGAGGTGGTGCCGGTGGCCGCCGGTCCCACCTCTCCGCTGGCCTGGAAGGCGCTTCGGGCCGCGTCGAAGCTGCGGCGGCATGATGTCGCCTTCAACCCGGCCTTCCGGCGTTGGGTGGGGCGGCGGACGGAGCATCTGCTGCGTGGCGCCGGGGTGGATGCCGCCCTGCACGTGTGCAGCACCAGCACCCTGCCGCCCGCCGGGGGGGGCCTGAGGCACGCTCTCTACTGCGACTCCACGTGGCGCCGGATGAGCGCCCAGATGCCCCGATTCCGGGTGTCACGGACCACGGCGCGGCGGGTGGATGAGCGTGAGCGGGCCGCCTACGCGCGGTTCGATCACCTGTTCACCATCTCTGAGATGGCGCGCGACAGCCTGATCGACGACTACGGCTTGCCGGCGGACCGGGTGACCGTCGTGGGTACCGGTAGAGGCCGAATCGAGCCCTACCATGGAGAGAAGGACTACTCGTCAGGCATCGTGCTCTTCGCCTGCAAGCACGCCTTCGACCAGAAGGGCGGCCCGCTACTCCTGGAGGGGTTCCGCCTGGCCCAGAGGCGGCTGCCGGGTCTGTCGCTGGTGGTGGTGGGTCCGAAGGAGCTGGAGGCGCGGGTCGCGGGCGTTCCGGGTGTACGAGTCACCGGCTTCCTGCCCTGGGAGGAGCTTCAGGAGCTGTTCCACACCGCGTCGCTCTTCGCCATGCCGGCGCCCTACGAGCCCTGGGGACTCGTCTACCTGGAGGCTCTGGCCTGCCGCACGCCGCTGTTGGGGCTGAACCGCAACGCGATGCCGGAGTTGACGGGCCAAGGGCGCTTCGGGTTCCTGGTGGACGAGCCCACGCCCCAGGCGGTTGCCGATGGCCTTGTGTGCGCCCTCGCCGACCCCGGGCGCCTGGAGGAGATGGGGCGCCTGGGCCAGGAGCACTGCCTCGCCACCTACTCCTGGGAGCGCACGGCCGGCGCGATTCTAAGCACGCTCTCGCGCGGCGCTACCGTGGAGGCTGTCCCGTGAATCCCCTTGTGAAGCGCTTGCTCATGCCCGTCGTGAATCGCTACGGGCGCAGCTTCCAGCGTCTGCAGCATCTGCCCTCTTTCCTGGACGTGCCGCGCCTGGACCAGAGCGCGTTGGACCAGGCGGTGACCCAGGCCCTGTCGCGGTACCCCGAGGGCCAGGTATACGTGCTCACGGGCCCTCAGCTTCGGGTGCCGCGCCGGCCGAGGGTCCACCCGCTCCGCTCCATCGAGGACCTGCCTGAGAGCGATAGCCCGCGCGTGGTGGTGTTGGCACTGGAGTCCGATGAGGACGCCCTGAAGGCCGCCCGGTCGCTGAAGGGTAAGCCCAACACCTTCTACTTCGGCGCCAACGCGGCGCTGCCGACGGCACGCTACTTTCACCGCAACAACACGGCCTGGCGCGTGCTGCGCGAGGACGCCGCCCTAGGGCTGGAGAAGCATGACACCGCCGACTTTGAGAACATCCTGCAAGCGCTGGAGGTGACTCGCCACCTCCCGGGCGACTACGTGGAGATTGGCGTGTACAAGGGCACCAGCGCCCACGCGGCTCTGCACTACATGGCGGAGGCGGGGATTCAGCGGCGAGTCTACCTGCTGGACGTCTACGAGGGCTTCACCTACTCCGAGGCGGGGCAGTCGGCTGACGCAGTTTGGCAGGGGACCCACCAGGACGTCCAGATGGACCGAGTGGCGAAGCTGCTCTCCGGGTTCAGGGTCCCTCACGAGCTGGTGAAGTCCAACGTCATCACCGATGATCTGCCCGCCGAGATCGAGCAGATCGCGGTCTGCAACGTGGACGTGGATCTCTACGAGGCAGTAGCAGCGGCCCTGCGCCGAGTGGCGCCCTACATCCCGGTCGGCGGAATCATCATCGCCGAGGACCAGGGCCATACGCCGCTCCTCCTGGGCGGCTACATGGCAGTGGTGGAGTTTCTGGAGTCCGAGGCAGGCCTCCGCTTCGTGCCCGTCCACCTCTCCTCCGGCCAGATGTACCTCATCAGGGTCGCGTCGTAGATGAACTGCCCCACCACAGAGACACAGAGGGCACAGAGAAGCACAGAGAAGAGCAATGCAGTGCCAAGGGAACACGATCACCAGGACACCAGGAGGGGCTAGGGGACTGAAGGGGCTCAGGGGGCGTAGGGGAAGGGCCTCAGATGGGTGACCTGGTCTCTGCCCTAAGCCCCC
>DASXUI010000531.1:0-15854 GCA_036504955.1 Armatimonadota bacterium
CGCGCAGATCGACTTGCCGAAGTCCCCGTCGCCGTAGTACCAGCCCAGAATGGTGAAGGCCACGTTCTGAGGCGCCTGGAACCAGCCGGTCGACTTGCTGGCCTCCAGGACGGCGGCTCGCGCCTCCCTCAGGCTGAGGCCACGCTTGAAGGCGTCCATGGCAGCCCGCACGCTGCGCGCCACGCCGCACTCCCTCGGGATGTAGGAGAGCGCGATCGCCAGCAGTCGCTCCCGGTCCTTCTCCACGAAGGCGGCGCTCTCCAGCGTGGCCGTGAACAGCTCCGCGTAGGTGCCCTCGGCCGTGCCGTGGTCCACGCAGGCGTCCTCCCAGGCGTACCGCGCAGCCAGGGCGGGACAACCGGGGGCCAGGCAGGCCCATATCTCCGAGCGGATCCAGGCGCCGTTGCTGTCTCGCCACTGCTGGTTGGCGTACTGGCCCGAGAGCGGCGGCGCGAAGCCCCGTCGCATGTTCATCTTGCCGACGCCGTACTCGTTCCAGTCCACCGGCACGTACCTCAGCCAGTAGTCCCCCAAGTCGACCGCACCGATTCGGGTGCCGCGCTCCTCCAGCACCTTCAGCCACAGGATCTGGAGGTCAAGGTCATCGTTCGCGGCCGGAACGGTAGGGACCGGAGTGAAGAAGGTGAAGTCGTGCAGGTCGCGGCTGCCCTCCACGGGCATCCCCAGCGTGCCGCCGATGTTCTTGCCCAGCCAGCAGGCGTACACCCGGTCACGGAAGTCCTCCTCCCCCAGCACCAAGACGGGAGCACGAGCCGCGCCCACGGCGCTTGGCGAGGCAGGCCGCGTCGCTTGCGCCCCAAGCGTTCGCGTGGGCACCGCGAGGGCGATCAGCAACGGAAGGGCGAGGAACAAGGATCTGGGATGTACCATGGTGGGAGCCTCCGGGGAGCCATGCAGATGGGTGCCGGCCAAGAAGGAAGCGCGGTCGCAAGGGAGGGCGCTGACTCCCGACCACTCCCCTATTCGGTTGCTTGTCGTGCCCACCCTCCGACTCCGCCCCGAGCAGACGCGACGGAGATCCATCGCCCCCTGTGGAACCGCGGGGTGACAGCTCCCAAGGCACGCTGAAGCGCGCTGGCCCCGGACCAAGGAGCAGCGGGACCCAGCGCCCGTTGGGTCCCAATATGCCCTATCCTCTCACCAGAGCCGTATGTGCGGGCTTGCCCTCACTTCAAGCCGCCCTCCCCAGCCGCCGAACGCCGTCGCGGCTCTCAGCCGGCTTCCAGCCGGCTTCGGGACCTGTCTCGCCGGGGGTCCAGCCCGGCGTCACCACCACGGCCTGAGTTAGGGAGCCTCCAACACGCTACAACAACGGAAGGCAGCCGCGGCGGCGTGCCGAAGAGCCAGGGGAGGGCGGCGCCAGGGGGGCGGCAACGCCCCTCGTGCCGACGGAAAGCGAGGAGGGAGTGGCGGGAGGCACCCAACAACCAGTCTCCACACCAGGCGGCAAGGACGAGTCAACCCTGCGCGCGGCGGCCGAGGTGCTCAGCGGCGAGGGGAAGCAGGGCTTCTGGGCCCGCCTCAGTCCCTTCCTGGGCCCAGCTTTCATCGCCTCCGTCGCCTACATGGATCCCGGCAACTTCGCCACCAACATCCAGGGCGGCGCCCAGTACGGCTACATGCTCCTCTGGGTCATCGTCTGCAGTAACCTGATGGCGATGCTGATCCAGACCCTCAGCGCCAAGCTGGGCATCGCCACCGGCCGCAACCTGGCGGAGCACTGCCGCGAAGCGTACTCCAAGCCGGTCGTCATCGCCATGTGGATCCTCTCGGAGTTGGTGGCGATGGCGACCGACCTCGCGGAGTTCCTCGGCGCCGCCCTCGGGTTCCACTTGCTCTTCGGGCTCCCCCTCATCTGGGGCGGCATCCTCACCGCCATCGCAACCTTCGCCATCCTAAGTATGGAGCGCCACGGGTTCCGGCCGCTGGAAGCCGTGATCACCGCGATGGTCGGCGTGATCGCCGTCGCGTATCTTGTGGAAACGGTGCTGGACCGCCCCGACATGAAAGCGGTTGCTTACCACGCCGTGGTGCCTCAGTTCAGAGGCACGGAGAGCGTGCTGCTGGCCTCCGGCATTCTGGGCGCCACGGTGATGCCGCACGTCATCTTCCTGCATTCCGCGCTCACCCAGGGACGAGTGGTCACGCGGGACCCAGGCCAGCTAAGGCGGCTCCTCCGCTTCGAGATCGCGGACATCACCATCGCCATGGGCCTGG
Source organism: Armatimonadota bacterium (assembly GCA_036504955.1). GTDB lineage: Bacteria > Armatimonadota > DTGP01 > DTGP01 > DASXUI01 > DASXUI01. The sequence goes on from DASXUI010000531.1 coordinate 2,239, forward strand.
CGGGGCTCATCAACGCCGCGATGCTGGTGATGGCAGCGTCCACCTTCCACAAGGCCGGCATGAGTCACGTGGGCACCATCGAGGAGGCACACAAGACGCTCACCCCACTACTGGGGCAGGCCTCGAGCTGGGTCTTCGGCATCTCGCTTCTGGCCTCGGGTCTCTCCTCCTCGGCCGTGGGCACGATGGCCGGGCAGGTCATCATGCAGGGCTTCGTCCGGAGGGAGATCCCTGGGTGGGTGAGACGCGGCGTCACCATGCTGCCCTCACTGGTGATCATCGCCCTGGGCCTGGACCCCACCCGCGTGCTGGTAATGAGCCAAGTGGTGCTCAGCTTCGGCATACCCTTCGCGCTCATCCCACTGGTCAGCTTCACCTGCCAGAAGCGCATCATGGGGGTACTGGTGAACCACCCTATCACAACGTCGGCGGCAAGCCTCATCGCCTCACTGATCATAGGGCTCAACGGCTTCCTGCTGTACCAGACTTTCTGGGGTAGATAGCGCCAATGGAACCCATCACGCCCTGGCATCTGCAACGCCTGCTGGTCCCCCTAGACGGGTCCCGGCTGGCCGAGTCCGCGCTTCCCGCCGCCCAGGCGCTGGCGGAGCGCTTCCACGGCAGCGTCACGCTGATCCACATCCTGGAGCAGCGCGCTCCAGCCACCGTTCATGGCGAGCGCCACCTGATGGGCGCCGCTGAAGCCGCCTCCTATCTGGATGGCCTCTGCGAGCGCTTCAGGCAGGCGGGCGTGAGCGTCGCCGCCCACGTACACGAGGCCCGCGAGGGGGATGTGGCGCGAAGCGTGGTGGAGCACTCCGAGGAGTTCACCCCCGACCTGGTGGTCCTGTGCCCCCACGGACGGGGCGGCCTTAGGGACCTGCTGTTCGGCAGCATCGCCCAGCAGGTGCTTCAGAAGGGCTCGCGACCCGTGCTGCTGGTGAGGCCGGAGCACGGCGGCGCCGACCCACCCCCCTTCCAACCGGAGCTGATTCTGGTACCCTTAGATGGGGAGCACTCGCCGGATGCGGCCCTGGGCGCCGCCACCGGCCTGGCCCTGGCCTTCGACGCGGAACTCCACCTGACCATGGTCGTGCCCACGCCGGGCACCCTATCCGGCGACAGCTCCGCCACCCGCGTCCTTCTGCCCGCCACTACCCGCGCCATCCTGGAGCTCTCGCGCCAGGAGAGGGCGGACTACCTCAAGCAGGCCGTGGAACGCTGCAAGGCGACCGGAGTGCGCGTCTGGGCCCAAGTTCAGCGGGGAGACACTGTGGCGGAGGTCCTGGAAACCAGTGAGCGTCTGAAGGCAGGCATGCTCGTCATGGCAAGCCACGGCCGCGCCGGCCTAGACGCCCTCCTCTCCGGCAGCGTCGCCCCAAGAATCACCACCCGCGCCGGCTGCCCACTGCTGCTGGTGAGGGCGTAACGGCGGGTCGTAGGGTCGTAGGGTCGTTGGGAAGGGCCTCGGAGGGTCCACCTTCGGCCCCTTCCTGAAGCGACCAAAGGGACCCAAGGGACGGAAGGGACCCAAGGTAGACCCTCTGAGGCCCTTCCCAACGACCCTACGACCCTACGACCCTACGACCCATCTAATGGAGATACCCAACTAATGAGCACACGTACAGAACGAGACAGCATGGGAGAGATCCAGGTTCCGAGCGACCGCTACTGGGGCGCTCAGACGCAGAGATCCCTTCAGAACTTCAAGATTGGCGGGGAGCGGTTTCCTCGGGAGATGATCCGGGCGCTGGGCACCGTCAAGAAGGCTGCGGCGCTGGTCAACTCCTCGCTGGGACGGCTTCCTCAGGAGAAGGCGGACCTCATCTGCAAGGCCGCCGACGAAGTGATCGAGGGCAGTCTGGACGACCACTTCCCGCTGGTGGTGTGGCAGACGGGCAGCGGCACCCAGACGAACATGAACACCAACGAGGTGATCTCAAACCGTGCCATCGAGATGGTCGGCGGCGAACTGGGCTCCAAGACGCCTGTTCACCCGAACGACGACGTTAACAAGGCTCAGTCCACCAACGATGCCTTCCCCACCGCGATCCACGTGGCGGCGGTGGACCGCATTCACGCGCGGCTGCTGCCCCAGCTTCAGGAGCTTGGCAAGGCTCTGGCCGACAAGGCGGAGCAGTACAAGGACATCGTGAAGATCGGCCGTACCCACCTGATGGACGCCACCCCGCTCACGCTGGGCCAGGAGTTCGGTGGCTACGCTTCGCAGGTGAAGCACGCGGTGAGGGCCGTAGAGAACGCGCTGCCACACCTCTACGAACTGGCCATCGGCGGCACGGCCGTGGGGACAGGCCTCAACACGCACCCAGAGTACGCGGCCCGGATGGCAAAGACGCTCTCCGAGCTGACTGGCCATCCCTTCGTGAACGCGGAGAGCCGCTTCGAGGCGATGGGTGGGAACGACGCCATCGTTGAGATGTCTGGCGCCCTGAAGACCGCCGCCTGCGCGCTGATGAAGATCGCCAACGACATTCGGTGGCTGGGCAGCGGGCCCCGCTGCGGCATCGGCGAACTGCTGCTTCCGGAGAACGAGCCGGGAAGCTCCATCATGCCCGGCAAGGTGAACCCCACCCAGTGCGAGGCGATGACGATGGTCTGCGCTCAGGTGCTGGGGAACGACGTAACGCTGAACATCGCCGGGGCCTCCGGCAACTTCGAGCTGAACGTCTTCAAGCCCCTGCTCTGCTTCTCCCTGCTGCAGTCCATCCGCCTACTGGCCGACGCCTGCGAGTCCTTCCGCGACAACTGCGTGGTGGGCATCGAGGCGAACGAGCCACGCATCAAGCAGCACCTGGAGAACTCACTGATGCTGGTGACAGCGCTGAACCCGGTCATCGGCTACGACAACGCCGCGAAGGTCGCCAAGCACGCGCACAAGACGGGCAAGACACTTCGGGAAGCCGCGCTGGAACTGGGGCTGATCACCGCAGAGAAGTTCGATGAGGTGGTGCGTCCGGAGCAGATGATCAGTCCGGCATAGTGGCGGGGTGCCTGCGGCAACTCCCCCCATTCCCGCGGGGGCGGTGACGGCGGGGAGGCAAGGGCGGACAGCCCAGTGGCGCTACAGGGCTGTCGCTTGCAGCAGGAGACGTAGCTGCGCCAGGACGGAGCCCTCTTCCCGTCTCGGGAAGAGGGCCGGGAGATATGACAGCGCGACGGGCGCGATGCGCGCCTGGGCTCCGCCGTTGCCTCCGGGTCTGCGGAGCGCGACGGCGCCCTGGGTCGCGGAGAGGGTGAGCCTGGACTTGCCGGCGCCGAGCTTACCCCTGTAGTGGCCGTCAGCGCCTTTGGTGAGCGGGTACGCGGTCTCTACGCGGCCCTCCGAGGAGTGGATATCGAGGGTCGCGGAGGAGGCCTCGGGCAGGGAGAGCGTCACGCTGCCCCTTTCCGCCCGGACCTCGAGGCTGGTGGCCTCCAGCCGCGCCAGCGAGACATCTACCGTACCATCTGTCACCTTGATCGAGCTTCCGCCCTCCCGGAACGTGGTGTTCGCCAGGTAGACCCCGGCGCCCTTAGCGACCGCCGAGAGCTGCCCCAGGAAACCCTCCAGGCTGATGGGGCTGCCGATGGAGGTGAGGACCAGCCGGCCCCTGACTCCCATCCCGGCGATCGGTGCCTTCTCAGTTGTCACGCTGACGTGCCCCAGTTCCCCTGCCAGTGACACGGAGCCGTTGGTGACGGTTGCCATAACAGGCAGGTCGGAGGGGAGGCCGATCTCGAGCCTCCTGGAGGGCGCCTCGCCGTCGGGCGGCGGCCAGTTCACTTCGGCGGCTCCCTTGGCGATGGTCACCACGGGAGGGGCGGCTCCGGGCGGCCCGTAGGCCCTCAACCGCGCTTCAAGGGCCGGTCCTCCACGCAGTATCAGCACGCCGGAGCCCAGGCTCACGCTCAGGCTGCTGGCCTCGGTTCGACTGAGGGTGCGGTCAAGAAGTGGGTTATCTATCAGGAGCGGGCTGGCAACCATGGAGACCAGCTCGTCCAGGTTGGCAGTCACGCGAAGAAGCTCGACCCGGCGTCTCGAGGTCTCCTGAGAGGTCTTGACCACCAGAAGCCCATCCGGCGTGCGGGTGCGATAGGCCAGCGTGCCGTCTCCGGCGGGCGACTGAAGGCGCAAGAAGGGCCGCGCTCCGCTCGCGAGCCCGAAGGAGCCCGAGGCAAGCTGCTGCTGGTAGAAACCCAACACGTCCGAAGCGGGACGCCGGCCCTCGAGGTAGTAGGTCACCATGAGGGCCTTGCCCTGTGCCAGGGCGGGCAGAGCGGTCAGGAGGCCCCCGAACTGCTTGGGGTCGAGGGTCACCCGGGACTGCACGCGACCTCCCGGCATCACCGGGAGGTCGCCCTGGGGCGTGGCCGCCGGGCACCTGGTCTGTACGGCGCCAAGCAGCGCGACGGCTACCCCGAGCCGCGCCAGCGCCGCCATCAGTCCGAGCAGCGTGCGCATCAGAGCTTCGTGTCGCCGGAGGAGGAGGCGCGGGCCTGGGCGGCCGCGGCCAGTTGCAACTGATCTAGGGTCCGGCGTGCCTGGTCACGAGCATCGATCATCTGAGCGTTGGCGGCGCTCTCCATCGGCCCTGCCGCCAGGGCGAGTCCCTCGATGGTCCCCCGCGCCGCCGACTTGCTCAGCCCCCGCGCCACCTCGGCCACGCTCTGCAGGGCGCCCGCCACCGCCCAAGGACCTGCGCCGGCAGCGCTGGCTATCTGAGTCGCGGGTTCGGGCGTCACCGGAGGCCGGGGCTTGGTAGCGCTGACCGCCGTCTGGTCCAGTGTGCCGCGCGCCGGGGAGACCCGCGCACGCGAGCGCGGAGAGAAGCCACGCGCCCGGCGTAGGGTCGCCCTTGAGCGGTTGTGGCCCAGTGCCCGTGCCACCTGGCGGGCGTGCCGTGGCACTCGGGCCAGCCGGGCGCCCGGCTCAGGACCAGAGAGCGACGTCTTCACCGTCTTGCTCTCGTCCCGGCTTGAGGCGGCGGGTGGTGCCGCAACAGCCTTCTGGGGCACATCTACGGGGCCACCAGGCGGCGGGAGTGCCCGTGCCATCTGCCGGCGCTCCGGCGATAACCCCGGCGACCCCGGCCCGGGGTCCAGGCCTCTGCCGGCCACTACGATGGCGACCAAGGCGCAGGCGGCTACGGCAACGGAAGGGCCCCAGTGCCCCCGGTAGGCGGGGGTGCCCAACTGCCAGGCCCGTCCGGGCGGCGACTGCATCGCCTCCGCCAGACCGTGCGGTAGGTCTGGGGGCCGCAGTTGCACCTCCGCCTCTTCGTGATAGGAGGAGAGCCGCTTCAGCGCCCGACCCAGTGCCTCGCGCTCTCCGCGGCAGAGGGAGCAGTGTTCCAGGTGCAGCGCCAGCTCCTCCGCCGCCTTGGGGTTGAGATCCCCTTCGACGAAATCCGCGAGCTTTGACCTAACCTGTCGGCATCTCATCTCGAACCACCCCCAGGAGAGCCTGACGTCGCAGCTTCAGCTCCGGCTCCCCCGACCTCTCGTCCAACACCCCAGGTCATGCCCATCAAAGGGCGCTCTCCGAGGCAATGTAGGCTTCTTTGAACTTGTTGCGCGCCCGGTTCAGCGTGGCCTTCACCCTGGTCAGGGGCCACCCCAGGGTCTCGCACATCTCCTCATAGGAGAGATCCTGGAAGTAGCGCAAGGTCAGCACCAGGCGGAACTTGTCAGGCATCCGTTGGAGCACCTGACGAACCTCGTCGTGCCTCAAGCCCTCGGTCCACGGGTCGCCCGGCTCCTCAGACGACAGGATTTCCTGGTCCTCCGGCATCTCCATCTCGCGGTCTCGAAGCCGGTTGCGGCGGGCTCCGCGGCTGCGGCAGGTGTTGATGGCGATCTGGGTGAGCCAGGTGGAGAAGCGGCAGCCCTGCCGAAAGCCCCGCAGGCCCCGGTAGGCACGCACGAAGGCCTCCTGGGTGGCATCCTCGGCGTCCTCGGCGTGGCCCAGGTAGTGGTAACAGAGCGAGAAGATGCGGCGCCGGTACTTCACATAGAGGTCCGCGAAGGCGTGCCGATCCCCCTCCAGGGTGCGACGCACCATCAGCGCGTCGCCGTCGGCCAGAGGTTGGGTTGCCGCCTTCGGTCGGAACAGAGAGGGCACGCAGCTCACCTGTGAGATGCCCATGGGCACACGCCTCACTCCTCGTCCAGGTTTGGGCAGGGGCGGGCAGCGCGGGGATAGGGTGGTCTCTGCCGAACGAAGCCACCGTGATGAGCCTTCCGGCCGCCAAACCGTACCCTCTTTGTGGGAGATCCCTTCGGAGTCTCCCGGTGGTACCGCTGGGGGCCGGGCCCTGGCGCCAGTCGGCTGTGCCGAGAACGGTATCCCCTACCACCCCGGCAGTGCGGTTCCCTGCCGGCTCGTCCGTTAGACCCAGGGCCCCACGGAAGGGTTGCGGGACCCTCAACATTTTCCCAACCACTTCGTCACCCCAGTCCGTGTAACCGGAGGGCCTCGACCCTAGTCTGACATAGTGAATGAACCAAGAAGGAGCCATCCCAGCCAATGGTAAGAGGAGCAATCAGAACCGCCCAGTCTTCCGAAGGCTGTTAGGTAACCGGAGCAGTATCGTAGTAAGCCTTGGTCTGCAAAGAGCGACCCGCCGCCCAGGCCCACCAAAGTGAAGCAAGAGCGACAGGTGCCCTTAGGAGGTACGGAGATGTTGACAAGCAGCCTCAAGAGCCAAGTGGAGCAACTCCGGGAGCTGAGATACCGGCAGTTGGCCGCAGAGTTGGAGGGGGAGAGAGTGGATGTGTGCGAGCTTGAGGCCGCCGTGGACCGGCTGCTGAGCGCGCTTGACGATACGCCGAAGGGGCAATCGTTCTACGGCAGTGACCTGATCATCCGGCCGAGCCTTCCGCCGCTCCTGGCAGAAGCGCAGATGGCCTGCGCATGAAACGGAAAGCCACCATCTCCACCTCTTCCAGACCGGGACCGGGAGCGCAAGCATCCGGTCCCTTCTCTTTTGCCTCCGCGTAACGCCCCCGCCCCCCGCGCGACCCTCGCCCGCGAACCCGCGATAGCCCGCCTGCCTCAGCGCCGCCACGAGGTCGTCTAGTCGGCGGCCACGAACTGCTCCACCACCAAGGCACCAAGACACCAAGAGAGCCTACAGTTGTTTCCTCTTTGTGTACCTTTCTATGCTCTCTGCGTCAAGGCTGCTGTTGGTGACTCGTGGTGTCCTGGTGCATCGCGTGCTGGCATACGACTCCCCGTGGCGAACTAGTCCTTGGACACCGACCTAGCTGGTACAATGGCGCGGAGCCTTGAGTTCCGCGCGCCGGTGAGTCCTTCACCCACTCCCCATCCCAGCGAGGCAGACCATGTCACTCCTTCTCGACGTCACCGTACCCCTTCAGGAAGGCATCGTGGTGTGGCCCGGCGATGAGTCCTTCCAGCACACCGTGAAGCACTCCACCGGCCAGGGGGACTTCTGCAACCTGGCCGCTTACCGCTTCAGCTCCCACACAGGTACCCACCTTGACCCGCCCTTCCACTTCATCCACGAAGGCCGCAAGCTGGACCAGATCCGGCCGGAGGAGCTGGTCGGCCCCTGCTGGGTGGCGGACCTAAGCCACCTGGATCGCCACATCACGGCAGAGGACCTCGAGGCCGCCCACATCCCTCCCTTCGTCCGGCGCCTGCTGCTCAAGACACGCAACTCCGCCCAATGGGCAGACCCCACCGCGCCCTTCAACGCCCACTTCCTAGCGCTGAAGGTAGACGCCGTGCGGTGGGCGATGGATCGGGGCGTGCGCCTGATCGGCATCGACTACGCCTCCCTGGAGCCCATCGACAGCACCGAGGGCCACGAGCTGTTCCTGGGCGCCGATGGGCTGATTCTGGAGAACCTCGATCTCCGCGAGGCGACCCAGGGCGCCTACGAGATGCTCTGCCTCCCCCTACTCGTCGCCAAGGGCGACGGCGCCCCCGCGCGTGTGATGCTTCGGCGGTGAGACCGCCAGGTGCCTGAAGGACCAGGGCCGGGAGCACTTCAGCACACTCCTCGCCGCCTTGACAGTCCTTCTTCTGCAGTGCTACGATCCCGCGTATCGTGCTACTACTAGCTTCCGGATCGCCTGGCGGCTGGGCGCGGGCTAGCCTGCTCTACTCACAATAGCCTGCGGAACCCGCATAGCGCACGACGCGCCAGCGCTCAAAGGTCATGGGGGCTAGGGAGAGGTGGGATTGGCTGACACGGGGTTGGAACGGTTCGGGGTCTCCATGGAGCGGGAGCTGCTGGAGGAGTTCGACGCTCTCGCCCGGCGTCGTGGCTACGCCTCACGGTCGGAGGCCCTGCGAGGCTTGGTGCGGCAGGAGCTGGTGGCGGCGGAGTGGCGGGAGCCGGATAGCGAGGTGGTTGGGACCGTCACCCTGGTCTACGAACACCACGAGCATGAGCTGGCCAACACACTGGCGGAGCTCCAGCACCGGTACCACGACGCGATACTGTGCTCCACGCACGTGCACCTGGACCCACACAACTGCCTGGAGGTGGTGATCCTGCGGGGCCCGAGCCACCAGGTTAGGGCCATCGCGGACGCACTCATCAGCATCAAGAGCGTGAAGCACGGGAAACTGGTCTGCTCCACCACGGGCCAAGCCATAACGTGAGGCTCTCTCGACGCCGATACTGATCGGCGGCGTACGGCCCTGCTTCGACGACCCAGACTCTATCACGCCCTGTCGCTGCGCCACTCGCGGAAGGAGTTCCGGCCATGCATATCCCCGATGGCTACCTGAGCCCCCAGACCTACCTCCCCGCCTACGGCGCCATGGTGCCCTTCTGGTCGGTGGCTTCACGACGCCTGAAGAGCGCCCTCAGGGCTCGGCAGGTGCCGATGGTCGCCCTGGGGTCCGCCTTCAGCTTCGTCATAATGATGTTCAACATCCCCGTCTGGGGCGGCTCCTCCGGCCACGCCGTGGGGGCAGTCCTAATTGCCATCCTGCTGGGGCCCTGGGCGGCGGTCGTAGCTGTCTCGATGGCGCTGGCGGTGCAAGCGCTGCTCTTTGGAGACGGGGGGGTAACCGCCTACGGGGCCAACTGCCTGAACATGGCGGTGGTGCTGCCCTTCACCGGCTGGTGGGTCTACCGCCTGGTGGCGGGCGGGGCGCCAGTGAAGTCACGCAGGCAGTGGATGGGCGCGGCTCTGGGTGGCTACGTTGGGCTGAACGCGGCGGCGCTGACTACGGCGGTGATGTTCGGCATCCAGCCGATAATCGCCCACGACGCGGCGGGTCGCGCTTTGTACGCCCCCTTCGGCCTGGCACAGGCGGTGCCGGCCATGGCCCTGACCCATCTGCTTCTCTTCGGCTTCATTGAAGCCGCCGTGACCGGAGCGGTGGTCTCCTACCTCCAACGATCCTCGCCGGGGCTGCTCCCCGCCGCGAGGCAGGACCTGGGGCTGCCCGAGGAGGCACCGAGGGGCGCCCTGCGAAGGTTGGTCATCGGCCTGGGGGTGCTGGCGCTGCTGTCGCCCCTCGGGCTGTATCTGCCCGCTCGCTTCGGCGGGGGCACTGCGTGGGGGGAGTGGAGCCAGGAGGAGCTGACTAAGGCGCTGGGCTACGTGCCCCAGGGCATCTCGCGGCTGGGTGGGACCTGGCGGGCCCCGCTTCCCGACTACGCACCCTCCGGGGGCGAGTCGTCACCCCTCGTGTGGAGCAGCCTCTGGTACCTTGCCTCCGCCGCGGCCGGGCTGGCGGTACTGGCCCTGGTCGCGCTGATCCTCCTTCGACGGGTGAGCCGGCGAGCCCAGCAGTGACCGGGCCCGAACCGCCCCAGATAAGGGTTCCAAACTGGATGGCCCCCACCCAGGCCCCCTCGGAGGCACGGCAGGCCCCGTTCGCCGGCCACGGCACGCGTTCCTCGGCGACCGGCAGCCACCTGGTTCGGCGGACGCTCTCCAGCTTCGCGCGGCTCCTGGAAACGGTGCTGAGCACCGACGCCGCCGCGGGAGGCACCGGGCTGCTGCAGCGCGTCGATCCCAGGGCCAAGGTGGTGGGGCTGCTGGGCCTGGTGGTGGTGGCGACGCTGGTTCACGGGTTCGCCGCGCTCCTGGGCCTCTACACGGCCTGCTGCGGCCTGGCCCTCCTCTCCCGCGTGCCGGCCAGACGCCTGATGAGCGTGTGGCTTGCCGTCCCCCTCTTCACCGCGGCGCTGATGCTGCCGGCCCTGTTGAACCTCGTCTCCCCGGGCGAACCGGTGCTGGTGCTCTGGCGCTCCCAGGGGGGTACTCTGGGGCCCTGGCACTTGCCGCGCCTGGTAGGGGTCACGGACTCAGGCCTGCTCGTGTCAGCGCGGATGGTGCTGCGGGCAACCGTCACGGTGTCTCTGGTCTCGCTGCTGACCACAACAACACCCGCGCCCAGGCTGCTGAGGGGACTGAGGGCACTGGGAGTGCCTCAGGTCTTCGTGATGGTGCTGATGATGATGGAGCGCTACCTCAGCGTGTTGGTGCGTGCCGCCGAGGAGATCCACCTCGCCAAGCTGAGCCGTTCGCTGGGCGGCGGAGGTCTACGGCAGGAGCATGCGTGGCTGGCCTCCGGCATGGGGTCCCTGTTTCGCCGCACCCAGTCCCTGGGCGACGCGGTATACCAGGCGATGATCTCGCGGGGCTACACGGGCGAGGTCTACCTGTTGGAGGAGTCCCGTTGGCGCGGCGCCGATTGGTGTTTCCTTGCCCTCTGCGCCGGCCTGTCCGCCCTCGCCCTCCTGTCCGGCTAGCTCGCAGGCCGGTCCACGGGGGACCTTCTCGTCCCCAGGCACGCAGGCCATCAGACAAGCCCCCCGAAATCAATGGCGGACACCACGCCGCCATCTACCAAACGACCGCAGACCACCTCACCCCAAAGACACCAAGAGAACCTACGCTGGGCTCTCCTCTGTGTGCCTCTGTGCCCTCCGTGTCTCTGTGGTAGGGCTTTTGCCGCCCCCCTCAGCCACGGCCAGGAGACCCAGGACCGCGCCCAGCCAGTTGACGCCAGCCTGCCGGAGGTGGTACACCCATTCTGGTTCGAGTGCTCATTCGGCTTTGAGAGGTGGAGAGCCCCTTGGCGACCCGTGGCGTCCAGAACAAGCGTCAGGCCATCATGCAGGCCGCTTTGAAGCTCTTCACCTCCGGCCACTACCACACCACCTCCATCCCCGAGATCGCCATGCTTGCCGGTGTGGGAGAGGGCACGATCTACCACTACTTTCGCTGCAAGTCCGACCTGGCGGCCGCCATCTACTGCGAGGGCATCAACGAGTGCTACGAGCAGATGGTGCGCGCCGCCGCCGAGGGCACCACCCCCCGGGAGAAGCTGGACAACGTGGCTCACTACATGCTCCGCCGCGCGGAGCTGCAACCTGAGCTCATCCGCTTCATCAACTTCGCCCGCTATGGTGACTACCTGCCCCAGGAGGCGCTGGTCCAGCAGACGCGCATGCCTGAGGTGGTCTGCGGGATCCTCAAGGAGGCCCGGTGCCAGGGCCTGCTCAAAGACCTGGAGCCTGAGGTGCTCACCCTCTCCTGGTGCTCGATCATCCAGGGCGCCCTGCAAGCCCGCCGCGACGGTCTGGTTCGGCGGTCCCTGGCCTCCCTGGCGGCCCCCATCTGCCAGTGCGCCTGGGATTCCGTGGCGCGCTGACCCTCGTTCCCGACCTCCCGCTGTCCCCCGAGTAGCTGCTCGCCATATAGGTGTAGGCGGCTCCCGTCCTGGGTATAGAGTCAATGACGGAGTGCGCGCACTCCCGAATGACCATTCGATGCACGGGAACCTTTGCGCGGCATATCACGTATGGAGTAGTGATCGTTGGATGCTTTGTCCAGTCCTAGCGGGCCTGGACAGGGCTTCCCGGCCGCTGAGCCCGCGCCGCTAGAGCGCAAGCTTGCAGACCCCCACACCGCTTGCATGCTGCCAACGCCACCCGCGGTATGGGTCTGACCAGAAGCCATCTTTAATCCGGAGTTGGGCCGCACTAGACGGTGTCAGTTGGGCCTAAGGACACCGTTCCGGGCGCCTTGCGTTACTGGGATGTTGTGTTGAAGCGCCAATCCCCTGAGCCGGGGGTCCTACCCCTGGGTCGCTAGCATATAGAAGACGGTCCCGCGGGGATGGCCCGCGGAAGACGGCAGTGAGGAGCTACGGAGAATGGGATCTGCTGCTTACAGTACCTGGGAACTGACGCAGGAGTTCTCCCCAACGACGGGCGAGGACACCCGAGACCGGCAGCGACGCCGGCAAGGCCTTCTGACAGCCACCATGGAGATGGAGCTGGCCAGGCGGGCCCAGAAGGGTGATGAACGCGCCCGTACCACCCTGATCGAGAGCCATCTTCGACTGGTTGCCAGCGTGGCACGACGCTACCTCCGTCCGGGACTGTCCCTGGGCGACCTCATCCAGGAAGGCACCATCGGCCTTATCCGCGCCGTCGACAAGTTCGATCCCGACCGCGGAGTTCGCCTCTCCACCTATGCCGTGTGGTGGATCCGGCAATCCATCGAGAGAGCGATCGCCGAGACCGGCGACGTGATCCGAATCCCCATCTACGTAGCCCAGAAGGTCCGCAAGCTGGGCAAGCTCACCCAGGGCAGCCTACGCGACACCGGCCGTGACGCCGATCCCGTGCACCTGGCTGAAGAGCTAGGCGTCAGCGTCTCCCAGTTGGAGCAGATGGCTACCGTTGGGCAGCTAACCCTCTCCCTGGACCAGAAGATCGGCGAGTCCGAGGACGCGCGCCTCGGTGACCAGATCGCGGACGAGGAGACCACCGGTGAGAGCATGCCGCTTCGGCGCATGGTGCTCAAGCAGGAGGTCCAGGATATGCTTCACGACCTCGACCCCCGTGAGCGCAAGATCCTGATCATGCGCTTCGGGCTTGAGGGCCACACCCCCGCCACCCTTCAGCAGGCTGGCGAGAAGATGAAGCTGACCAAGGAGCGGGTCCGCCAGATCGAGCGCAAGGCGCTGGACAAGATTCGGCAGCGCACCACAGCCCATGCCTATGCGTGAAGCCGGAACCTTGCGGCCCTAGCCTGAGCCCCTCACGAGAGCGTGTAGATGCCCGCGCCCTGCCGCCACTCGCAGGCGTCTCGTGACAGGGGAGGGCAGCCGCCTGTAGACTTGATTGGGGTTGCCTAGGCTCACGCACGCCCAGCCCGCGGCCTGTTTCCTCCCGGCGGCACGACCTACCAACGCCGGTGACGGTCAGCGCGCGGCCTTGGTCGACGGGGATGACTGTGACACTAGAGACTACTCAGCTTGCGCACGAGGACCACGGGACAGGCGTTCCCGTGGTCCTTCTGCATGCCTTCCCCCTCGACCGGCGGCTCTGGGCACCCCAGGTGCCGGAGCTCTCCCGCGCGTGCTGGCTGATCCTGCCGGACTGCCCCGGCTTCGGAGGCACCCCACCCCTCCCTGACGGTGCATCGCTCGATGACTACGCCGGACTCGTGGTGGGGCTCCTCGACCGCCTGGGCCTCGAGACGGCGGTGGTGGGCGGCCTCTCCATGGGCGGCTACGTGACCTGCGCCCTGGCCCGTCTGCACCCAGAACGCCTGAGAGCGGTGATCCTGGCGGACACTAAGGCCGGTGAGGACTCGCCCCAGGTGAA
>DASXUI010000532.1:0-1717 GCA_036504955.1 Armatimonadota bacterium
ATGAGCGCATTGGGTCTTTCCCCTGAGCCCCCTGAGCCCCCTGTGTCCCCTTGCCCTTCTCTGTGTCTCTGTGCCTCTGTGGTGAGGCAGTTCCCCAGCGTCGCTAGGGCCGTCCGGGCTCCTTTGCGGTCACCATTCGACCGTCCAGGAGGCGGCACAGGGGACCCGCGAGGGGCCTCAGCCGGCGGGGGAGGAGGCCCTGGACCGACAGGGTGCCCTGCCTGGTCTCCGGCACGCCGATCAGTGTGAGGCAGGCCGCGAAGAGCGCGGCGCCTCCAAGGTACGCGTACATGCCGCTCAGGCCCACCCGGTCGCTCAGGTGCCCGGCCGCCAGGGGCCCGACAGCGGAGGCTCCGGCATAGACAGCGTTCAGCAGCCCCTGCCCCGAAGCTCGGAGGCGGGCCGGTGCTATGTCGCTCATGAAGGCCATGGGAACCACCGCGGCGATGCTGAAGGTGAGCCCGTGGAAGGCCTGAATGGGCAGCACCCACACAGCCGCGCCCGCCAGGCTGTAGAGGTACAGCCGAACAGGCAGCGCCAAAGAGGCCAGCACCAGAACCGGCCTTCGGCCGATGCGGTCGGAGAGCCGCCCCATCACCCACATCAGGGGGATCTCCGCGACAACGGCGACCAGGAAGGCCCGGCTGACGGTCGACCGGTCGCCCCCCAGCGACTTGATCAGCAGGCTGAGGGAGCCGGTACTGGCCTGCAGGCATCCCCAGAAAAGCCCCCCACTCACCAGGAGCGCCAGCACGCCCGGCCGCCCCAGCAGAGCCACCCCCTCGCGCAGCCGCACGGGAGTCGTGTTGCGCCCCGGCGTCCCCTCCCTCGCCAACCCGGCCGCCAGCGCGGCCAGGAGGTTGAAGGCGCAGGCCGACGGGAACAGGCGGCTGAGGTCCCCCAGAATCGGAATGATTGACAGCACCGTGGTGGTGATCAGGAATCCGATGGAGCCCCAGCTCCGGGTCCGGGCGAACACTCGAGCCACCCGGTCCGACTCCGCCAGATCCATCACCATCGCACTGGCAAGGGTGTTGGCGGTGAAGGAGCAGAAGCCAAAGAGAGCATAGAGAACGGCGAACTGCCCGAAGCCGTGGGCTCGCGGGTAGACCGCGAAGATCGCCGCCAGCCCCAGACACGCGCCGACCACGAAGGGCTTGCGCCGCTGGAAGCGATCGGAGAGGGACCCAAGACTGAGCTGAGTCAGAGCCCCCGTGATTGCCGAGATGGCCGCCAGCATACCGATGGAACCGTAGCTGAAGCCGAGGCCGCGCAGCCAGAGGGGCAGAAAGGGCGTTGAGACGCCCACACCCGCGTAGATGAAGAAGTAGAAGGGGGCCATAGCGGAGCGATGGGTCCTATCCCGCGCGATCCGAAGGATACTAGCGGTACGCCAAGGGTGCGGGTGGCCGCAAGCTCGCGGCGCGGAATCCGGGTAAGGGGGCGGCGCGCGGGCTAGCGGCCCGCGCGGGGATACCGATCCCATTGTAACACGGCAGCCAGCCGCACTCCACGCGGAACTAGCCGGTGGAGCAGAGCCGAAGGAGCTTCGGCATGTACGAAGCGCGGTCCTGCCCATCGACCGGATTCGAGGGGAGAGCGGATGGGTGCCAGGCCCCAGACGCCGCGCCAGGGGACGCCTGCGGGCTCGCCTGTCGCCCGGCCATAGGCCGCGCTGGGGTTACCGGCTCCATCTGAGCTGACCCCTCCCTCCCGG
>DASXUI010000533.1:0-3408 GCA_036504955.1 Armatimonadota bacterium
TGATCCAGAGTCAGACGCTCTGCCAATTGAGCTATTCGGCAACGCAAGACTAGTTTACCCAACCCCGCCCTCACGTGTCAACGCCCCAAGCAAGCGCGGGGCCCCGTTGGGTGTGCCCAAGCAGGACCGCGTGCGTACCCAGCGTAGAGGCCGACAGGATGGTGGCTACCCCTCGATTCCCGCTCTGCCACTTGGCAGGACCCCACACCGCCGGTGCGAAAGCTGGTTGGGTAACAGCGTCTGCTTACCGTGTGGAGGTGCATCATGTTGGTGACGTTCGTCAGTCAGAAGGACGACCTTGAGTTCAGGAAGTGGAAGACCCAGAACCCACACGGCTTCCTTGCCAACGAGAAGGAGCAGGGAATGCTGAAACGGGGGAACGGCGAGCTGATCCTGCACAAGGCTGCCTGCCCTCATCTCGTGGTCCCAGAGGGCCAATGCAGTACATCCTACGCTAAGGTTGCCTGTACCGACCGCAGCGAGCTTGTGTGGTGGGTGACGCAGCAAGGGTTTGCAGTCGTCGCCTGCACAACGTGCAAGCCGGACTGAGCCTACTGCGGCGACAGAGCCCGGTCGCAAGAAACGGCCCGATCAGCGGTCCCAGCGCCAAGCATCGCTAGCTCAGGACCCGGCCCATCCGGCAACCTCACCGCGATCTGACGCGCCTCTCTGTGTGATGCCGGAGCTCTCGGGCGAGCTCCGGGCCGTCAGACCTGTCCCTCCAGATGCCGAGAGCGTGGTCCACCCGCAACTCCCTAAGGAGTTGTGCGCCAGGCGCTTCACCTTGGGCCGTCGGCGGCCGCTCCACCGGCAACTGGGCGATCAGGTCCTTGAGGAACTTGTCCAGCGGCTTGCCCGCCGCCGCCGCACGCTGGCGCAGCCGTTCCCCCTCCTCATCAGTCAGCTCAAGGGCAAGCTTCATGCTCATCTGCTAAGGCCCCCCACTTCAGCTTGCAGGACATGCCGCAGGGCCCGACGCCCAGCACTGTCAGCGCGGGCGACAACAAGCCGCCGCAGATCCGCGCTGACATAGGTCCTGCTCAACTGCCTGCTCGGTCTAATCTTAGACGCTGGCGAGCACGGGCCTTGGCTAGGCGCACTATGTGCTCTAGCTGAAGGTAGCTCTGCAGCTCGGCCGCCTCATCCGGCGAGAGCCCATCGCCTTTTTCGCGGGAGACCAGCTCCCACAACCGGTCCTGAGTCTCCCTGGATGGACGGAACTCGGCAACGCCTACGGGGCTCGTGCCTCCGGCGATGAAGTCCACGAGCTCCTCATAAGCCCTCGAAATGGCCATGAACGCTGTCTCCACACCGGACGGGCCGTCACTGGACCGATGCGCTGCCCCAGGCCTATGAGCCCACGACCTCGCCCACTTCCACTACCGGGATCCCTTCGACGCCTTCTCGATCCTTGCCCAGGTGTCCCTCAGCGTTACCGTCCGGTTGAAGACGGGCTTCTGGGGGGTGGTGTCGGGGTCGGCGCAGAAGTAGCCGACGCGCTCGAACTGGTAGCGCGCGCCAGGGCATGAGCCGGCGACGCTGGGCTCCACGAAGCCGCTCACCACCTTCAGCGCCTCCGGGTTGAGGTTGGCGGTGTAGTCCTCGCCTGGTCCAACATCGTCCGGGTTGGGCTTCAGGAACAGGTGGTCGTACAGGCGGACCTCCGCCGCGACTGCGGTGGAGGCAGCCACCCAGTGCAGCGTGGCCTTCACCTTCCGGCCGTCCGGAGCGTCCCCCCCGCGGGTGAGGGGGTCGTAGCTGCATCGAATCTCGACCACGTTCCCCTCGGCATCTTTCACTACCTCGTCGCACCTCACGAAGTAGGCATTGCGCAGCCGTACCTCGCGGCCCGGGGTCAAGCGGAAGAACTTGGGCGGGGGGTCCTCGCGGAAGTCGTCGCGCTCGATGTACAACTCGCGGCCGAAGGGCACCTTGCGGGTCCCTGCCCCCGGGTCCTCGGGGTTGTTCACGACGTCCAGCTCTTCCGTCTGGCCCTCCGGGTAGTTGGTCAGGACCAGCTTCACGGGGTCCAGCACGGCCATCGCGCGCGGCGCCCGCTTGTTCAGGTCCTCCCGCACGCAGTCCTCCAGCACCGCCACGTCCACCAGGCTGTCCGTCTTGGAGACGCCGATGCGGCGACAGAACTCCTTGATGGCCTCGGGCGTGAAGCCACGACGCCGGAGCCCGGCCAGTGTGGGGAGCCGGGGGTCGTCGTAGCCCTGCACGTGGCCGCCGTTCACCAGGTCGATGAAGCGGCGTTTGCTCATCACCGTGTAGGTAAGGTTCAGGCGAGCGAACTCGATCTGACGCGGGTGGTAGATGCCCAGCTCATCCAGGAACCAGTCGTACAGGGGGCGGTGAATCTCGTACTCCTGCGAGCAGAGGGAGTGGGTCACGCCCTCGATGGAGTCCTCCAGGCCGTGCGCCCAGTCGTAAGTGGGGTAGATGCACCACTTGTCGCCCTGCCTGTGGTGCTCCGCGTGGAGGATGCGGTACATGATGGGGTCGCGGAGCATGATGTTCGGCGAGCCCATGTTGATCTTCGCGCGAAGGGTCTTGGCGCCATCGGAGAACTCGCCGGCACGCATCCGGGCGAAGAGGTCCAGGTTCTCCTCCGCGCTCCGGTCGCGGTAGGGGCTGTCCGTGCCCGGGCTAGTGAGGGTGCCGCGCGTGGCGCTGACCTCCTCCGCTGAGAGGTCGCACACGTAGGCGCTGCCCTTGCGGATGAGGTCTCTGGCCCACTCATACATCTGCTCGAAGTAGTCTGAGGCGAAGCAGAGGCGGTCCTCCCAATCGGCGCCGAGCCAGCGGACGTCCTCGATGATGCCGTCCACGAACTCCTGCTCCTCGCGGGTGGGGTTCGTGTCGTCGAACCGCAGGTTGAACTTGCCGCCGAAGTCCTGCGCGATGCCGAAGTCGATCCACACGGCCTTCGCGTGCCCGATGTGCAGGTAGGCGTTCGGCTCCGGTGGGAACCGGGTGTGCACGCGGTCGAACCTTCCGTCGCGGAGGTCCTCACGAACGGCGTCCCGGATGAAGTCCGACTGGATCTCCGGACGCTCCGACTTCAGTCCCACAGCTACCATGGTTTCCTCTGCTGTCTTCGTCTCGCCCATAGGTCTCCCGTCGTCCTTGACCCGGTCAACGCCGGCGTGCCGCCGGGGCGCCGAGCCCGAGTGGTCGCAGCCGAGCCCGTCGCTCGTGCGTGTGGTGATACTCCAGTATACAGCGAGAGGGCGGGCTTGCGTACCGGGGGGTCGGAGGGCGTGAAGGCGGGTCGTAGGGGCTGAGGGCGGGTCGTAGGGTCGTGGGGTCGTAGGGGAAGGGCCTCCGGAGGGCGGATGGCTAGGGGCCGGTCGGACGGGCCTGACGGGTCGGACGTTAGAGGATCCCAAGGAGGCGCTCCTA
>DASXUI010000534.1:0-4631 GCA_036504955.1 Armatimonadota bacterium
GGCGCTCCTCGCCTCCGCGCGGGCTCCGCTTACACCGGCGCCATCTCCGGTAAGGTCACCCTCAAGGACCTCCCCAACATTCCGGCCGGCTTCCAGGTGCTCATGACCGCGGCCGATGGCACTAAGACGACCATCAACCCGACCGGTGACGGCACCTACCGGATCAACGACGTCGTGCCTGGCACCTACACCCTGACCCTCACCGGCGGGTCCGTGGGCTCCAGCACTCCCGCTTCTCTGACAGAGACCGTCGTAGCCAGCAAGTACGTCTACGACCAGAACTTCACCATGCTGTACAAGGCCTTCCCGGTGCTGCCGGCTGTAGTGGACAAGGGTGTCTACTACGACGACACCCTGGGCGTTGGCTGGTTCCCGCTGACCGAGGGTTCGAGGGTTCGCGACTGGTTCGTCGGCAAGGGTTACACGGCCCTTGACGCCGCCGCCCTGAAGACCTTCATGCAGAGCCACGTCACCAGCAAGGTCCCGAGCGCCATCGTTCTGGCTCAGGACATCCTTCCCGATAACGTGGTGGACATCTCCACCGGCTCTGCCACGAAGGCCGGCCTCGTTAACCAGTACATGGACAACGGCGGACGTCTTGTCCACTACGGCGATATCCCCTTCTACAACATCGCCAAGATGGACGGCACCGGCAACTTCACCGCCGGCGACGCAGGCTCCACCACCATCCTGGGCTTCAGCGCTGGTGGCGGCACCCGTGACGTCAACGACACCGTCGTCAACTCCCTCTACGGCAACGCCCTCGGGATGAAGTCGTCCTGGCCCAGCGTTCGCCCTGCTCCCACCACCGCCGTGGACGTCGTCCTCGAGTCCGCGAGTGGCGGCGCCGCTGGATGGATCAAGTTCTTCCCCACCAGCGACGGTCCTGGTTACTTCGCTCGCCTCGTTGACGTGGGCGTCACCGCCGATACCCTCGGCGACAACGCCCTGGCTGATGGCCAGAGGCTTGCCGAGCTCAATGGCAAGTACAACGGCCCTGGCCTGGCTGAGGCTGGCGGCACCACTCCTCCTCCGGTCAACTTCGGCGACCTGAACGGCGACGGTAAGGTCAGCATCACCGACGTCGTGACGGCTCTGCGCGGCGTGGCCGGCCTGGTGACGCTCACCGATGCCCAGAAGCTGGCGGCGGACGTGAACGGCGACGGCAAGTTCAACATCTCCGACGTGGTCATGATGCTCCGCTTCGTGGCCGGCCTGATCACCAAGTTCCCGGCGGCAGGCTAGTTCTCTCCGGCCCGGCGCCTACGGGTGCCGGGCCCCTCTAGGATGCGAGTCCTAGTGCCCACGGCGCTGGTGGCTTGCATCTGACAGCAGCGAAGAGCCCCCGGATCTCCTCAGAGGTCCGGGGGCTTTTCGATGTCTGGGGATGGACGCAGAGGGCTCGGCTAGCCCTCTCAGGCACGGGGGAGTCCTTGGGTAGGGGTCGTCAACCAGTGCCTAGACGCGACGCTGCGCTAGATGGGCAGGGAGGCGAGCCGAAGCGGCGAAACAGGAGGGTAACCGTTCCCATGGTGTCGGTGCCCGCCTGCAGCTTGCGGGTAGTGTTCCAGAGCGCGTTCCTGACGAGGAAGGGATGGGGGCGCCCAGGGGGATCTGGGGGGGCGGGACACCTACTGAGTGGGGCATACGGACTTCGCCTACTCTCCGTGTCGTACTCTTCAACGGGGCGCTCAGCTTGCGCCCGCGGTAGGAGGAAGAGCCTTGAGCAGAAGAGGTGGCTACCTCCCCTCGCTACGAGGTGGAGCCGCTAGGAAACTCGCAGTGCTTGTCTCAGGCGTCGCCCTGGTCTGTTTGGCATCAGGGGGCGCTTGGGCGCAGCAGGCTACGGGCCTTCTCGGCCAGTACTACTCCTGGGACCCGACCCTGGCCTGCATTCCGGATCGCGAGGCCATTTTCACGCCTGCCAATCTGGATTTCGCCCGGATTGACAAGACCGTCAACTTCGGGAACCCCTTCACGCTGCCCGGAACCACCCCGCACCAGTTCGGCGCTCGGTGGACCGGTTACATTGTGGTCCCAACCACGGGTGAGTACCAGTTCACCGGCCGGTCCGACGACGGCATGCGGATCTGGATCAGCGAGAACCCGGCGACCGCGATCGACCCGGCCAACCCCGGCACTGCCGGAGTGGACGCCTGGGTGGCTCAGGGTGAGGGCGCGGACTTCACGCCGGTCAGCGTCAACATGACGGCCGGCCAGAAGTACCCCGTGATGATCGAGTTCGCGGAGTGCGGTGGCGGCAACGCGGCGCGCTTCCGCTACACTGGCCCCAGCATGACCGCTAGCGCTATCGTGCCCACCACCATGCTGGTGCCGCCGACCCCCAAGGACACCACGGCCCCCGCGGCGATCACCGACCTCAAGGCCGGTAACGTCACCGCCGGTGCCGTGACGCTGACCTGGACGGCTCCCGGCAATGACGGCGCCACCGGCACCGCAACCGGCTACGACGTCCGCTACTCCACCGTTGCGATCACCCCGGCGAACTTCGCCAGTGCCACCTCCGCGGGGCTACCCCCTCGCCCGAAGGCGGCCGGCGGCGCCGAGACGATGACCCTTACTTTGGACCCACTGCAGAAGTTCTTCTTCGCGGTGGTAGCCGTCGACCAGGACGCCAACCAGAGCGCCCTGTCCAACGTGCCTGAAGCTCAGACGCTGTCCGCATCCTCCGTTCCCGACTTGCCCACCCTTCCCAAGGTTGTGGACAAGGCTGTCTACTACGACACCGAGTACACCACCGGTTGGATCTCCGACGCTGATGGAGCGAAGATCCGCGACTACTTCGTAGGGAAGGGCTACAAGCTGGTCACGGCTTCTGGGATGGCGGACTTCATGACCTCCCACGCTACCAGCAAGACCCCCAGCGTGGTAGTCATCGCCCGCGACAACATGCCCGATACGGTGGTCGACATCTCCTCGGGCGGCGTAGTCGCGGACAACATCGTCAACAACTACATGAACAACGGTGGCCGCGTAGTGTGGCCCCAGGACATTCCCTTCTATGACATCGCGCAGACCGGTGGCGGCAAGCTGAACGCGGCGGGGGGCGGCGGCACCACCATCCTTGGCGTCGGTGGCGGCACTTGGGACATCGGCGACGCTGCCAAGCTGACCGCCGCGGGTGTTGCTCTCGGTCTCGCGGCCTCCTGGAACAGCATCCGTCCGACTGACGCGACGGGCGTGCATCTGGTTCTAGCAACCGGTCGGGGCGGCGCCGCCGAGTGGATCAAGTTCTTCCCGGACAAGAACGGCCCCGGCTACTTCGCCCGCATGGCCGACCACAGCGGCAGCATGACCGACGCTGAGATCGCCGACCTGCAGACTATTGCCGAGCTTCCTCCGGCCACCAGCAATACTCGCGGCCGCCTGAATGGTACCATCAACGACGCCACCGGGGCTCCTCTGGCCGGCGCGACCGTGGTGGTTGCCCCCGCGACCGGAACCGCGCTCTCCACGACGACCGATGCCAACGGCTTCTACAGCGTCATGGCAGCGCCCGGGAGCTACACCATCTCCGGCTCCGGTCCCACGCCCAGCGGCATCAAGGGCATCATCACTGGTACGGGCCCAGTGTCGGTCACGGAAAACACCGTCACGACCGCTCCGACCTTCACCATCGCTCCTGAGCCCCTGCCTACCTTCCCCGCCGTCGTGGACAAGGGCGTCTACTACGACAACGGCTTCACCACCGGCTGGACCCAGGATGCCGCCGCTCAGGGCATCCGCGACTACTTCAAGGGCAAGGGCTACACCGTTCTGGACGCCGCCGCCCTGGCTACCTTCCTGAAGAACCACGCCACCAGCAAGACCGCCAGCGTGGTGGTGGGCTCCCAGGACATCCTCCCTGATACCGTCATCGACCTGAGCTCCGGCGCGGTGACCAAGAAGAACATCATCAACGACTACCTGAACAACGGCGGCCGCTGGATCGCCTTCGGCGACATCCCCTTCTACAACATCGGCAAGTCCGATATGACCAACTTCAACGCGGCGGACGGTGGCTCTACCACCATCCTGGGCTTCTCCGCGGGCGGCGGTCAGCGTGACGTGAACGACACGGTAGTGCTGACTCCGACCGCGACAGCTCTGGGCCTGACCTCCACCTGGGGCAGCCTGCGGCCCGCCAAGGTGGCAAACATCGACATCACGCTCGAGTCCGCTCGCGGCGGTGCTGCCGGCTGGATCAAGCTCTACCCCGATAACACGGGAACGGGCTTCTTCGGTCGCATCTCCGACTACAACATCGGCGCCGGCCCCGTGCCGGATCCTCAGCTCGCGGACGCCCAGAAGATCGCCGAGCTCAGCGGCACCATCGGGGGCGTCACTCCTCCTCCGCCTACGGTTGTCTACGGTGACCTGAACGGCGACAAGAAGGTCAGCATCGCGGACGTCGTCCTCGCCCTTCGCGGGGTTGCCGGCCTCGTGACCCTGACCGCCGACCAGCAGACCGCGGGCGATGTGAGCGGCGACAAGAAGTTCAACATCACCGACGTGGTGCTGATGCTTCGCTACGTCGCCGGCCTCATCACCAAGTTCCCGGTGCAGGGCTAGCCTCTCTCCGGCTCGGCGCCCAGGTGGGCGCCGAGCCCCTCTTGGGTGCGGGCCGCCGG
>DASXUI010000535.1:0-9654 GCA_036504955.1 Armatimonadota bacterium
CGCTCCTGGAGTGGACCTCGGTCCTCGGCACCTTGTGGCAACTGGCTTGGCCGAAGGCCCCCGTGCCGGGTCGTTCATCGGCCCGGCACACCCGGTCCTCTCCACAGGGACGCTGTGTTCCTGCACTAGGCCAGCAGGCAAGCCGTCTGGTCCTGTCCTGGCGCGGACCGAGCCCGGGAGCTGTTCCGAGCTGGGCCCTACCCAGTGGTACTTAGCCCTCAGCAGGCGTGTTCCTGCTGAGGAGCACTGGCGTGTTTTGGAGGTCGGGCGATGCTTTCCGCCGACCAGTGATCCTCCCGGGGTTAGGGCCGCCCAGAACCCTGTATGGGAGCTCTGGCGTGCGTCCCGACGGCTCGTGCGGGCCGGCTTCGGGCTACCGAGGTACCAGGGACCACTCCACCGGAATGGTGGCCGTGCGCTCCGTTACTGGGACCACGCTTGCCTTGATCACAAGCGATGGGTCGTGGGCGGCCTGGTCCACCAGCTTCCAGGGGAGCGTGTCCAGGCGGATCTTCTGCCCCCGGATCGCCACTGAGTCGTCCGCGTAGTACCAGACGAGGCCGATATACTGCTCCGTGGGCTTCCCCAGCACGTAGGGTCCGCTGAACCGCGGCGGCGAGGAGGGCGCACTCTCGCGGGGTAAGACTTCCACGTCGAACCGAACGGTGCCGTCCGGCTGGGGTAGGTGGGGATGGTACTGCAGCTTCTTGTCCTTCAGCCCGAACTGGGCACGGCGCCCGCTGTGCTCCTCTGGCGGCGCCTGCTCAGCGATCAGCCTCAGCCCTATGGTGGCCTCGGTCCGTGGGGTTCCTGCCATCGTTCGGTCACCTTTCCTCGCGGTTGTGGAGCGGAGATGCGAGTGCCTCCAGTACGTCGGCCAGCCGACAAGCGCCGCACCGTGCCACCCCGCGCTCAAGTCGCGTCGTCCAGTCGCCAGGCACCGCCTCCCGCCCGTCGAAGATGATGCCGGAGGGGTAGGCCCGACAGGCCCCATCTGGTCGTGTCCCGGACGCCGCAAGGCCGTGTTGGGGCGCTGGGGCGGGCAGTCCCAGGTCGCGTCCAGCCCGAGAGAGGAGAGGCACGGGTGTCTATCAAGATAGCAGTTGTCGGCGCGGGGAGCGTCGGCTTCACGCGCGGCATGGTCCGCGATATCCTCTGCGTTCCGGAGCTTCAGGACACCCGGTTCGCCTTCACCGACATCAATGCTCACAACCTCGATATGGTGTCCCAGCTCTGCCGCCGGGACATCGAGTCCGGTGGGCTGGCGGCCACCGTCCAGGCCACTACCGACCGCCGAGAGGCGCTGAAGGACGCCAACTATGTTCTGTCGTTCGTCCGCGTGGGCGGGCTGGAGGGCTTCCAGACGGACGTGGACGTGCCCCTGCGCTACGGAGTGGACCAGTGCGTGGGCGACACCCTGGCGCCCGGCGGCATCATGTATGGGCAGCGAACCATCCCTGTCCTGCTGGAGTTCTGCAAGGACATCGCGGAGGTGGCGGCTCCCGGCTGCCTCTTCCTCAACTACTCCAACCCGATGGCCCAGAACACCTGGGCCTGCGGCAAGTATGGCCACGGCGTTAAGGTAGTCGGGCTCTGTCACGGCGTGGAGGGTGGCCATTGGCAGATCGCTCAGGCTCTAGGGCTGCCGAAGTCCGAGGTGGACATCATCTGCGCCGGTATAAACCACCAGACCTGGTACGTGGGCGTGCGCCACAAGGGCCAGGACATGACCGGCAAGCTCCTGGAGGCCTTCGAGCGGCACCCTGAGTTCAGCAGGACCGAGAAGGTCCGCATCGACATGCTGCGGCGTTTTGGATACTACAGCACGGAGTCCAACGGCCATCTCTCGGAGTACGTTCCCTGGTACCGGAAGCGTCAGGATGAGATCCCCGAGTGGATCGATCTGGGCTCCTGGATCAACGGGGAGACGGGTGGGTACCTGCGCGTCTGCACCGAGGGCCGGAACTGGTTTGAGCACGACTTCCCCAACTGGATGCAGGGGCCGCCCCTGACCTTCCGGCCGGAGGACCGGGGCAGCGAGCACGGGTCGTACATCATTGAGTCCCTGGAGACCGGTCGCTGTTACCGTGGCCACTTCAACGTGGTGAACCGCGGCTGCATCACCAACCTGCCGGAGGATGCGGTGGTGGAGGTTCCGGGCTACGTGGACGGCAACGGGATGGCGATACCCATCGTCGGCGACCTGCCGCTGGGGTGCGCCGCCGTCTGCAACGCCAGCATCAGCGTTCAGCGCCTCTCCGTGGAGGCGGCCGTGACGGGCAATGACACGCTGCTCCGCCAGGCGATGATGATGGATCCGCTCACCGGCGCGGTGTGCAACCCGCCGGAGATCTGGCAGATGGTCGACGACCTGCTGATCGCCCAGGAGCAGTGGCTGCCGCAGTACGGCCCCGCCATCGCCGCGGCCAAGCAGCGCCTGGCGAAGGGCCCCCGGCTCCCCACTCGGGAAGGCTACACAGGGGCCGCCCGCCTGCACACGAAGAGTGTTGATGAGATGCTCCGAGACCGGGAGTCCGCCACGCGGAACGCCGCCGAGGCGGACAAGGCCAAGGAGCGGCCCGCCGCTACCGCGTAGGCGCTGTCGTGATGAAGGGCGTTCCCGTGGGCCGGCCGTCTCGTGCTCCGGCCCGGGAGCCCCAGGAAGGTGCTGAGCCGATTGGGCTACAGGATTCGCTCGATGACGGTGGAGGACTACCCGGACGTGATCGCCCTGTGGCGGTCCTCCGAGGGGCTCGGCCTCAGTGACGCCGATGAGCCCGGTGCCATCGCCGCGTACCTGAAGCGGAATCCCGGGCTCAGCCTGGTGGCGACGGCCGGAGACGAGGTGGTGGGCGCGGTGCTTTGCGGCCATGACGGCCGCCGGGGCTACCTCCACCACCTGGCCATCGCCAGGTCGCACCGGGGAGAGGGGACTGGCCGGGAGATCGTGAGCCGCTGCCTGAACTCCTTGGCCGCCGAAGGCATCCGACGCTGCCATATCTTCGTGCGCGCGGAGAACGAGTCCGGCCAGGGCTTCTGGCGGAGCGTCGACTGGTGGCCGCGACCGGACCTGTTGGTGATGACCTCCGATACGCCTGCTTCTGGCGTAGCGGCGACAGGTGGGCGCGGCTCCGGCTGACCCTCCTGGTCCCCCTGCTTCCACCAGACCGAGCATTGAGGGCCGGGCAGGCCCCATAGCAGCCTTTGTTGATGCCTTTGAGCCTCTATGGCGTAGGAGACCCATGCAGAACTCGATTCAGATTGACCTGGACCGTACTCTTGGAACCATCGACCGGAACCTCTTCGGCGGGTTCGCCGAGCATCTGGGACGCTGTATCTATGGTGGCGTCTACGAGCCTGGCTCCCCCCTCGCGGGCGAGGATGGATTCCGCAGGGACGTGCTGGACGCGCTCCGCAGGCTGAGGATGCCCCTGATCCGCTACCCCGGCGGCAACTTCGTCTCCGGCTACCGCTGGCGGGACGGCGTTGGGCCCAAGGAGGAGCGGCAGGCTCGGGCGGACCTCGCGTGGAACAGCACCGAGCCCAACACCTTCGGGACCAACGAGTTCGTGGACTTCTGCCGCAAGCTGGGTACGGAGCCCTACCTGGCCGTGAACTGCGGCGACGGCGATATGCGTGAAGCCCGCGACTGGGTGGAGTACTGCAACGGCACCCAAGACACGGCCCTGGTGAAGCTGCGGAAGAGCCATGGCTACGAGGCGCCGCACCAGGTGAAGTACTGGGGCATCGGCAACGAGGTGGACGGCCACTGGCAGATTGGGCACAAGACGCCTCAGGAGTACGCCCGCGCCTACACCGAGTTCGGCAAGGTGATGCGGTGGGTCGACCCCTCCATCAAGCTGCTGGCCTCCGCCAACTCCAGTTGGGCCCCCGATTGGGTTGAGCGGGCGCAGCTCCTGATGGAGCAGGCGGGCGACCTGATCGACTACATGGCCATCCACTGGTACGTGGGGAACCGGGAGAAGGACTTCGCCCGATACATGGCGCTCTCCGAGGAGTTCGAGGCACGGCTATCGGCCACCGAGGGCCTCATCAAGGCGATGACGCTGGCGAGGGGCCTCAAGCGGCGCCCAGCCGTCGCGGTAGACGAGTGGAACGTGTGGTACCGCGCCGGCGGCGAAGAGGGCCTGGAGGAGGTCTACAACCTGGAGGACGCGTTGGTGGTAGCCCTCCAGATGAACGCCTTCCTGCGCCACGCCGACGGCGTGAAGATGGCCAACCTGGCGCAGATCGTCAACGTGATCGCGCCGGTCATGACGAGCCCTCAGGGACTGGTGCTGCAGACCATCTTCCACCCCTTCGAGCTCTACAGCCAGCGCTGCGGCACCGTATCGCTGGACGCGAGCTGGAAGGGCGATACCTTCGACGGCGGTTCCCACACCGGCCTGCGTGTTCTGGACGTAGCCGCCTCCCTCAACCCCGAGACCCAGGAGGTCGCCCTCTTCATCGTCAACCGAAGCAAGGGCCAGGGCATCGAGGCTGAAGTGAAGCTCGCCGAGGGCTCCTTCAGGGGCCCTGCCAAGGCGGCAGTAGTCAACGGCCCCGACGTCGAAGCCGCCAACACCTTTGAGGCTCCGGAGGCTGTTGGCACTCGCGAGAGTGAGGTGGCCGCCGAGGGCCGCAGCCTCGTGCTGCAACTGGAGCCCCACTCCGTGACAGTGGTGACGTGTGGGATTGGGTAGTAGTACCTGAAGGGCCTCGGAGGGTGCTCTTAGGTCCCTTGCGTCCCTTCCGTCCCTTTGGTCACTCCAGCCGAGAGACCAAAGGGACCCAAGGACACCCTCCGAGGCCCTTCTCAACGACCCAGCGACCCAACGACCCGCGGTCAAGGGGCACCCATGAGCGCCGGTGGTGAGAGCGAGCTGGTGGACCTGAAGGCCCGCCTGTTCGAGCGTCAAGTGCGGGAAGTGCTGGCCTATGCGGTCGGCTTCCCTACGGATGAGAAGATGGCCCGGATCTGCGAGGAGTACCAGGCGGATCCGGGCCTTCTCTTTGTGGGGTACCTTCGCGGCGACCAGGTGCTGGCTTGCGCGGCGCTGCGGCCAGCCGGGCCGGATGGCGCGTGGCTGGAGCGGCTGGCGGTCACACCCCTTGAGCGACGGAGGGGGCTGGGCCGCCAACTTCTATGGGACCTTGTTCACCTGAGCCGGCTTCGATGGGTGGAGGCGGAGACGGACGATGATGCCGTCGGCTTCTACCGTGCCTGCGGCTTCGAGGTCGCGGAGTTGGCCGGCCAGCCCTTCGAGCGGGCCCGGTACCGGGTGACTCTTCGCGTAGAGGGGGATAGTCTCGCTGCTGACCACTTGGCCGCTCCCGAACGATAGAGCGCTGAGGAGGTAGCCGATGCAGCGCTCGACCAGTGGCATAACGCTTCTACCCAGAGAGATCCAGCCCGGGCTTCTGCTTCGCCGTGCCACGGAGGCGGATGCCGAAGCCCTGGCCCGCTTCAACGTCGAGATCCACGGAGAGCCCGTCCTGGGCCCCTGGGTGCGCCACCTGATGGCGGGCAACAGCCCCGATTGCCGTGCGAATGACTTCACGGTGGTCGAGGACACGCGCGAGAAGCGCATCGTCTCCTCGCTGATGCTCTTCAGCCAGCGCTGGGCCTACTCCGGCGTGCTCACGGAGACGGGCCAGGTGGGGCTGGTCGGCACGGAGCCGGCTTACCGACGCAGGGGCCTGGTGCGCGCCCAGATGGAGGTTGTGCACGCTTGGAGCGCCGAGCGAGGCCACCTGATGCAGGTGATCGAGGGGCTTCCGTACTTCTACCGCCAGTTTGGCTACCAGATGTGCTGCGATCTCCTCGCGGGCCGCGAGGGTGACGCGCGTCAGTGGTGCTCGCAGGCGCCCGAGGGAGGAGAGCCCTACACGCTCCGGCCTGCCGATGAGGCGGATATCCCCCTCCTCGTGCAACTGAGCGCCCAGGCAGACGCCCGCACTCGCCTCTCCATCCCCAGGGACGCGGCTCTGTGGCGCTATGAGCTGAGCGGCCGGTGCGCTGACGACCCGTTCTACCGAGACGTAAGGGTGATCGAGGATCGCCAGGGCCAGCCCGTCGGCCTGCTGGTGCACAGCCCGAAGCCCGACTGGGGTGCCCTGTCGGCGGCGGTCTTTGAGCTGCTGCCCGGGAAGCCCTGGTGGGCAGTCACTCCGGTGGTGATGCGCTACCTCCGCGCCTGTGAGGAGCGGGCCGGGGGTGACCCGGACCGTGCGCGGATGCTCCGCCTGTGCCTGGGGGACCAGCACCCGGCCTACGCGGCCTTGCCCGCGCCGCTGTCGCACCCCCACCGGCCCTACGCCTACTACCTACGCGTCCCCGATGTGCCTGCCTTCCTCATGCACGTGCGGCCGGTGCTTGAGCGGCGGCTGGCCGACTCACCAATGGCCGGCTGGACGGGCACCCTCGCCCTTAGCCTCTACCGAGGGGGTGTGGAGCTGCGGTTCGAGCGCGGAGCCCTGGAGTCGTGCCGAGAAGTGCCCCCCGGCGACAACATCGAGCCGAGCGCGGCCTTCCCCGACCTCACCTTCCTGCACCTTCTGTTCGGCTACCGAACGCTGGAAGAGGTCCGCCACCTGTGGCCGGACTGCTCGTGTACCGACAAGGCAAGGCCCGTCATCGAGGCCCTGTTCCCCCAGCAGATGACCAGCGTCTGGACCGCTTAGTGTCATCCCACAGCATCGCTGTGGGGAGGACCGAGGGTGTGCCGGGCCGATGAGCGACCCGGTACGAGGGCCTTCGGCCAAACTGGGAGGGAGCCAATGGGAGTCGCCCGCTCCTGAGTGGACCTTGGTCCTCTCCGCCTTGTGGCAACTGGCTTGGCCGAAGGCCCCCGTGCCGGGTCGTTCATCGGCCCGGCACACCCTCGGTCCCCTCCACAGGGCCGACGTGTTCCTGCACTAGCCCGAGTCGCATGCCAGGCCGGGGTATCCTCTGACAAGCGGAAGGTCTCTCGCCGGGACATTGTGAATCATACTACATTACCCACGGGCGGTCGCTGCTGTGCCAATCTAGCGTCTGTCGGGAGTGTGTGCCGCCCCGCGATCCCTAGTCTGTAGGAGGCACTCATGCACCTGGACGTGGTGGCTCTGTCCCGGCTCCAGTTCGCCCTCACCATCTCGTTCCACTACCTCTTCCCGCCCCTCACCATCGGACTGGGCACCCTGATGGTCTTCATGGAGGCCGTGTACCTCCGAACGGGCGACAAGCAGTATGAGGTGATGACCAAGTTCTGGTCGCGCATCTTCGCCGTGAACTTCGCTCTGGGCGTGGCCTCCGGGATCGTGATGGAGTTCCAGTTTGGCACGAACTGGTCTGGCTACTCGCGTTTCGTGGGGGACGTTTTCGGGTCGGCCCTGGCGGCCGAGGGCATCTTTGCCTTCTTCCTGGAGTCCGGCTTCCTGGCGGTGATGATCTTCGGCTGGGGCCGCGTCTCGGCGACCAAGCACTTCATCTCCACACTGATGGTGGCACTGGGCTCAATCTTCTCCGCCGTCTGGATCGTGGTCGCCAACTCCTGGCAGCAGACTCCGGCGGGTTACCACCTGGTGGGACAGGGGCCGGGGGTACGAGCGGAGATCACGGACTTCTGGGCGGTGGTCTTCAACCCGTCCAGCATGAACCGGCTCTCACACACCCTCGTCGGCGCCTTCATCCTGGGCGCCTTCTTCGTGATGAGCGTTTCCGCCTACTACATCCTGCGGGGTCGGCATCTCGACTTCGCCAAGAAGTGCTTCACCATCGCGCTCATCTTCGCGGCGGTCACCTCCGTCGGCCAGCTCTTCCTGGGGCACGCGCACGCCATCCAGGTCGCCCGCACCCAGCCGGAGAAGCTCGCCGCCTTCGAGGGGCACTTCGAGACCGGAACGGGGGGGGCTCCCATCCACCTCTTCGGCATCCCGAACACAGCGGAGCGGCGAGTGGACTACGCGGTAACCATCCCAGGTATGCTGAGCTGGCTCGTCAGTTTCGACCCCACGAAGCCGGTGCCGGGGCTCGACCAGTACGCCCAGAAGGACTGGCCGCCCGTCGGGCTTCCCTTCTTCGGCTTCCACGTGATGGTCGGGCTGGGCATGTACTTCATCGCCCTCACCCTCTTCTCCGTGCTGATGCTCATACGGGGCAAGCTCTTCGGCATGCGGTGGTTGCTGTGGGTCTACGTCTTCTCCGTGATAGGGCCCTACATCGCCAACCAGCTTGGCTGGGCGTCGGCGGAGGTCGGGCGGCAGCCGTGGATCGTCTACCACGTGCTGCGGACCAGCGACGCCGTCTCCAAGGTGGTGCCCGCGGGCCAGGTGTTGGCGTCGAACCTGCTCTTCGGGCTTATCTACGTCATGCTCTTTGCGGTCTGGATCTACGTGGTGAACGACAAGATCCACAAGGGGCCTGACGCCGCCGAGATGCCCGCGACCAGCGACCTGGGGGACTTCCTGGAGACCAGCGCCCTCATGGAGGACCCCGCCGGGCCGTCTCTCACTTCCGCCAAGAACGGTGAGGCCAAGCCCACCTCCGGAGAGGAGAAGTAGCCATGGACCTCAACCTCTTCTGGTTCATCCTCATGGGAGTGCTGATGACGGGCTACGCCATCCTCGATGGCTTCGACCTGGGCGTCGGCGTCCTTCACCTCTTCACCAAATCGGACCTTGACCGCCGGATCGTGATGAATTCCATCGCTCCCGTGTGGGACGGCAACGAGGTATGGCTGGTGACCTTCGGTGGGGCGCTCTTCGCGGCCTTCCCGAACGCCTATGCCACCGCCTTCTCCGGCTTCTACCTGGCCTTCATGCTGCTGCTCTTCGCGCTGATCCTCCGGGCGGTGGCGCTGGAGTTCCGCGGCAAGCAGGAGCACGGAACGTGGCGGCAGTTCTGGGATGTCGCCTTCTTCATCTCCAGCGCGCTGTCGTCCATCCTCTTTGGCGTGGCCGTGGGCAACATGATTAAGGGTATCAAGGTCGGGCCCGACATGGAGTACGCCGGCGGCTTCTTCGACCTGCTGCACCCCTACCCGATCCTGGTAGGGCTCCTGACCCTGGCGCTCTTCGCGATGCACGGCTCCATCTACCTGTACCTGAAGACCGAGGGTGACCTTCAGCAGCAGGTGAGGGGGTGGTTCTGGTGGGCCTTCGGGGCCTTCGTGGGGCTCTTCCTGGCCACCACCGTCTTCACGCTGGTGAGCGTCCCCACCGCGATCAACAACTTCCGCACCTTCCCGACGATGTGGGGCCTCGCCATCCTGAACGGTCTGGCGATCGCCAACATCCCCCGCGCCATCGTGAAGGGGATGCCGCGCTACGCCTTCGTATCATCGGCTTGCACCATCGCCGCGTTGGTGTCCCTCTTCGGCATGGCGCTGTTCCCCAACCTGATTGCCTCCAGCATCAACCCGTCCTACAGCCTCACCATCTACAGCGCGGCCTCCTCCCAGAAGACGCTGGGGATCATGGCGATTATCGCCGCCTTGGGAATGCCCTTCGTGCTCAGCTACACTGCCGCCATCTACTGGGTCTTCCGCGGCAAGGTCAAGGTAGAGCACCTGACGTACTGAGTGCCCGGCAAACTGCCCCACCACAAGGACACCGAGGAGAGACTGAAGAGGTGAAGAGGTGAAGGGGTGAAGAGGTGCAAGAGCCGCGGGG
>DASXUI010000536.1:0-3688 GCA_036504955.1 Armatimonadota bacterium
GTGGGTTCTGCTGGAAATGCCCTTTGGGGCACTGCCGGCAAGGCTTCCCGATCTTCTGGCTGGCCTGGGGGCCGCGGGACTCAGAACACTGGTCGCTCACCCGGAGCGCTGCGCCGCCTTTCAGCGCGATCCGTGCCTGCTGGACCGGTTCTTCCCGGTGGATGTGCCGCTTCAGATCACCGCTGGTAGTCTCATGGGGCGGTTCGGCCCGGCGGCGCGAAAGTGCGCGCTGCAGATGGTACGGACCCCGCACCCAATCGTGGTGGCCTCGGATGCCCACGATCCCCTGCTTCGCGCGCCTGTGCTCAGCGAGGCGGTGGAGGTGCTTGAGCCACTGATGGGCGAGGTCCCAGCCCGTCACACAGTGGACGCCTTGCCACGAGCTCTGCTGTCAGGTGGCGACGCCTGGCGGCCGCCCGACGAGCCCCAGAAGCGTCGGTGGTGGGGCCGCCTGGCCCCATAGAGGGGCTCGCGCCTTAGTTTCCCTGGCGCCCCCGGCGCGGTTGGTTCTCCTAGAGGCCCTTCCCCATGGGGCGGGCCCGAGGTTGTGGATACGGAGTGGTGATACCGTTGTCTCTGGTAGTCTGGCCTGTCGAGGGATGGCACTGTGGCTATAACTGATCTTAAGGCAACTTGGGAGAAGTTCCGGGCTGACAGGGATCCGAATTCGCGCGAAGCCCTCGTTCTGAGGTACGCCTACCTCGTGAGTATCACCGCGGGGCGAGTGGTCAGCAACCTGCCGCCGAACCTGGAGCGCGAGGACCTGGAGAGTGCCGGGGTGATGGGGCTCATCAAGGCGGTGGACCAGTTTGATCCAGGCCGCCTCGTGAAGTTCGAGACCTACGCCATAGCCCTCATCCGCGGCGCCATCTTGGAGATGCTCCGCGAAGAGGACTGGGTTCCGCGGTCCATCCGAGACCGTACCAAGCTCCTGGAGCGAACCTTTCAGGCCATCGAGGGACGCCTGGGGCGCCCGGCCACCGAGAACGAGATGGCCCAGGAGCTCGACCTCACCCTCGACGGATACTACAAACTGCTCTCCGACGCGGCCCGCTCCAGCCTGCTGTCCCTGGACGAGATCCTGGTGGGCGGCGAGGGAAACGAGACCTCTGTCACCCTCGGGGAGACGGTGGCCGACCGGAACGTGAACACCTTCAGCCAGGTTGAGGTTGCCACCAAGAAACAGTTGCTGGCCGCCGCCATCGATCGCCTTCCCCCGCGAGAGCGCTTCGTCATCGCGCTGTACTACTATGACCGGCTTACTTTCAGGGAGATTGGTAAGGTGCTGGAGATCTCCGAGTCCAGAGCCTATCAGCTTCACACCCAAGCCATCGTCCGAGTCCGGGCCGCGCTGACGACTCAGGTGAGCCTCTTCACCGGTTCAGAGGCCGAGGCCTGACGCTCTCGCGCTCGCGCCTCGGGCCCGCTGACGGGGCGTGAGGAGTCGCACGATCTTTTCCCGCCGGCCAGGTGGGGCTGCTCCGCAAGGGGGCTTCCCGGCCGTCACTCTATCGCCAGGAACTGCGGGCCACCGGTCACGACGGGCTGAGTATTCCCCCGACTCGAACCTGACCGCTGAGTGCCCGCTCCTGGTTCGTGCTAGGAGGCACAGCCGAATGACCCTTGCCCGCCGGTGTATGGCCGGGGCGGCCATCGCCCTGACCGTTAGCCTTGCCGGATGCGGCCGCGCCCGCGTGGCTGTCGTCGATGGTGAGCCGATCTCTGACCAGGACTTCCAGTCAGCGCTCTATCGGCGTCCCGAGCCGAAGCAGGTCCTCCAGAACATGATTGACGTGAAGCGCCTGCTTCACGAGGCCACAGCCCAGGGCGTTCCCGTGACTGACGATCAGCTCAACAAAGCGCTCGAACGCCTGAAGAGCGACCCCCCAGCCAATGGGCCCACCTACGAGAGCCTTCAGCAGGAGAAGCTTACGGACAAGTTCATCCAGCAGTGGCTGCTGGCCCCTGACGAGGCGCTCTCGAACCTGGTGCTCAAGGAGTACGGGAGCAAGGTCAAACCGGCGGATCTAACCCGGTTCTACGACTCCAACAAGGCCTTCCTGGACAAGAAGGAGCGCTTCCGCATTCGAGTCGCGCGGTTCAGCGACCAGAAGAAGGCCCAGCAGGCCAGCGAGATGCTGAAGAAGGGCGGCAGCTTCGAGGGCGCCGCCGAGCAAAGCGGCACGCCTGCCGTTAGCCTGACCGTTGAGGTGAACCAGCCGGGCATCCCGCCCGCCCTGATGTCCGCGCTCGCCTCCACCCCGCCCGGCAAGGCCACGCCGCCCGTCGCGATCCCGCAGCAGGGGATGAATCCCACCTCGCCCAACGCGACCCTGTGGATCCTTGCCAACGTGGACGCCAAGCTGCCGGCGGCTAAGCTGAAGCTGGACGATCCGGATACCCAGCGGCGGCTCAAGCTGATGGTCGTCTTCCAGGACCAGGGGAAGGTTCCCGGCGGACCGATGGCCTTCCGCCAGAAGATCCTCGAATCCGCCCGCCAGCGCGGCAGCCTGATGGTCGTGCCCGAGCCGCTGAAGCAGATCGAGACGGCGCCTCCTCCGGCCGCCGCCCCCGGTATGTAGAGGGACGCGAAGTGCCGGCAGTCCTTACTCTCCTTGGCCTTGGCGCGGGGAGCCCCGAGGGAATCAGCCTCGCGGCTCTCCGCGCTCTTCGTTCCTCTAGGCACGTCTGGCTCCGCACTCGGATCCACCCCACCGTCGCCCTCCTTCAGGAGGAGGGCATCGGTTTCCACACCTTCGACGAGGTTTACGAGAAGGCCGAGAGCCTAGACGTCGTCTACCCCGCCATCGTGGCCCGCCTGCTGGCGCTGGTGGAGACCGGTGAGCCGGTGGTCTACGCTGTTCCCGGCCACCCCCTCGTGGCGGAGCGTACCACGGAGCTGCTGCTCGAGGCAGCACGGGATCGGGGTCTTCAGTACCAGGTACTGAGTTCCGGCAGCTTCATCGACGCTTGCCTGCAGGCCATGGAGCGCCCCCTGCCGGACGGCCTGCAGGTGCTGGACGCGCAGGCGCTGCCCGAGGGCACCCCCGACCCTGGGCTCCCCGCGCTCTTCTACCAGGTGGATCACCCCCTGGTGGCGTCGGACCTGAAGATCCGCCTTCTCGACCGCTACCCCGAGAGCGCCGAGGTGGTGGTGATCCGCGCCGCTGGAGTGCCGGGCGAGCAGAAGCTGCTCCAGGTGCCGCTGGTTGAGCTGGACCGGCAGGAGGTGGATCACCTCACCAGTGTCTACGTACCGGAGGTTCCCGTAACCGCCCGGAAGCCGGACTTCCCGGACCTGGTGGAGATCGTGCGCAGGCTGCGCGCCCCGGACGGATGCCCCTGGGATAGGGAGCAGACCCACGCCTCGCTCCGCAAGTACCTCTTGGAGGAGTCCTACGAGGCCATCGAGGCCATTGACCTGAAGGACGACGCTCGCCTGTGTGATGAGCTGGGGGACGTGCTGCTTCAGGTGATGCTGCACAGCCAGATGGCGTCGGAGGAGGACTCCTTCACCATCCGCGAGGTGATCGAGGCCATCACCACCAAGATGATCCGCCGCCATCCGCACGTCTTCGGAGACGTGGAGGTGGCGGACTCCCAGGAGGTCCTGCACAACTGGGAGCGGATCAAGGCGAAGGAGAAGGGCGCCTACTCCGAGCGCAAGAGCGTGCTGGACGGAGTTCCC
>DASXUI010000537.1:0-4548 GCA_036504955.1 Armatimonadota bacterium
TCCTGCTTGGGCACACCCAACGGGGCCCCGCGCTTGCTTGGGGCGTTGACACGTGAGGGCGGGGTTGGGTAAACTAGTCTTGCGTTGCCGAATAGCTCAATTGGCAGAGCGTCTGACTCTGGATCAGAAGGTTCTAGGTTCGAGCCCTAGTTCGGCAGCCAATTCCCCTCTTGCTCCTCCCAAGCACTGCCGCTGAGCGGCTGCCTCAGCCCTTCATCGAGCGCCACGATGGTGCCGGTGCGGTTCCGCCGGCCGAGAGCGCGAAGACGGGAAGCATGGTCGCCTACGCCGACAGCCCCCAGAAGTCTTCGTTCCCACGCTGGTCCCCCTCAGGCTCACACCGCAGCACGCCTACGACCTCCTCTAGTGGCTCCCTCATCGGGCGGCAACACGCCTTTGGGCACGCGCGCCATGGCAGTTAGCCTTCCGCCCAAGCAGCCCTCACTAGGGGCCATTAAGCGCGGCCGGCACTCGCTGGACGCCAAGATGAGCGGGCTTAAGGCTCAGAGCCCCGCGGCGCACGCGGCCATCCACATCCTGCTGGTGCTGCTCTCGCTAGTGTTCCTCTTCCCGCTGCTGTGGATGATCTCCACGTCGCTGAAGCCCATTGACGAGACGATGCAGCTTCCGCCGGTCTGGCTGCCCAGTAAGATCATGTGGGCCAACTACGGCCGGGCCGTGACCTACCAGAGCGACGTGCTGGGCTACATCCCGCTGCTGCGCTACGCCTGGAACACGCTCTACATCGCCGTGCTGGCGGTAACTGGGGCGGTGGTCTCCAACGCGATGGTGGCCTACGGCTTCTCGCGGCTGCGCTGGCCAGGGCGGGACCCGCTCTTCTACCTCACGCTGGCGACGATGATGATCCCCTTCCCGGTGCTGATGGTGCCGCTCTTCAGCGTGTTCAAGGCGCTTCACTGGACTGGTAGCCCGAAGCCGCTGTGGGTGCCGGCCTGGTTCGGGAGCGCCTTCAGCATATTCCTGCTGCGCCAGTTCTTCCTCAGCATCCCCTTCGAGCTGACCGACGCGGCCCGAGTGGACGGCGCCTCCGAGGCGCAGATCTTCCGCCGCGTGCTGCTGCCCCTTTGCATCCCCGCGCTCACCGTGGTGGCCCTCTTCACCTTCATGTCCACCTGGAACGACTTCCTCGGCCCCCTCATCTACCTGGTGGACCAGCGGACCTTCACGCTGTCCCTGGGCCTTCAGTTCTACCAGAGCCAACAGGGCGGCACGGAGTGGGGACTGCTGATGGCAGCTTCCACCATGATCTGCGCGCCGGTTATCCTCCTCTTCTTCTTCACCCAGAAGACCTTCATCGAGGGCATCACGGTCACTGGCCTCAAGGGATAGCCGAGCGGCTTCCCCGGCCTCCTCGCATGTGGTAACCTGTCCTCGGGCAAGGGAGGGGACCGTGACCCAGCGCCAATCCGAGACACCAGAGGGTGGAGCCAACCAGAGGAGCCACGCCAGCTCCGACGTTCCCTGGGCGGTGACCGAGGCAAAGGTCGCCGAGGTTGTACGCCGCCTGGTCAAGGCCTCCCGCCCCAAGAGGATCATCCTGTTCGGGTCGGCCGCGCGCGGAGCACCCGGCGCCAGGGACGCGGATTTGCTGGTGGTGACCCAAGATGAAGCGTCCAGCGACCACGATAACGTGGTCGGCATGTACGACGCTTTGGTCGGCGTCGATATGCCTGTGGACCTGGTCGTGGTACCCGACGCGCATCTGAGGGCCCTAGCGGATGTGCCTGGGTATGTGGTTGGCGAGGCGCTGCGCGGGGGAGTGGTTCTATATGACGCCTTCAGTTCCGGGTAAGCCGCCTCCCAGGCCCGAGGACTGGCTGAGCGATGCACTGAGCGACCTCGAGCTTGCGCGCCTTGGTTCCAGGCGCCACAGGTCAGGCCTGAGCACGGCTGCTTCCACGCACAGCAGGCCGCCGAGATGTGTCTGAAGGCTGTCCTGCTTCACGCGAAGGCCCTGTTCCCTCCCACCCACAGCCTCCAGGATCTGGTAGCTCGGCTCGTCTCCTGTGGGGTGTCTCCCCCCAATGCCGTCTCCCTCGGCACGCTCACCCCCTACGCGGTCACTCTGCGCTACCCTGGGCCCGGCCGGCCCATACCTGCGGCTGCCGTGGAGGAGGCGCTTGGTCTGGCCGAGGCAACCTATGCGTGGGCCTCGGACCTTGTGCTGCCCTAGCCTCCAGGGGCTGCAGCGTCGGACCCTAGAGCAAGTAGGGCCGAGTGAGGGTATCCCATCGGAAGCTTCCACGGCGATCCGCGTTCCGGTGATCCCCATCCCAAAGCAGCCTGTCCCTCCAGCTCCCCTTCCGGAGGCGGGAAGAGGGCGCGGCGCTGGCCAAGCCTCGCCTTCCTCTGACAGGGGCGGCCCTAGGGTGCCAAGCGCTTCCCCCCTGCCATCCAGGTGTCCCTGCGCCCTTCCGCTTTACGCCTTGGGAAGCGCAGCCGGAGGGGACATGGCGCCCCGCGTAAGGGATCCTGGGGCGCACGCCGACGGGCCCTGCGGTTGTTGCCGCTTGGCTGTTGTGCTAAGCTCTCAGCGAAGGAGGGCCGAGGTGGAACAGCATGGCATGCCCCGAGATGGAACATACAGACTTGGTCAGCTCGGACCTTCCTCGGGGGATGCCAGGCCCTGGTCGGTAACGCCGGAGAAGCTGGCGGAGGTCGTGAGGCGCGTGGTGGCGGTCGCAAGGCCACTTCGGGTCATTCTGTTCGGCTCAGCCGCGCGTGGGGAGTTGACGTCAGACAGCGACATAGACCTACTGGTGGTGACGCGGGAGGAGGTTGTCAGTCAGGTTGCGGAGGCCGGGCGCATCTATCAGGCGCTCCAGGGAACGATGGTTCCTGTCGATCTGCTGCTGATCTCCGACAGCCGGCTGGCAGCCATGGCCTCGGACCCAGGCTACCTCTACGGGCAAGCGCTCCGGGAGGGCGTGGTCGTCTACCATGCCTAGTCGGTCTGCCTCTGCCCCAAGCTCAGCCTCGCTCCCGGCCGGCCGTCCGCTCACCTGGCCGGGCGGCTCCTGTCAAGCCTTGGAGACGATGAAGTGCCGCATCGACTTTCCGTGGCGGAGCGTAGGCTGAGAGATACGGGAGGGGGGATGAGGCGGCCTCTACTCAGGATCGCGCTCTGCGCCCTGCTCGGCTGCGGGTGCCTCCCGACGGGGGCAGCCGGCCCTATGGCAGGGCAATCCTTCGTGCCACCTTACGGCACGCTGCTCCAGTACAGCGTCGCTGTCTTCTACTTCGGCGACCCGGAGGCGGCAGGCCAGTTCCGGCGTGGGCAACACAGCGCCCAGGAGAAGGCCCAGTTCCGACACTGGCGCCGCACGGCGCGCCTGGCTGCCCAATGGCTCGAGGGCACGCGGCGACGCAAGGTCAGTGGGGCTCTGGGGCCCATACTCTCGCGGTGCCGGCCTGGAACCCCCTCCTATGCGTGCGTCGCCTATGCTCTGGCGTGGAGGGGGATCGACGTGCCCAGGAACGCCCAGCGCGTCGCACTGGGTCAGGAGGCGGTGCGCCGAAGCGCGACCTCGAACCGGGTGGACTGGCTGGTGCTCAGCTACGACGGATGGCCTTGGGCGCATCCCGGCCTGAGGACGCCGTACCGCCTCGAGGAGGTCTACCGACGGCACCACAGCCCGCGCGTCCTGGACAGCTTGCTGGGTCTTGGATGCGATGGTGCCGGGTGCGTCGCCTGGGGGGACGCAGTCGGTGACCTCCTGGCCGCGTACCCCGCGCAGGTACTTCGCAGGGCACGCCTCAGTCGGGGCGACATGGCGGGTCTGCGCAGGGCGGTACTGGATCCCGACACCGGGGCGCCCCGGGACCGGGTTCGCAGGCCTCTGGCCGCCCTGGCCCGAAGCAGAGACCGAAGCCTCGCGGCGACGGCGCGAGAGCTGCTGGCCGCGGCCCATAGAGCGGGTCGGGAGTAGCGCTACCAACCCAACCTGAGGCGTCCTGCGGCGCCTCCTGTCTTGTGGTAGCCCCCAACAGATCCTGGGCCTCAGCTCACCCATCCTCCCGACGCGGCCGCTCCCCTGGTCGCGTTACCTTCTGCCCTTCCTGGCCAGGCCCGGGTGCTGTGCCTCGGTCGTGGAGCACCGCTGCGCCTCAAGCCGCTCGCCCTGGTGTGGGGCCTGATCGTCTGTGACGGCACTCCCCTGTGTTAGCTCGTGAGCCCTCCGCGCCCCTGCTATGGGACCGAGGCGATCTCCTCGGCAGCGCTGCACGCAGATGTGGCCACGGGGCACGAGCGCGCGCGGCGGGCGAGGTGCTCAGGCTACCCGTCTGGCAGCGGGCGGCCCGCTTGTCTGCCGCTGACCTCTGCACGGCCCTCCCTCCACTGGCGGCTAAGCTGCTCCCCACAGTGAGCCATCAACAGGGAGATCCATGGTGCGGATGCCGAAAGTGATAGTGGCGAGGCTTGGCGTTAGTACCGCCGCGTGGGGCAGCCCACTTCGGTGGTCAGCCAGAGCGCCAGATGCTTTCCCTTACGAATGTACCGACGCCTGATGGGAGATAACAGCCAAT
>DASXUI010000538.1:0-10504 GCA_036504955.1 Armatimonadota bacterium
CCACCAGTTCCGGGCGGTTGCTCCGGGCCAGGCGGTGAACCTCCAGCGGCTCCCGCACGATCTGGCCTATCCGCTGGCGGGGACTGAGGCTGGCGAGGGGATCCTGGAAGACGATCTGGAGGTGTCTGCGAAGCGCTCGAAGGCGGGGCCCCGAGGCCCGAAGGACCTCCTCGCCGCGGTAGCGCACGCTGCCGGAGGTGGCGGGGAGAAGGTGCAGCAGTAGCCGGGCCAGGGTGGACTTGCCGCTGCCGCTCTCACCCACGAGGGCCAGCGTCTCGCCAGGTCGCAAGTCCAGGCTCACGCCATCCACGGCGCGAAGTGCGGGCACTCCCGAGTGGGCGGGGGGAAAGACCTTCCGCAGGTCGCGCGCCTCCACCAACGCCTCGCCGGCCAAGGGCTACTTGGCCTCCGCGTCAGGGACCAGCCCGTAGCGCTTGAGGACCTCCGAGGTGACCACCGTCATCCCGTCGCCGGTCTTCACCACTGCCATGGTGCAGACGGTGGTGCCCAGCCTCGGCGAATACCAGTCCATGCTGCACACCCGCAGGCCGTCGCTCTCACTCACCTGCGAGTAGGAGCGGTAGGTCTGGAAGGTGCCAGCGGGGACCTCCAGGCCGCCCTCCTTCAGGATGGTGGTGGTCTGGTCGCCCGTGGTGCCGTCCGACATCTTGTAGGTGTCGCTCCAGGTGGTGCCGACGGTGAAGGGACTCTTCACGTCGATGACCCAGCCGCGCGAGGGCTCCTCGATCCACTGGATCTTGTCGTCGTCGGAGCGCAGACGCCCGTGGACCACGAAGCTTCCGTCGGCGTCCTGCACGAAGAGCGCCTCGCTGTGGCTCTCGTGCGAGGGACCCAGACCTTCGGTGATGGAGTCGATGCTCATCACCAAGCAGCTTACGCCCTTGGGGCTGGTCTTGCGGTCGGCCAGGATCCGGACGCGGCGGGTCTCCGTGAGCTTGACCTGGCGTTCCTGCACCTTGAGGACGGTGCCGGAGGTGTACTCCCACCAATCGCCGGGCCGCAGAATCCGGAGCTTGGGCGGCGTGGGCGCCGTCGGCGCCTGAGCGAGCGCGGCGGAGGCCAGGAGGCACGCGGCTAGAACCATGAAGGGCAGTCTGCGGGGCACGACGGTCTCCTGTTGTGTGAGAGGCCAGACCTGGGGAGCGTGTTCACGGCGCGGAGCGGGCATGGCGCCGGCCCCCTCACTTAGGAGGAGCCCGAACGCCCGGCAGTGTGCAAGGGCTAGGCCCGCGAGTACCCCTACACCGCAAGGAGTTTTCGACACCCCCACGAAGAACCCTGCGGGGGAGGGCCTCACCCCGGCGGCTCCGGCAGACCACGACGTGGTCTCGCGTACTCCCCAAGGCCCTCAGGGCCGGCCACCGGTTACCCACGGTCGACTCTGTGATCCCTACGACCCTACGACCTTACGACCCAACTCAGTCTGAGGAGGTACCATGAAGCAGAACGTGAAGCTCTCCGCTTGCATCGAGATGTGCGTGCCGGGGGTTCCCTTCGTGGACCGCCTGGATGTGGCCGCCAAGGCTGGGATCCCGGCCGTGGAGTTCTGGGGCTGGGGCGGCAAGGACATCGACGCCATTGGCAAACGCGCCAAGGACCTGGGACTCGAGGTCGCGATTTTCGGGGCGGGCGGCAGCCAGCCTACGGGCGACCTCAAACTGCCGGAGAGTCGAGACGGCTTCGTGGCGGCTGTCCGGGAGTCCATCGGAGTGGCCCGCAAGCTAGGTGTGGACCGTCTCATCTGCACCACGGGCAACGAGATCGCGGAGCTGCCCCGCCAGCAGCAGCATGATGCACTGGTGGGGAACCTGAAGGCGGCGGCGCCCGTCCTGGAAGGTGAGGGGATCACGCTCTGCCTGGAACCGCTGAACGTCTTGGTGGACCACGCCGGCTACTACCTTGTGACCTCGGTGGAGGGGTTCCAGATCTGCCGGGA
The DNA here is from genome assembly GCA_036504955.1 of Armatimonadota bacterium. GTDB lineage: Bacteria > Armatimonadota > DTGP01 > DTGP01 > DASXUI01 > DASXUI01. The sequence goes on from DASXUI010000538.1 coordinate 1,958, forward strand.
GGTGGGCAGTCCTCGAGTGAAGCTGCTCTACGATATCTACCACCAGCAGATCTCCGAGGGGTTCCTGATCCCCACCATCACGGCGAATATCGACCTCATCGGCCACTTTCATGCCGCAGACGTTCCGGGTCGATACGAGCCGGGCACGGGGGAGATCAACTACGCCAACGTCTTTGCCGCCATCGGCAAGACTTCGTACGATGGATACGTGGGCCTGGAGTACCGTCCCACTGGCGACGCGGAGGCATGCCTGCGCAAAGTGGTGGAGATCAACGCCGCGGCTTGACGACGCGCGGACGCCCCAGAGGTCTCCCAGACCGCAGTGCGGGCCTGTCGATCGCCGGGGCCTCTGGCCTCGGTAGCTGGCCCTACGCTTGGCCCGCGCCGGCGAGCAGCTTGTGGCCCTCTGAAGGGTGAAGGTGATGTGTGGTCCGCCCAGCATGCGGGCTCCGCGGGCCAACCTGCACCGCTAACGAGGGCGTGTGGAAGACCGCGCCAAGCACGAGGCGCCTGCGCCTCGTGCTTGGTAGGTGTGAGTGGAGATGGGAATGAGGGGAGGAAGTCTCTGGTATGCGGCCGCCTTCGTGGCGGCGGCTGGGATCATGTACTACAGCAGCGGCAAGCCCCAAACGGTCGCGCCAAGGGTGCCCGCGGGATGGGCTCCGGCCGCGGTGTCGGCGGAGTATCAGGCGAACCTGCGGGTCTACGTGCGCCGGGTAGCCCTGCAGAACCGGGACTTCGCCGACGTGTCAGCCCCCGATGCAAACACAATCCTGCTCCGCATGAAGGTGCCCTGGTCCACCATCTCTCAAACCGAGAAGGCGAGGACCCTCAAGGGGATCAGCGACTCCCTCATCGATATCCGCACAGACAACGGGATACCCTTTGACCCCCAACGCTATCCTGGCTACATTCCCACGGTTCGAGTGGAGGACGGCAGGGGTCGGCTTCTGGCCCGGCAGCGTCTGCTGGACACGGAGTTCTACGATCCCGCCGCGCCACGTGCCAGACCGCGCGTGGTACGCTACAAAGGCACTGTCTGGGAGCCGGTGAAGGAAGGTACCTAGCCCAGGAGCTAGGTCAACCTGCCCATCGCCCTTCGTCAGTGGGGTGTCACCCCTCGCGACTCTGGGTGCCGCACGTCTGGCCTAGCTCCCTTCTTTGGGAGCACCGGTCGAGAGTTTTGACCATCCCTCCGAGCGGGCCCTTTGCCGCCCGCACCCAACGACGCAACGACCTAACGACCCTCCTTCAAGGAAGGCTGCCACATGGGCAAACGTGTGCTGATCATTGGAGGGGGGCCGACACAGGTGCCCCTGCTGGAGGCTGCCCTGGGCTTGGGGCTGCACGCCATCGTGGCGGATCCCGCGCCCGTCAACGCCGGGGTGTGGCGCGCCCACCAGGTGGTGCGCCTGGGGACCGCCGACCCGGAGGGGCTGCTTCTGGCGGCCAAGGACCTGAAGGTGGATGGTGTCATCACCAGCACCATGGACTCCTCGGTGCCGGTGATTGGTTACCTCAACGAGCAGTTGGGGCTCCGGGGCATACGCCGACAGGCGGGGCTCACCGCCGCCAACAAGGTGGAGGCGAAGAAGGCTTTCCAGCAGGCACGGGTGCCAACCGCGCGCTGTTTCACCCTTCCAGCCCAAGGCGACTCCTCCGAGCTGTTGAAGCGGTTGGAGGTCAGGCGCCGAGAGGCGGGGTTGGAGTACCCCCTGATCCTGAAGCCTGGCAAGGGCGCATCCTCCCAGGGAGTCTACCGCCTGGACAGCCCTCGCGAAGCGCAGGCCCACCTGGAGGACGCCTGCCGGTGGTCTCAGGAGGCCGGTGCCGATCTGCTCCTCGAGGAGTTCATGGTCGGCCGCGAGGTCTCAGTGGAGATCGTCGTTGTGGGAGACCGGCCCGTCATCCTGCAGCTTACGGACAAGACGATCACGCCTCCGCCCGTCTGCGTGGAGGTGGGACACCTTCAACCGTCGACCTCGTGGGAGGACCCGCAGCTCCTGGCTCAGATTCGTGACGTTGCGGAGCGGGCCATTCGGTGCCTGGGCCTGACGGACTGGCCCTGCCACCTGGAGCTCATGGTGACGGCTGACGGCCCGAAGGTGGTGGAGATCAATCCCCGCATCAGCGGCGACACCATCGGCAGCCATCTCGTCCCGCGCTCCACCAACGTCAGCTTCCTGGAACTGGCCCTGAAGGCGGTGCTGGGTGAGCTTGACTACGAGGCGCTGACCGCCGAGGTTGACTCCTTTCGCCAGTGTGTGGCCGTGCGCTTCGTGCCGCCCGTCGCGGGGAAGCACCTGAAGAGCATCCGCGTGCCGAACCAGTCCAAGGTGGACGCGGTGGTCAACTACGTCAGCTACGGGCATCGCATGGGGCCCTTCCTCTCCAACTACGACCGTCTGGCCGGCTACATCACCGTGGCTCCCACGCGCGAGCAGGCGCGCTCTCAGTTGGATGAGATCTTTGACGGCCTGGAAGTGGAAACGCTGGAGGGTTAGCGCGAGAGGGTTGAGAGGCGGAGGGCACGAGCGGGAGGGGGGCACGAGCGGAGGGGGCACGAGCGGCTGAACCCGCTCGCTGCCAAAGCATGCGCCCCGCCTTCGCGGGCCGAACTTCAGGTCGCGGCCTCCGTATGCCGGTCGCGCACGCCTGCGCCCGCGAGGGCGGGTGCCCGGCCGAAGGCCGCGCAGCGAGCGGGTTCAGCCGCTCGTGTCCTGCCGCTCGTGCCGCCCAACACTCGTTTCGCCTAACACCGCACTAGGGAGGCAGGCCGCGACTTGCTGCTTGGCACCAAGGCTCACCTGAATCACGCTACTCGTAACGACTACCGTGCCGCTCTTGGCCCCGATCCGATGTCACTGTACCGCGCCGTGCGGGATGCCGGCCTGGGCTTCCTGGAGTGGCCGCTGTCGCCCCGCATGGACCACGATGCCCTCTGGCGGCTGGTGAACGACGCGGCGGAGCACGGCATCCGCTCTCACTTCCATCCCTATCCCGAGGGCGAGGTGGACGGGTCGCGCTTTGAGGACCGGTCCAACAACCCCTGCCGGAGATCCCTGGAAGAGCAGCTGCGCTTCGCCCATCAGGTGGGACTAGCCGGAGGGTACACGCCCATCGTGAATCTTCACGCGGGGAATCCCGAGCGCGAGGGGCCGCTATCGGTGGATCTGGCGGCCCGAGAACGCTCCCTGCCGCGGTGCGCCGCCCTTTTCCGCTGGATCTCTCGCTTCCGCGAGGCGGAGGGGCTTCGGGTGCAGGTCACCAATGAGGTTCAGCAGGCGGCGGGGCCGAGTGCGACCTTCTTCCGTTTCGGTGACCGCTTCAGTGAGCTCCTCGCGATGGTTCAGGACGCTCCGGGGATTGGGCTGTGCTGGGACATGGGTCACAGCACCCTGAACCACGGGCTGTGGGGAGGCCCGGAGTACCCGCTGGACCCGCCCGCCGAGATGCTGGCGCTGGTCCGGCACGTCCATCTGCACGACATCGACCCCTCCGGCCAGGACCACCTTCCGCTGGTCTACGGGGCCGTGGACTGGCCTCGGTACCTGCCCGCTCTACGGGAATCCGGGTACACCGGAGCCATCAACCTGGAGATGACGCCGCCTATGGTGGCAGACGTCGGACCCTATCAGGGGCTGATGGCGCTCTCCGCCGCCAAGGTGCGTGCGGCCTGGGAGGCAGCGTGTGCCGGAAGCCCAGCCGAGCAGCCACGCTCACCCGTGGGCTAGCCGCCGACCCAGAAGCCCCCGCCATGTTCGCTCCCTATACGCGCTAGCCCGCGACCCCGCCGAGGGCCGAGCAGGTTCGGAGCCGGATTCCAGCTCAGCGGTACATGCCACTTCTGCCACGGGCTGCCCCCGGAAGCAGTTGGGGCGCCGGCATCTTGCCTGCGCGACCTGGCGTGGCCCATGCCCTCCGGCTGTGGGCTGGAGCCATGGGGCGTGTTCCCTGCGGCCAACACAGGCTCCAGGGGAACGGAGGTTGCGCAGACGAGACGTCTGCGCCCCAACTGCCTCGGCCGTGGGCTTGAGGCCACGCGCGATCCGGTGGCCAAGGCGTCCCGGCGGTTGGGCTGGGCTTGCCTGATGGGTGCACTGAGCGTTGCTTTGCCCGCTGGGGTGGTGAACCCCGGTCTCGGCCTGCGGCCGAGTCGCAAGCGAGACGCTCGCGCCACGGTTGACGGGCCGGTTGCCGTCCGCTGCCAGGAGGCCGGACGGGGCTGCGCAGACGGGACGTCTGCGCCCCAACTGCCGGGGTTGCCACCTGTAGGCCCAGGGACGAGTGAGTGGCGCCGCCAAGCCGAGGACCTTCTCGGCCTGCGGCCGAGTCGCAAGCGGGACGCTCGCGACTCGGGGGGGGGGTCCGGGGTCGGGAGGGAGGGTGTAATCCCGTAGGGTTGGCGGCCCCGTGCTAGATCGCGGTCGAGCCGCGGGTGAGACGTCAGCGCCGCCCGTCCGCTACCCCTGGTGTGGGGCGCTGCCGCCGTGGCTGGCCACGATGCGGCGAATGGCCTCGGCGGCTTCGCGGGCATCCTCCGGGCGGGCCGCCACCACCTCCCAGCGGGCCAGGCCGTTCTCGCTCTGGCTGATGCGCTGGCAAACCTGAAGCCAGTTCTCCGCCACCTGGGTGGATTGGTCGATGTCGAAGGGCAGGCCTCTCCGCATCATCGTGGCCTCCAGGTCCATCCCGGAGTCCATCTCGGTCTTCGCGAGCGCACCCTCCGCCTCGAAGTGCCGGAGCACCTCCTCCATCGCGTCGGCGCGGCTCCCGTCGTTGGGGAAGTAGTGGCCCCACTCCCTCTCCCGGCTGGTGGTGGCCTGGAGCTCGAAGAGCTCCTCGAAGCGCTCCGGGTGCTCCTTCCAGGCCCTCGTGACCAGCAGGGCCAGGTAGAGCGTATTCTCCGTCGCGAAGGGCCCCTGACTGCCCAGTGTGAAGGCCTCGTAGAAGTGCGCCGATTCCTCTACTGCCCCAAACACCTCGGGATCCGCCAGGATAGAGTCCTTGATCTGGGAGTGGCCGTTCCGGATCACCTTCACCGTCACGCCCGCCCGCGCCATCTGCATCACCGCGAGTGGGTTGGACTTGAGGTCCGCGAACACGGCTGCGTCCTCATCGGGGAAGCGGGCTCTGATATGGGGCAGTATGGCGGCATAGACGAAGCTGGAAGAGAGATAGCGGGCCCCCGAGCCGTACACGTCCATGCGGTCGGCGTCGCCATCGAAGAAGAAGCCGGCCAGGAAGTCGCCCTGGGACAGCACGCGCTTTCCCTCCCTCACCACGGCGTCCTTGACGGGGTTGGGGTCGCCCAGCGGGAACCGACCGTCCGCAGCGTAGTGGAGAGGGGTTAGCATGGCGCCAGCGCGCCCGAAGGCCAGGGCCATCTCCCTGCCGCCGGCCCCGCAGAGGTAGTCCTGGAAGACGGGCACGCCTTCCAGCGACCCCGGGGCCACTCCCGCCAGAGACAGGCTGTAGTCGAGGTAGTCGCCCAGGCTATCCACGGCCCTGAAGTGGCCCGGGTGGGTGGAGGCGCCGGAAGCGCCGGCAAGATAGAGCTCGCGGATGCAGTCCAGGCCGCCCGCTGGACCGATGTGCTCGGCGATGGGCACCACGCCGGGACCAAGGATCTTCTGTCCCGTGTCGCCGGCCGGGTTGTGGGAGGCGCCGAACATGACTGCCGCGCACTCCGGGTGCTGCATGGCCGTGAAGTAGAAGTGAGAGGTGGAGGTCGCGCCCGGCAGGTAGTAGACGTCCAGCCCGCTAGCCTGGTACACCGAGGCGGCCGTGGTCAGGTACTCGGGTCCCGTAAGGCGGGCATCGTGCGCCACCACGACGCCGGGCGCCTGGAGGATCTCGCGGAAGTAGCGCGCCTCGGCGTGCGCCAGCCTCTCCGCCAGCTCAGGCGTGAGGTACTCCGCCGGCGTGCGGATATCGTAGGCGCGGAACATCGAGAGGTTGAGTTCAGATTCCATGGGCGAACCTCACTACCCCGCGCTCACGGCAGACCTCCGGCGGGCGGCGTGCGGGGACTCACCCGGTGCCTCTCAGAAGCAGTGACGGTGCGACCCCTGGGAGAGCGCGGGGTTCCACGCTCCCGTACGTGGTTCAGGCTAGGGGGAGCGCCAGGAAAAGGGGCCGGCACGTCTAAGATGGGAGGCAAGCGCCGGCCATCACTAGCCTCTTCCCCCTTCACAACCGGGGCTCCTCGCTCTGCCCCGGCCTGCCCGGCGCCGGAAAGGGACCCGATGCCGCACCTCCTCCTGTTCCTTGCCTGCGCCCTGCTGCTGGCCGCCACCGGGGCCGGACTCGCGGCCCCGGCGGAATCGTCCATCGCCCACCCGGTGTCGGGATGGGGAAACGCGGATCTGGGTTCCCTCAAAGACGCGCCAGTCAAGAGCGTCGAGCTCCTGCCCGGCCCGCCGCCCCGCCTCAGGGTTAAGTGGGACAAGGGGAGCGCTCTTGTGTCCCTCGATGGGCGCGAGATAGTGGAGGAGGCGCCGGCTCCTCCCCACAGCCACCCCGCCCCTCCCAAGGGCATCCCCAAGGCGTGGGCGGCGGACGCGGCCGGCAACACCTGGGTGGCCTCCGACGAGGGACTGTGGCGCCTCACTGCCGGTATGTGGGCCCACTACCCCTGGGAGGGGGTGGGAACCGGCCTGCCGGACGGCGACGTGCGAGACGTGAAGGTGGATGACCAGGGCCATGTGTGGGCCGCCACAGCCAAGGGCCTGGCGCTCTTCATCCCTCCCAAGGGCTGGGAGACCTTCACCGGGGCCGACGGCCTTCCGGTGGAGGATGTGACCTGCATCGCTTTCGGCCCCAAGGGCGAGCGCTGGTTCGGCACCGCCCAGGGGCTGGTATGCCTTCGAGAGGGGCGATGGGAGTACTACGCCGGCCGTCGCTGGCTCCCCAATGACCGCGTGAACGCCGTGGTGGTGACCCCGGAGGGCGGCGTGGTCGTCGCGACGGCCGGAGGCCTTGGCCGGATTCAGTTCCAGCCACTGACTCTTGAGCAGAAGGCCCAGCACATCGAGGAGGTGATCCGGCTTCGTCATTGGCGCGGGGGCTACGTCAGCTCCTGCACCCTTCAGCGTCCGGGGGACCTCTCCAGCTTCATCTACCAGGCCAGCGACAACGACGGCCTGTGGACGGCCATCTACCTGGGGGCCGAGTGCTTCCGCTACGCGGCGACCGGGGCCCCCGAAGCGAAGCGCCTGGCGGACGAGAGCGCCCGGGCGCTGCTGGAGCTGGAGTCCTGCACCACCCTGGAGGGATTTCCCGCACGGGCGCGCGTTTTCACCGGAGAGCGCGTAGACAAGAGCAGCGGCGAGTGGCACCCCACCCGAGACGGCAAGGGCGAGTGGAAGGGGGACACCTCCAGCGACGAGCTCGATGGCCACTACTTCGGCCTGGCGCTGTACTACGACCTGGTGGCGGGCGAGACGGAGAAGCGGCAGGTCCGCCAGACGCTCACCCGCATCACGGACCACCTGCTGAGGAACGACTTCGCGCTCATCGACGTGGACGGTAAGCCCACGCGCTGGGCGGTCCACGGACCGAAGGCCCTCAACGATGACCCGGCCTGGGTGGAGGAGAAGGGGCTCAACTCACTGGAGATCCTGGCCCACCTCCGCACCGCACACCACGTTACGGGCGAGCCGAGGTATCTGGAGGCCTACAACACGCTCGTCACCAAACACCACTACGCGTTGAACACGCTGCGGCAGAAGCGCGACTGGCCCGACGAGATCAACCACTCGGACGACGAGCTGGCCTTCCTCGCCTACTTCCCCCTCCTGCGGTACGAGACCGATCCCGACTTGCGAGCCCTCTACCTCGCCAGCCTGGAGCGCTCCTGGCGCATCCTCCAGCCCCAGGCGTCCACGCTCTTCGACTTCATCTACGCCGCCTCCACCGGGCGCAGAGACATGCTGGGCCCCGGCGTTCGCGTGCTGGAGGAGACTCCGCTCGACCTCGTCACCTGGACGATGTCCAACAGCCACCGGGCCGACCTGAAGCAGGACCCGCGCTTTGGCCGCTTCGGGGAGAAGCAGTGCACGACGCCGGTTCCGCCCAGGGAGCGCGCCGCGCAGAAGTGGAACAGCAACCCATACCAGATGGATACGGGGAACGGCGGCTTGGAGGAGGACGACGGGGCCTTCTACCTGCTGCCCTACTGGATGGGCAGATACTACGGCCTGCTGGGCTCGTCGGCCATCCCGGTACCTGCCGGCCGGTAGCGCAGGCGGCAGGCGACCAAGGCCGCGAACACCTGCTTGGGGGCCACGCCCAGGCGCTCCGCCAGCAGCTCGTGCAGGCTGGCCTCCGGCGGGTGGTCGGCCTGCAGGTAGCGGCGGTAGAAGGCCTCGACCTCGTCGCGCGCCTCCGGGCTCAGGCTCTCGGCGGGGGCGGCCGCCTTGGGGTCCTCCAGAAGCTGATCCAGCCACAGGGTCACGGACCAGATGCTTTGGCTGGTGGAATCAGCGACACGCCGCAGCAGCTCCTGCCAGCGGAGCCCCTCACCAGCCGCCTCCCAGAAGGCTC
>DASXUI010000539.1:0-8529 GCA_036504955.1 Armatimonadota bacterium
AGAGGTGAGGGGGTGAAGGAGCCTCAGAGCCTGGCCTGCGCTCATCGGAGTCGCTAGGCCGGGGCTCTCTCACCCCCTCGCCTCTTCACCCCCTCATGTCCTTCTCTGTGCCCTCTGTGTCTCTGTGGTGAGGCAGTTAGCTAACCCTTCAGGCCGCTTAGGACTATGCCTTTGACGAAGTAGCGTTGGGCGGCGAAGAAGACCAGGATTACCGGAGAAACTACTACAACGCTGGCAGCCATCAGGTAGTTATAGTCGGTTGAGTAGAGGCCTTGGAAGGTCTGTAGGCCCAGGGCCAGGGTGTACTTGTCAGGCGTTCGCAGGTAGATGAGCGGTCCGATGAAGTCGTTCCAGTGGCCCATGAAGGAGAAGATCGCGACGGTCGCCAGGGCTGGCTTCGAGAGCGGCAGGAAGATGCGCCAGTAGACATCGAACGAGCTGCAGCCGTCCATCCGCGCGGCGTCCTCTAGCTCGCCGGGCAGCGTGAGGAAGAACTGCCGCAGCAGGAAGATGTAGAAGGCGCCTCCACCCAGGTACGCCGGCAGCGTGAGGGGGAGGAAGGTGTTGATCCACCCGAGCTGCTTGTAAAGGGCGTAAACGGGGATCAGCGTAGCCATGCTCGGAAGCATCATGGTGGAGAGCATCAGGAAGAAGAGAGGCTCCCTTCCTGGGAACCGTAGCCGCGCGAAGCCGAAGGCGACCAGCGAGGCGGAGAGCGTCTGCCCAATCAGGTTGGAGTAAACGATCACGCAGGTGTTCCGCAGCAGTCGTGGGAAGTCCAACCTCGCCAGTGCCACCGGGTAGTTGCTCCAGACCACCTTGTGGGGGAGCAGGCTAGGGGGCACCTGCATCACCTCGGAGGCGCTCTTCAGCGACGTGCTGATCATCCACACGAAGGGCAGCGCGAAGAGGACCGCTCCGAAGGTGAGTACGGCAAAGACGAGGACCTTGCGCCAGGCCTCTCGCCGAGCCTTGCGCCGCCTCCATGCAGCCTTCTCGCGACCACCGGGGGTGCTCGGGCTAGTCATAGTGGACCCACCTGGACGCTACCCTGAAGTTGATCACGGTCAGGATCACGATCACCACGAACAGGATCCAGGCCATGGCAGAGGCCGACCCCATACGCAGGTAGTCGAAGGCGGTCTGGTACAGCAGCAGCACGTAGAAGAGGGTCGCCTTGGCGGGCCCACCCTGAGTCATAACGAAGGCCGCCGTGAAGACCTGAAAGCTGCCGATGATGCTCATGGTCAGGTTGAAGAATATGGTAGGTGAGAGCATCGGCAGTGTGATGTGCCGCAGTTTGTGCCACGCTCCGGCGCCATCCAGTTCCGCGGCCTCATAGAGGTGCTCCGGAACGCCCTGGAGGCCGGCCAGGTAGATGATCATCCCGCTGCCCAGGTACCAGAGGTTCATCAAGATGAGCGCGGGGATGGCCCAGTTGGGGTCCGCGAGCCACTCGGGCGGCGAGGCGATGAGCGGAACCCAATGCACGCCGGACAGCGTGAGCAGCGGGACGTGGGCCTGAAGCATCTGGTTCACCAGCCCCAGATCCGGGCTCAGTAGCCACTTCCACAGCAGGTACATCGCGACGCTAGAGGTCACCGCCGGCAGGTAGTAGATCGTACGGAACACCTGGATGCCCCGGACCTTCTGGTTCAGCAGCAGCGCGACGGCCAGAGATCCGGCCATCCCCACGGGCACTGAGACCAGGGTGTAGTACAGGGTGTTGCGCAGTGAGAGGAAGAAGTCTGGATCCCTTAGTAGCTCCTGGTAGTTGCTCAGTCCCACGTACAGGGGCGTGGGTCGCAGCAGGTCCCACTTGGTCAGGCTGAGTCCGAAGCTGACCAGCATGGGGCCGAGGGTGAAGAGCAGGAAGCCCAGCAGCCACGGGGAGATGAAGAGGTAGCCCTCGAGGTCCCGCCAACTGGTTCTCCTCCTCACGCCGACAGCCAACAACATCCTTTGCGGCCCCTCCATGGACTAGCTTCTGATCTACACTTTCGACCCTTGGGCCTAGCCTACCCCCAGATGGAGCCGGCATGGTGGTCTGGGGCTCGATAGGGAAGCCCTGGACGCGGGGGGTGAGGGGTCGATGGGTGCGCGGACCGGACTCGGCGCGCCTGATCGCCCACCCGGTGAAGGCTGGCCTGGCGCTACGCGCGGGGTGGCCGCCAAGCGCCGCCGCAGGGCGTTACCGTCCACGAGAGGAGCCGCGGCGCCCCTACGCCAACCATCCAGGCAGCTCGGCGCGGAGCGCCAGACCAGCGACTCCTCCATGGGGTGGGCGATCTCCACGCACGGGCCCTGTCGTGGGTGATCGCGCGCCAGGCGACAGCGCTGAACGCTGCACGCTCAGCCGCTGGGGTGTGGTCGACGGCCCACGGAGATTCGGGTTCCTACTCCTCGGAGAGCACCCGCGTGCCGTCGCGTTGGACCTGTCCCAGGGCCTGGGGGATGGTGAGCCTGCCGTGCAGGATCTCGTCGAAGGCCGGCTTCTGGATACGCTCCATGTACTCCGTGCAATTCACGACCGGTGGGGCCAGGATCTCCGCGTCCTTCAGGGAGCTGACGAAGACGCTGACGTTGTGCGGGGGACCCTGAAGGAAGCCCTTGGGGCTCCAGGCCAGGCGGGTGATGGCCGGCACGCAGTTCTTCTGCGTGCAGAGGTAGCGCTGGCCACCTCTGGCGTCCGAGTAGAACCGCGCGAGCTTCCAGGCCGCCTCCTGGTGCCTTGAGCTTGCGGCCACGCAGATGCCGCCTACCGCCAGTCGAGTGACCTTTCGGCGGATGCCGGGCATGGGCGCGACGTCATACTCAAAGCCTTCAATCGACTTATTGAAGTCGATGACCATGTAGGTCCTGCCGGGCATCATCGCCAGGCGCCCGGACTCGAAGAGCTGCATGTTGCTGGTGTCCTGCAGGTCAACCGGCGCGGGAGCCACCTTGTCCCGGTACATCATGTCGAGGCGCATCTGCAGGGCCTCGCGCGCACGGGGGTTGTCGATCACGCAGCGCCTGCCGCCGTCGCTGAAGATGCTGCCCCCATTCGCGAGAATGGTGGTCATCGGATCCGGCAGATAGGTGCCGAAGACCTTCCGGCCGTCCGGGCCCACGCGGGTGAGCCTGCGCGCGGCGGCCAGGTAGTCGTCCCAGGTCCAGGAGCCGTCCGGATAGCGGACCCCGGCTTCATCGAAGAGCTTCTTGTTGTAGAACAGGACGTCCGTAGAGAAGTGGACCGGCATCGCGTAGAGACCGCCGTGGTACTGAAGCCCCGCCACGGTCTTCGGGAAGTACTGGGCGAGGTCCACCCCATCGCGCCTCACCAGCGGGTCCAGCTTCAGCAGAGCCCCGCGTGCCGCCATCCGGGGAATGTCGTCCGTGACCGCGTAGAAGACGTCGGGAGCGGTTCCGGAGGCCAACTCGATGTAGATTTTGTTCCGGCCCTTGGCGTTCATCTCGGCCTCGACGTGAATGTCGGGGTTGCGCCGCTCGAACTCCGCCACCAGGGAGTTCACTAGCTCCTGCTGCTCCTTGCCCGTCTCGTAGGTGAGGTAGCGGAGGGTGACCTTGCCGGGGGAGTGGCTCGTGTCCCGGCCGAAGAAGAAGGGTAGGGCCAGTCCCGTGACGAGGAGCACCAGTGCGAGGAGCTTACTCATGATGCGGTTCCTTCCGGCCGGCTCGGGGAGGCCGCCAGCGCGCGACGCGTGCGCCGCGGCGAGGGCCCATCGGCATGTAGCCTGCTTACTGGGGCGGTGCGCATGGGGAGCCTGTGTGCGTGAGGGGTGTGAGACGGGATGATGCTAGCACGGCCCCAGGTGTGCGTCAAGGATAGGAATCGATGGGTGGCTAGGCCTTTGCTGACGACCGATCTCAGATCGAGGCGACGAGAGGCGGCGGGCAGGTGAAGATACCGCCCCTTCTCATCGCGCTGAGGCCGAGCCAGTGGACGAAGAATCTGGTGGTCGCCGCGGCGCTGGTGTTCGTTGGCAAGGCAACGGATCCGAGCGCCGTCGCGACCACTCTGGGCGCGATCGTCGTCTGGTGCGGGCTCGCGAGCGGGGTCTACCTGGTCAACGACCTATGCGACCGAGAGCGAGACCGACAGCACCCTAGGAAGCGCCACCGACCCTTGGCCTCCGGACGGATCTCACCGACCGAGGCGGTGGGGGCCGCGGTGGTGCTCCTGCTGGGCAGCCTGGGCTGCGCGACGGTGTTCGGCCGGCCCTTCCTGGCCCTCTGCGCCCTGTACGTCGCTGTCAGCCTCGGCTACTCGCTGGCCCTCCGGGAGGTGGTGATCCTGGACATCCTGGCGGTGTCATCAGGCTTTGTAATCCGGGCCGCCGCGGGGGCCGCCGCGCTGCACGTGGAGACCTCGTCCTGGATCCTCATGTGTACCCTGTACCTCTCCCTGCTCCTGAGCTTGGGCAAGCGGCGGCAGGAGCTGTCCATGCTGGAGGCTGGAGCGGCCAGGCATCGTGCCAACCTGGAGGAGTACTCCCTGCCCTTCCTCGATGGGATGATGCTGCTGTTCACGGGCGCCGCTCTCATGACCTATACGCTCTACGCGTTCACCTCCGGACGCCACACCACCAACCTCGCCTGGACGCTCCCCTGCGTGCTCTACGGCCTACTGCGGTACCTCTACCTGGTGTTCGAGAAGGGGGAGGGGGGATCTCCCACCGATCTGCTTCTGCAGGACCGCCCTCTTCAGGTGACCGTGCTCGCTTGGGGCCTAATCGCGGGGGCCATTCTACACTTCCAGCCGTAGGAGGGTAGGGGGCCGCTCGTGCTTCGGCGCGGCGGCGTGACGCGGCCGGCCGCTGGGCGTCCTCACCCTTCGCCCTGGCAGGCCGGCTCTGGTATAATGAGGGCGGTACGTACCGTTCCCCGAACCCCCCCGGAGACTTGATGAAGGACAACCCCAACCCACCCTTGATCCAGGCTGACGCGACGCTCATTGACGTGGCTGATGCCCGGTGCAATAACCAACTCCACAGCCTCCTGGAGCGTGCTGTTCGGGACCTCCGTGGCAAACGCGGGTTTCTGGCCCTGGTAGACCAAGATACGGGCGAGCTCGTGGTCCAGTACACCTCCGGCGAGGGGTGGGACGAGACCGTCATTCAGCGCCGACTTCGCATAGGTCAGCAGGAGGGGCGGGGCATCACGGCCTTCGTGGCCGCCTCCGGCGTCTCTTATCGTACCGGCGACGTGACCCGCGATGCCTACTACGTCCGGTACTTCGAGGACGTTCGCAGCGAGGTCGCCGTCCCGCTGGTAGATGCTTTCGATCGTGTGATCGGCGTCATAAACATCGAGAGCGAGCGGTATTTCGCCTTCGACGACCGCGACGAGTTGTACCTCGAGTCCCTCGGCGCCCAGGCCGCCCTCTGCCTCAGTATGGCGGACCGCCTGGCCCGCGAGCACGCGCTCATCGACGTGGCGAACCAGTTGGCCCTCTCCGTGGACGCCGGACCCATGATGCAGCGCGTGGTTGATACAGCCTCGCGGGTGCTCCGGGCGGATGACTGCTCCCTCTTCCTGATCAACCACGAAACGCGTCTGCTCTCCCTCAGGGCTTCCCGCGGCACTCTGGGGCGCAACATCAACGGTGCCACCTACAAGCTGGGCGAGGGGCTCACCGGCTCCGTGGCTCTCGAGGGGCGAACCGTCCGTACCGAGGATCCCCGGCTGGATACCCGCTGGAAGGGCCTTCACAACGAGTTTCCTCCCGAAGAGCTTGGCTCGTATCTGGCGGTCCCCATCCACGGTCAGAGCCACGTGATCGGGGTGCTCCGCGTGGTTCGAAAGCGCCGGTGCTCCAAGTTCTATCACCACGCCTTCACGGAAGACGACGAGGGACTGCTGCTCACTCTCGCTAGTCAGATCGGCGTGGCGGTGGAGAACTCGCGCCTGCGGGAACGGCTGCTTCAGACGGAGCGGTTGGCGGCCTGGGGCGAGATGTCGGCCCGCTCCGCCCACATGCTGGGGAACCGCCTCTTCGCGATGAGTGGTTACGTGAACGAGCTCTCGCACCTGGTTACCTGCCGACCCATCCCGCCTGACCAGGCCGCGGAGATGGTGGAAGGGCTCAAGCGTGGAGTGGGGCGGCTCGCCGAGATCCTCGCGGAGTTCCGGGACTTCGTGCTCGCGACCAAGTTGGCCCGAACGCCCGCCAGCCTCAGCTCCGTGGTCCGGGAGTCGGTGGAGGAGGGGATCCCCCCAGGCTCAGACGTGCGTCTCGAGCTGGAGCTGGCGGAGGACCTACCGAACGTCTGCGTGGACGTGAGCAAGCTCAAGCGCTGCTTCACGGAGCTAATTGAGAACTCCATCAGCCTGCAGGGGCAGGGCGGGTCTCTCACGGTCCGCTGCCGTCGAGCGACAGACGAGGACCTGAAGGCTTTTTCGGCGGTGCCCCGAAGTCGTAAGTACGCGGCGGCTGAGTTCCAGGACTCAGGCCCGGGGGTAAAGGCTGAAGACAAGACTCGAATCTTCACACCCTTCTTCACCACGCGTGCCAAGGGCATGGGTCTCGGCTTGGCGATCGTCAAGGGGATCGTTGAGGCGCATGGAGGGGCGATTCAGGAGTTGGGTGAGCCCGGAGCCGGGGCGCGCTTTCTGATCCTGCTTCCTCTGGAGCGGGACGACGAGGGTTGCTGAGGCTGGGCCAAGAGGACGGTCTATTCAGTTGGGGGTAGGCTCTCGGACCGACAGGAGATCTATGGGGACGGTACTGGTTGTTGATGATGAAGAAGAGGTACGGCTGTCGATCAAGCGCCGGCTGGAGCGGGAGGGCTACACTGTAAGCACAGCCGCTAGCCAGGAAGAGGGCTGTAACGCCCTTGGCAACGCCACCCCTCCCTACGACGTGGTTGTCACCGACATGCTCATGGAGGAGCAGGAGAGCGGCCAGGCCATCCTCAAAGCAGCCGTAACCGCGGATCTCTTTACCGAGGTAATTGTGCTAACCGCCCATGGCAACGTGAACAACGCCGTCGAGTGCATGCGTCTGGGCGCCTTTGACTACCTAGAGAAGAACATCCCCGGCGTGGATGTCTACGACCTCCTCACGATGAAGGTTCGGCAAGCCATGGACCGTCGCAAGCAGTCCCTGGGCACCGTTCGCCGGTTGGAGGGCATGGGCATCTATGGCAAGGGCCCGGGTGCGATGTAGCCCTTGAGGCCAGAGCCCGGGTCCTCGCGGGACCGAGGGCTAGTGGGCCCGGCGGCCTCCACCTTCCCATGCTGGGTTGTGCCGAGTCGTACTGGGCTGTCGGCCCGGAGCAATCGCTCCCACTAGGGGAGCTATGGAGGACTGATTCGTTATGGCGGGGGTCACCCTTAAGAAGCTGACCAAGGCCTTCAAGACAGTGGTAGCGGTCAACGCCTTGGATCTGGATATCCGGGACAAGGAGTTCATGGTACTCGTTGGCCCCTCGGGCTGTGGGAAGACCACCGCCTTGCGAATGGTGGCGGGGCTGGAGGAGTCGACGGACGGCGAGATCTACATCGGCGACCGGCTGGTGAACGACGTGTCGCCCAAGGACCGGGACATCGCCATGGTGTTCCAGAACTACGCCCTCTATCCTCACATGACGGTCTTCGATAACATGGCCTTCGCCCTGAAGCTGCGGCGGGTCTCCAAAGAGGAGATCAAACGGCGCGTCGATGACGTCGCGAAGATGCTTGGTCTTGATGAGCTCCTAGAGCGCAAGCCCAAGCAGCTCTCCGGCGGCCAACGACAGCGTGTGGCCCTGGGCCGCGCCATCGTCCGAGAGCCCAAGGTCTTCCTCATGGACGAGCCGCTCTCGAACCTGGACGCCAAGCTCCGAGTTCAGACTCGCGCCGAGCTCATCAAGCTGCACCGTCGCCTGGGCATCACCACTGTCTACGTGACCCACGACCAGGTCGAGGCCATGACGATGGGCGACCGCATCGCGGTGATGAACAACGGCCTGCTCCAGCAGGTGGACACCCCGCTGACTCTTTACAACCATCCGTCCAACCGCTTCGTGGCCGGCTTCATCGGCAGCCCGGCGATGAACTTCGTGGACGTGGCGGTGAAGGTCAGCGACGGGAAGGCCACGCTGAGCACCGAGGGCCTGAAGGTAGTGCTGAACAGCGACATGGCCGCCAAGCTCAAGGCCTACGACGGCAAGCCGGTGGTGTTCGGCATCCGCCCGGAGGACATCCACGACAAGTCGGTCACGGCCCTGGCGTCCACCGACGCGAACACGATGAAGGTCATCGTGGACGTCACGGAGCCCATGGGTGACCGCACCTTCCTCTACCTGGCCTCGGGCCCGCTTCAGTTCATCGCCAACGTCGACGCCGAGACCAAAGCGAAGGACGAGCAGCCCCTGGACATCGTCCTAGACCTGGAGAAGTGCCACGCCTTCGACCCCCAGTCCGAGGTGGCCATCTTCTAGGGGGACCCTCACTACAGAGGCACAGAGGGCACAGAGGAACACAGAGAGGACCAACCAGGACACCTGGGGTTGGTCCTCTCTGTGTTGCTCTGTGCCCTCTGTG
>DASXUI010000540.1:0-2611 GCA_036504955.1 Armatimonadota bacterium
GTCGTCGCCTCCGACCGCATGTCCGACGTCAACCGCCAAACCGACCTGGTCCTCAAGCCACTTGGCGAGCAGTAGGCAAACCCCTCACCACAGAGACACAGAGGCACAGAGAGGGGCAGGGGGCTTAGGAGACTGAGGAGACTGAGGGGACTGAAGGGGAAAACCCAAGGTGCTCATCTGAGGCTTTTCCCCTTAGTCCCCTTAGTCCCCTCAGTCTCCTCAGTCTCCTAAGCCCCCTGCCCCTCTCTGTGCCTCTGTGTCTCTGTGGTGGGGCAGTTCGCTCCTGCTACGCTACGCCGATGGACTTGAGGTAGTTCAGGCTGTCGGCGACGCGCTGCTGCTGCTGGGCTTCGGTGAAGTTTTCGCCCTGGATGCCTTCCAGCTCCATCGTGAAGGGGCCGGTGAAGCCGCGGTCGTTGAGGAGCTTGAACACCTGCGGGTAGTCCACGATCCCCTGACCCAGGGTGGGGAAGTACCAGGTCTCGAAGCCGCCGTTGGTGTCCTTCAGGTGTACGGAGACCACGCGGTCAAGGATCTTCCTCAGCTCCTCGATGCCGTTGATGTTCTGGTTGTAGTAGTAGACGTTCCCCGTGTCGTAGTTGATCCCCAGGTTCGGCCGGCCCACCTCGGCCAGCGTCTGCGCGGCGACAGTCCCGTTGTGCGCCAGGTCGGGATGGGTCTCCACCGCGAGCGTGATCCCCTTCTCGGCGGCGATGTCCGCCATCTTTGCCAGCCGGCCCAGGGCCTCGGCGCGCGGCGTCTCGCCGGCCTTACAGCTCAGGAAGAGCATCGGCACGCCCAGCTTGGAGGCCGTCGCCACCGACTGCCGCATGGAGTCCAGTCCGGCGTCCGAGCTGAGGTCCGAGGGGGCCATCAGGCTGGTGGCCTTCAATCCATGGCTCGCAAGCTCCTGAGCGAAGGCATCCGCCTCCTCCGGAGCCGGGATCTCCCACTCAACGTTCGTCAGCCCGATAGACGCCAGGTGCTTGAAGGCGTTCTGCCGGTAAGGCCCATAGCTGGCCAGATTGCATGAGATGGTATTTGGCAACGGATCCTCCTTCACTGGTTGCTTCGCCCCCTCAGTCTCTTCTCTGTGCCCTCTGTGTCTCTGTGGTGGAGCAGTCTACTTCCTCAGGACCCGCAGCCCCACGGGGTCGAGTTCGTACTCGTAGTAGTGGGCGCCGGCGGCGCTGAGGTCGCGCTTCAGTGGCGCCAGAAGCTCCGGCGACTTCAGCACGAGCTCCATGAAGCCGCCGCCGCCCGCGCCTACCAGCTTGCCGCCGGAGATATGCGGAGCCGCGGCGGCGAAGAGCGCCTCGATGTGCGCGTTGGAGCTGTGCGGGTCCATCAGCTTGTTCAGCTCCCAGTGCCGCGTCATGAGGCGCCCGAAGCGATCCAGGTCGCTCGTCTCCAGGGCGTTCCGCATGTCCACGGCGATCTCCTTGATCTCCCGCAGCACTCGGCAGACGTCGGGGTTGCGGGCCAGGTAGCCGCCCATCACCGTCCTGAGGATATTGCGCGCAAGGCGTCGCTGGCCGGTGTAGAAGAGCACCAGATGGCTCTTCAGGGCCGCGTCGGCCTCCGGAGCCAGCGCCACGGTCTCGCAGGCGGGGCGCTGGGGAATGCCCGCCTCCGTGCGGATGAGCTTGATGCCCGGCACCGCGCCGCCGATCTGGTCCTGCCAGCCGCCGCCGGTGGTCAGCATCTGCTCGATGGCCAGCACGCCCTCGAAGATGCGCTCCGGCGAGGCGTCCACCCCGGTGGCCTCCCACAGAGCCCGCAGGAGCGCCGCCGCGAGGATGCTGCTGGTGCCCAGGCCGGACCCCTTCGGGACGCGGCTTTCGGTGCTTATTTCCAGGCCGCCGCCGAAACGCTGCAACTCCTGCTTCAGCGAGCGGCCCTTCTCCGGCACGATGCCCACGTAGACCAGCGCCGCCTTGTGGAGGGCGAAGGGGTTGGAGGGATCTCCGTAGGCCGTGGCCTCGGCCAGGGAGTCCATCACCCGCGTCTTGTTCAGATCCTGGGAAGTCAGGCGGAGCTCCGGGCGCCGGAGCGCCCTCACCTTCGCCTGTATGGGCGCCCGGCCGCTCAGCGCCACGGCGGCGTTCAGCACCACTCCGCCGCGCTCCAGGCTGTGCGGCGGCGTGTCCGACCACCCGCCTCCGAAGTCCAGCCGCGCCGGGCACTCCGCCACCGCGCTCTCCCCAGGCTCCAGCGCCAGGGACGCCATCTCCAGGTGCCAGACGGAGCGAATCGCGTCGGACACGTGCCTGAAGGCCTGGACCTCCAGCTCCACGGCCTTCTGGCGGAGCACGTGCCTGGGCTCTCGAAGGGTGGCGAGGGCGGCCGCTCCCCGCTCCCTGCCAGCCAGCCCGCGGTGCCCGGCACCCGGCATACCGGCCAGGCGGTGGCGGAAGTCGGCCAGCACCCGGCAGACTCGGGCGCGAAGCAGCGGATCACCGCTCTGCTCCAACAGGCGCTCCAGCGGCGAGCCGCCGGGGGCCAGGTGTTGCAGGCTTGCGACGTCCAGAAGGTCATCGCTGGAGATGTCCGTCCGCAGTAGGTCGGCCCAGGAGTCGAGCTCGAGGGCGTCCTGCAGCTCCCTCCGCTG
>DASXUI010000541.1:0-3042 GCA_036504955.1 Armatimonadota bacterium
TCATCCGTGCCGAGCGTTCACAAAAAGGCCTGGGCGAGCAACCAGGAGAAGCGTAGCCAATCCGTAACCAAGTAGGCAGGAGGGGGCTACCACCTCACACGCTCCGTAGGCTGCTGACGGCTCGTGGGTTCGCGAGAGCGGCACGCGCTCCCGTCGCGCTCTGTGGGCTGTGCGTCTTGGGGTGGCTCTCCTGGCGCTTTGGCCGGAGCTCAGGGAACGAGCGTCTTCATCGGCCCTTAATCCTCTCTTGGTTCAAGGCTATCCCAGGTTCCTCAGGCTTTAACCCATGAAGCCTAGACTGCCTTTGGAGGCTCGCAGTGCAGCCTTCAGCGCCTTGAGTCCGGCTCGGACGCTGGGCCGCTGTTTCGCGGGATTGGAGGGGTGCCCAACCCCATTGGGCTGGCCTGGCCGTGGTCACGGGAATCGCCTGTCCGCTCGGCCCTGCCCCCCTCAACCCCGCCGGCAAGCGGCAACTCCGCCGCGTAGACCGGCATCCACCTTCGGAAACCCGGTCGTTAGTCCCAGCGTTGATGCTCTCTGCCACCCGCTCGGCGCGATCCCCACACGCCGGAAGGGCGATCCAGGCACCATCGAGAGCGGCAGCCGGCCGTTCCACAGCACGCCAGACATACCTCAGATTCGCCTGGCCTCCGGGCTCAGGCGACCGAGTCGCGCCTCGTCGCGTCTCGGACAACCGGCGATACAGTGATGGCCTATTCATGCCAACCAAGGAGGCTCCAATGAGTCGTTGGTCCATTCTGGCGCTCGCGGCCGTATCAGCGTCCCTGCTGATTCACGGCCCGGCGTCAGCCAAGGTACTCTGGAAAGCGGACTTCGTGAACAAGGGTTTGGAGCAGTTCAACATCTACGATGTCGGCCCGCAGATCAACCCCGAGTTCACCCAGAGCAGCGGACCCTCAAAGTGGGTCGTGAAGAGCGGAACGCTGGACCAGTCCTCCAACATCTACGGCAACCCGGACCCCGCCAACTCCGATACCAACTGCTGGACCGGCACCCAGGCGGTGGTCAAGGATGTCAGCGCCCAGGACGGTGTGTTCTTCGTCCAGTTCAAGACGGGGGACGACGACGGCATGGGCATCGTCTTCCGGTACCAGGACCAGAAGAACTTCATGCGGTTCTTCTCCCTGCGCGATCCAGGCAACGGCGGCCCGGCCACTCGTATCGAGAAGTGGACCAACGGGGTCATGCAGATCCTGGACATCAACAAGGAGACCGTCTACCAGCAGAACGTCATGGAGACCATGCTGGTGGTCGCCAAGGGCGGCCAGATCCAGTGCTACGTGGGCGACCTCAACACCCCGCTCTTCACCACCACGGACACCGACCCTAAGCCCGGAAGCTTCGGCGTGGCCCTCTACGCGGAGGAGGGCTTGGGCATCACCAACCTGGAGGCGTTGTCCTCGGACAGCAGCCTCTATGTCGCCACTCTCCAGGACAAGTCCGGCAATCCCGTCAACAACTACTGGGCTAGCCTTTCCCAGGGTGGCCAGGCGGTCACGGGTGTCTACACCAACCCCGGCGGCCAGGCCCTCTTCCTCGATCCCGCGGTCGGCGCCTACGATCTCTCCGTTGCCGGCCTGACTCTGGAGCCCGTGGCCCCCCAGAAGGCCACCGTCAAGGCCGGCCTGAGCGCCGAGTCCTTCTCCATGGACGTGAAGCCCACCGCCAAGGTGGCGGACCTGAGCACCGACGGCGGCGCCAAGTGGCTCCTGAAGCTCCCCGCCGCCGAGGCCGATGACTTCCGCGATCCCGCCGCCTCCGACGCCGGCTGGATCGACTCCTACAGCGTCCCCTCCTCCTGGGACTCCATCGACAGCACGGACAACATCTGGGGCTGGCTCCGCATCCACCTTCCCGTGGGCGCCACCTACCAGGGCAAGGACCTCGCCCTCGCCAACTGGACCTTCGATGACATGGAGTGGGCCTACTGGAACGGCACGTTCCTGGGCCACGATGACGACTACACCCGGATGCGCACCTACGTGATTCCCGGCTCCCAGGTAAAGGCCGACAACGTGCTGGCCCTCCGCGGCTTCAACGCCAGCGGCAACGGCGGCCTGAAGACCTACGCGCCTCAGCTCCTCGTCGCCAACCCCTCCCTAACCATCACCGGAGCCGTTCTGGACAAGGACGGCAAGCCCATCTCCGGCCTCGGGGTTACGGCCTTCTGCGGCACCACCCTCTGGGGTCCTCAGCAGGGGCTCGCCGTCACCAACACGGACGGTGTCTACCGCATCTCCGGGCTGGCGGCGGGCAGCTACTCCATCACCCGCTCCTCTCGTCCCGACCTCGACCCCGTTGACGGCGAGACCGTCTCCAAGTCCGGCGCTACCGGTGAGACCGTCACCGCGAACTTCACGGTCGGCGTGCGGCCGTCCCTCTCCCTGGCCTCCACCGACGGCGCTAAGTGGCTCGCCATCGGCCCCTCCGACGTGGGCAACGTGAACCCCGCCAAGCTCACCGGCTACAGCGAGACCTCCATGACCGAGGTCAGCGTTCCCTCCGACCTGGTCGTCCCCGGCATCGGCCCCGAGAACAGCCTCTTCTGGTACCGCGTGCACGTTAAGCTCCCCGCCAGCTTCGCGGCCTACAAGACCCACGACCTCACGCTCACGGGCTTCAACGTGGACGACGCGGACGTGACCTACTTCAACGGGCAGAAGATTGGCTCCACCGGCACCTTGCCCACCGACCCCGCTGACCCGGACAACACCGGCTACACCGGAAACGCCGGCGCCATCCGCTCCTACACCGTTCCCGCCAGCATCGTGAGCTGGGACGGCGACAACGTGATCGCCATCAACGGCTTCAACCGCACCGGCAACTCCGGCATCACCACCACCGCGCCCACGCTGCTGGTTGCTCCAGGCGCTCCCGTGACCGCCACCAAGGGCGACCTCAATGGCGACGGCAAGGTCGGCATCACGGACGTGGTGCTGGCCCTGCGCATCGTGGCCGGCATCATCACCGCCACCCCCGACCAGCTCGCGGGCGGCGACCTGAACGGCAACGGCGCCATCG
>DASXUI010000542.1:0-5756 GCA_036504955.1 Armatimonadota bacterium
AAGGGACGTAAGGGACCCAAGAACACCCTCTCAGGTCCTGCCTAACGACCCCATCGGTTCAGAGGCTCACATCCGATGCCACGCAGAGGTGATGTAGATAGAGCGCCAGTCGATGATGTCCACCCGGCCGTCGTGGTCGACGTCAGCGCGCTCCCTCTCGATCGGTGCCAGGAAGTCCAGTCCGATCACCCCTCTGAGCACCCTCAGGGCATCCCAGTGGTCGATCACTCCATCCGCGTTCACGTCGCCCATCAGCGTCTGAAGTGGGAGGGCAGTGGTTCCTGACTGGAAGCTCCAGCTCAGCAGGTCGGCGATCTGCACTCCACCTCCGGTACTGGCTGTGAAGCCCACCCAGGCCAGCCCGCGCTCGAGCACAAGCGCCGACTCCAGGTTCACGGCCGCGCGCAGCACCGGCCGATCGAGGTCATCCATGAAGACCGTCAGCGTGCCCGGGAAGTAGTGGACTCGGACGGTGTGGACCTGCGAGTTCGCCATCCGGGGGATGGCGGAGGTGAGGGCGAGTGCCTTCTCCTCATGCAGTGAGGCCAGCACGGCCCGCGTGTCATGCACGCTCAGGTGATTGCCGTCGGGGTCGCCGAAGTTGGAGTTCCGGAAGGTGTCCATCTCCAGCACGATGGCATCCTGGAGGCCCATGCCCGGCCCTGTCAGGCTACCGGTATGATCGCCGTTGTCTTCTAGTCCGCCATACCCAATGGCCCCACCGTAGTCGCCCACGAAGCTGGAGCCGTAGCCCTGCACGGCGAAGGCCAAGCCGTCCGCCGCGACGGGTGACACAGCGGCAGAAGGCGTTACGCGGAAGCTGAAGGTGGTGTCGAACCCCTCACGCACCCGCATTCTAGCGCCATGCCAGACCGCCCCTGCCTTCGACAGCGCCGCCGGAGTGAGGTTGATGACTCCCCCCTTGGCGGAGGCGCTGCCTCCCCAGCGGAGGCCGTCCGTCCTGGCGAAATCCGCGTAGGCGAAGGAAGCGGGCGGCTCGACCGGCTGAGGTACCACGGTGGTTCCCGCGGGGGGGATGCCTGGAGCGGCCACCTTGTACACCCTGCGGACCCTGCCGTTGCGGGTGTCCGCGATGAGCAGGTTGCCCTCCGCGTCGATCGCCACGCCCTCCGGCGCGTTGAGCTGGGCCAACTTGGCGGGGCCCCTGTCACCGGAGAAGCCGCTCGGGCCCCTCACGAGACCTGGCACTACCGGAGTGGCCCCCGCGACCGTTTCGATGTACCCTTGCGTGTCCACCTTCCGGACGCGGTGGTTCCCCGTGTCCGCGATGAACAGGTTGCCCGCGCTGTCCACAGCGATCCCTGTCGGCTGGTTCAGCCTTGCCGCATAGGCCTTTCCTCCGTCGCCGGAGAAGCCGCTGACTCCCGAGCCCGCGACGTTGGAGATCCTACCCTCCGGCGTCACCCGCCTGACGATTGGCTCGGTCGCGTCCACGATGTACAGGTTCCCGGCAGCGTCTACGGCGAGACCCCTTGGGCTCTGGAGCTCCACGTGGGTGGCCGGCGTGGTGCCGGGCCCGTTGGAGGGAAGCCCCGCGTAGAGGGTCAGCAAGCCGTCCGTACCGAGTCGCAGGACCTGCCCGTGCCCAGGGTCCGAGAGGTAGACATCACCCTTGGGCCCAACCGCCACGCCGTGGATGGACACCTCCGCTTCCGTGGCGGGGCCGCCGAGACCATACACCGGGGCCGATAGCTTGAAGCCCCCACCGGGGTGGCTGGCCCCCGCGAGGGTGTGGATTCCTCCGTTGGGGTCCAGGCGGAGAAGCCGCTCATAGGACGCCACCAGCAGGTTGCCGGCGGCGTCCACCGCCAGGTAGCGAGCATTGAGCCGCACCTGACTCGCCGGCGTGCCGTCCCCCGTGTAGGGCGCGACTCTCTCGCCCGCGGGTGGCGTCTGGGTAGAGCCGCCCAGTACGGTGGTGGTAGTGCCGCCGGGGGTGACCCTCCGAACCTTGTAGCCATAGCCGTCTGAAACGTTCAGGTTCCCCTGTGCGTCCAGCACAAGCCCTATTGGTGCGCCGAGGTTCACGAAGAGGGCCGGCCGGCCGGTCCCGTCCGGCGGATCCAGGGGGTTGGGCGCGTGTCCGCTCCCCACGATGGTGTCTATCACGCCGGGGGTTTGGGCCTGAAGGGGCGCGGGCGCAAGAACACCCGTCAGGAGGAGAAGCGGCAGCAGGCCGCTCAGGCTCGGCGGTCGAGACCAGCCAAGAAGCTGGGCCCGACGCCGAAGGAGTGAGGAGTGGGATGACATGATGACGACTCCTTCCATCGTGGCTTGTAAGCCGACACCCAATCAGTGCCTCGCTTAGCCATAGGACGTCGCTGCCGCTTGCTGTGTTCCACTGACTGCGGGTCGTTGGGTCGTTGGGTCGTAGGGGAAGGGCCTCGGAGGGTGGGAGGTGGGCGCGTGGGCCCGGGTTGGTGGGCCCGTTCGCCCACCCCGTGAAGGGGTGGGCTGGTCTGGGCGTTCCGCGCGGAGGTGCCCCGGAGGACATGGGTCCAGACGTCGCGGCGCCTCCCTCCAACGGCAACGGGCTGCGACGGTGTCACGCGGCAGCCCCGCGCGGAGCGCCTAACCAGCCCACCCCTTCACGGGGTGGGCGATCGGTCCCACCAACCCGGGCCCACGCGCCCACCTCCCACCCTCTGAGACCCTTCCCCTACGACCCAACGACCCAACGACCCAACGACCCTACTGCCCGCTCCTCCAGACAGCGGTTCTGTAGATGGCTCGCCAGTCGGCGGCGTCCAGGCGGCCGTCGCGGTTCACGTCAGAGCGGCTGCGTTCGGCGGGTGAGAGCTGATCAAGGCCCGCGATGGCACGTACTGCCGCCACTACGTCCGCGTAGTCGACCGCGCCGTCGCCGTTCACGTCTCCGTAGAGCGGCTCCAGTGGTAGTGGCGTGGCGCCGGACTGGAAGGTCCAGCCCAGCACCTCGTGGGTTTGGGGCCCGGCGCCTGTGGCGGCCGTGAAGCCCACCCAGGCCAGTCCGCGCTCGAGGACCAGTTGTGAGCGCAGGTTCACGGCAGCCCGGAGTACCGGCCGCTCCAGGTCATCCAGGAACACCGTGAGTGTGCCCGGGAAGTAGTGGACGCGGAGGGTGTGCTCCTTCCCGGTCGCCAGCTTGGGGATGGCGGAGGTGAGGGCCAGGGCCCTGTCCTCATGCAGGGAGGCAAGCACGGCGCGCGTGTCGTGCAGGCTCAGGTGGTTGCCATCCGGGTCACCGAAGAGCGGCTCCTGAGTGGTGTCCATCTCCAGGACGATCGCATTCTGGAGACTGATGTCCACGCCTTGACCCAGTGCTAGGGGAGCGCCGTTGTCCTCCAGGCGACCGTAGCCCAGGGCGCCGCCTGGGTCCCCCAAGGCGGTGCTGCTGAAGCCCTGGATGGCGAAGGTCATGCCCTCTCCCGCGTGGCCGCAGTACCGGGCGTCCGGCGTGATGCGGATGCGGAAGCTGGTGTCGAACCCGTCCTGCACGTTCACCCGCTGAGGGTGCCACGCGGCGCCCGCCTGGTATGGCTCCGAAGGGGTGAGCCGGAGGCCCGCCAGTACCTCCGCGCTGCCCAGGAGTCGGAGCCCCCTGAGGGCTAGATCGTTGGGATAGTCGAACCGGGCCGGCGGTTCCGTGGGCGACGGCAGAACGGTCACGCGCCACGGCTCGATGGCCGGGGCGGCGATGCCGGTCACCCTGCGCACCCGGTGGTTCCCCGTGTCAGCCATGAGCAGGTTGCCTGCCGAGTCGATGGCGACGCCTTCCGGCTGGTCTAGCGCCGCCCTTGCGGCGGGCCCGGTGTCCCCGCTGAACCCCGCCTGTGACCCTTCGGCGCCGCGCCAGGTGGTCTGTGAGGCGGTGCCGGCCACCGTCCGGATGACGCCCTTGGTGTCCACCTTGCGGACCCGGTGGTTGCCGGTGTCCGCGATGTAGAGGTTGCCGGCGCTATCCACGGCGACGCCGGTGGGCTGGTTCAGCTCCGCCAGGGCCGCGGCGGAGCCATCGCCGGAGAAGCCCGGTGAACCCGTCCCAGCGATGACCCGTAGGGAGCCGCCACTGGTAACGACCGTCACTCTGTTGGCACCGGTCTCGGCAATGTAGAGGTCGCCGTGGTTGCCCTTGGCCAGGCCGGTGGGCCGCACCAAGGCCGCCCTGGTAGCCGAGCTGGACCCAGTATCGTCAGTCGCGTGGCCGGCGAAGAGGTACAGCGATCCGCTCGACGAGACGCGGAAGACCAAACTGCGATCGACATCGGAGACGTACATCTCACCGCTGGGCCCCAGGGCCAGGCCGCCGATCGACAACTCAGTAGTCTGGAATGGATCGCCTGAGTGGGTAACCCGGATAGGGTTGTTCTGGGTGCCCACGAAGTAGGGGCCGGTGCCAACCAGAGACCCGATTGTGCCGTCGGAGGCCACCCTGAGGACGCGCTCCCGCGTGGCGACGATGAGGTTGTCACCCTTATCGACTGCTACCTGAATGGGATCGAGGCGCAGTGACGTGGCAGGCACGCCATCACCGGGGTAGGGGTTCCAGCGCTCGCCCGCGGGGACCGGCGCCGTGGAGCCGCCGGCCACGGTGGTGGCGACGCCCTTGGGGGTGACACGGAGGACGCGCCCGCCCGCTGGGTCCGCGATGTACAGGTTGCCCTGTGCGTCGACGGCCACGCCGCGAGGCCGTCCCAGGTTCACCGAAAGGGCGGACCGTCCTGCCCCAACGGCGGGATCCAGGGGGCTCGGCAGGTGTCCGCTGCCGGCGACCGTGTTGATGGTGCCCATTGACGCGGCACAGCAGGGGGCGGGCGCCAAGGCGCCCAGGAGCGCGAACACGCTCGGAAGCAGGAGGAGCGGCAGGAGGCCGCACAGGCTCGGCGGTTGAGGCCAACGAAGCTGACTAGCCGGACGCCGAAGGAGTGAGGAATGGGATGACATGATGACGACTCCTTCCGTCTTGGCGTACAAGCGAACACTTAGAGAGTGTACCGCTTAGCCAATAGGACGCCGCCACCGCTTGCTGTGTTCCACTGACTGCGGGTCGTTGGGTCGTAGGGTCGTTGGGTCGTAGGGGGGGCCTCAGGAGGTGTTCTTAGGTCCCTTGGGTCCCTTGTGAAGGGACGTAAGGGACCTAAGAACTACCGGCAGGCTTAGCGGCCGATGCCGGCTGCGGCGCGCAGGGCAATCAGCGCGTCCGCCAGGCTGAGCTTGCCGTCGCCGTTCAGGTCGCCGGCCTTCAGTTCGGCTTCCGTGGCGCCGCCGCCGAGGACTAGGATGCGGAGCATCCGCGCGGTGTCCTTGAGGGTGACCTCTCCATCGTTATCGAGGTCGCCGGCCAGGCCGAAAGGGTCGCCCTTCCAGGTCTGGGGGGCCAGAGAGAACTGATCGAATACGTTGCCGACCTTGCCGACCCCGTCGGCCTCGACGCTGGCCTGAAGGCCCTGGGCCGACATTCCCTTGGCCGGGTCCACGGTCACCGCCATCAGCGTTCGGAAGCGCTGCTCCTCGAAGACCGGGGCCGGGCCGTTGGGCGAGGTGGCGGGGTCGGCGGCGGTGTGGTAGTTGTTGCCGATGCTCGCCGCCTCGATGTAGTTCACGCCGTTGACCAGGTAGCGCTCGTACACGTGGGAGTGGCCGAAGCTGACGCCGTTCACGCCGTACTGGGTGAAGAGCGGCAGGATGTCACGCTGCAGGTAGTCGGGGCCGGGGTAGGTGACGGCCTGGGTGGCCGGATCCACGACGGGTTCGGT
>DASXUI010000543.1:0-7028 GCA_036504955.1 Armatimonadota bacterium
GAGGGAGTAGTACACCCCCTCTTTCGCGGTACCCGCGAAGACACGCCCCGGCACCGCGGGGTCAAAGGCGACGCAGTACACAGTCTTGTCGCCCAGTCCCGTGCTAGCCTCCTGCCACGTCTCGCCATCATCGTTGCTGAAGAAGACCCCGTCGCCGTCGGTAGCCGCCAGCAGGTCCTTATCGTTGGAGGGACTGAGCGCGAGCTGGTTGATGAAGGGTGGGAGTCCGAAGTCCTCCTGCTCCATCGACGAGCGCTTCAGTCCATTGTTGATGGACTTCCAGGCGCTCAGAGAGCCGTTCAGCTTGTAGGCCCCGGTGCTGCTTCCCACGAAGAGCCAGGTTCCGGCCTTGTTAAGAACGGAGGAGGTGACCATGGCGGAGCTAAGGCCGGCGCTCACGTCCATCCACTGCCCGATGGGTCCGTTGCGGTAGAAGGTGCCCTTGTCCAGGGTCCCGATGAGCACCTCGTCGGCCTCATCCGTGGCGATGGAGACGACCGCGGGGAACCCGCTGCCGTAGAAGAAGAGCGCCCAAGGCTCGGCCAGATCCGTCGCCATCTGGGTCCACCAGCCGCCACCGTCCTCGCTGCGGAAGAGTCCCGTGCTCAGCGTTCCCACCCACACGATCCTAGGATTCAGAGGGTTCACGGCCACCGAGAAGGGCAGAACGCCTTGGTCCTCTCCTTCGGCAATCTGGATAAAGCTCCCATCGTCAACACTGCGGTAGGTCCCGTTAGCGCCCACGGCGTAGGTGGCGGCCACGGAACCGTCGGAGGAGCCCGCCATGCCGTAGACGGTGGTCTTCTCGCTGCCGGGCATCTGCGCCCAGGTGGTGATGCCGGTGGGCGCGGTGGCAGCGATGATGGTTACCTGTGCGCGCCCCGCGACATCCCCCGCCTTGGCGACCACGGTCACCTGCCCGGCCTGCCTGGCGGAGAGGATCCCGTTGCTGGATATGTCAGCCAGGCTCTGGTCACCTTCGAGGGTCCAAACCATGGAGGGGCTGACCGTCACCTTGCCTGTCGTGTCGGTGACCGTGGCGGCGAACCTCTGCTCGCCGCCCACCGGCACCTGAACGGACAGCGGCGCGACCTGCACTACAGCCGGCGTCACCGCGGGCTCTGGGGTCACGGGAGTGGGATCCGGAGTGGGGGTCGGCGAGGGAGTCGGCGTGGGCGGCGTGACCACCTCCTTGCCGGGCTGGGGAGCGGGGCCTCTATCGGCCAACACCCAGGCCGGCGCCGTCTTGTCCGGCTTCGGGAAGCTCTGGCCGTCCGTGCTCAGGGAGAAACCGATCTGGTAGTTGCCCTGCAGGCCTTCGGGAACCTGGAACACGAACATGAAGCGCTTGACGTCGAACTTGTTGCCGTTGCTGAGCTTAACCGGCACCGTGGCGGCATCGGCGCTGGGTGAGAGCTTGTCCACCACCGTCCCGTTCTGGTCCAGGAACGTCAGGCGGACCGCCTTGATGGTCCGCTTCTGGTCGTTAACCAAGCCAAGGATTCCATACTGCCTTCCGGAGACGAAGACGGGAAGGAAGCCGAAGGCCTCGAAGGGACCGCCGTCAGGCGAGATGAACCCAGTGCCGATCTCGTAGCCGTTGTCGACCGAGAACCCGAAGGGGTCGACGTAGCTGTATCCTCCCTGCTCCTGGATCCCTCGGTTGTCCAGAATCTGCCCGATAATGGCCGCTTGCCCCGTGCCAAGCTGCTGATCGGCGGTCCTCAGCGTCACGCGCCCATCACCGAAGGTCGCCGCGTCCGGCAGCAGAGGGATGCTGCTGAAGACGATCTTGTCGGAGATGGCGGCACCCACCGACCGGCGTAGGTCCCAGAGAGAGGCGGCCCAGATCTGCCCCGCCTCGTGCTCCTCAGGGAAGTCCTGGAGCATGCTTCCGTCGCGGAGCTGCTCCCGCATGCAGACCTCCTCGGGGTAGCGCCGCCGGTTGGTCAGGTCGCGGGACCCGCCGCCGTCCTTCTTGCCCGAGCCATACTCGCTGTAGGTCCCGTCACCCATCACCGTGCACGAGAAGTAGTCGGCGAGGCCCTCATTCATGGCCCGAGCCTCGGACCAGATGGGGTTGTTGCCGATGCCGCACAGGGTCGCCACCACGGAGTGGGTGTACTCGTGCCCGATGGTGTCGCCGTCCATGGCGTAGTCCTCACCGCTGGTGCGGACGCCGAAGACCAGGTACTGTCCCTGGGGGGTGAAGTAGGCGTTGTTCAGCGGCGAGCCATCCGGGTTGGGCACGTTGACGTAGATGGGCAGCGACTGATCTCTCTTCGTGAATCCGTGCGTGCTCTTGTAGTAGTCGTGCATCAGGTTCACGTGGTAGTAGGCGGAGGTCTGGTTCATTCTGCTGTCGCCCGCCGGCACCACGAAGCCGTTGGCCCCCGCTCTGAGATCAGACGCGCCCTTAACCGCCTGGTTGGCGTCATACTGGGTGTACTTGTAGACGGCCGCGAACTGGCCCGTGAGGGTGCCCGAACCGTCGAGGTTCGTCAGCGACACGTTGATCATCTCCGGAGTGGAGATGGGGTTGGCCCGGTAGACGTTCGCCAGCGTGGAGCTCTCGTGCATCACTAGGTTGTCCTTGGTGATCAGCTTCCCCGTGACGGCGTCCAGATAGACCCGCATATACTTGCTTCGCTTCACGGCCACCTGTACGCGCCAGGCCAGGCGGAAGGGGCGGGTGAGGGCCCACACCACTAGCTTCGGAGCCTCCGCCGTGCCGCTTCCACAGTAGGAGACGGCCGCCCGACGAGCCTCGGCCGCGCTCACCCGAGCCGTGGTCGCCACGCTGAGCTGTGGCCGGTAGCCCGAGCCCACCAGGTAGATCTGACCCTCCGCGCTGCGGCTCACTGAGACGTCGCCGGGGTACACCTCCAGGCCCTTGTAGGTCTGCTGGAACCGGAGCGTCTCCCCGAGGCGATGGTCCACGGACTCTCGAGTGCGGAGGTCCCGGGCGTCAGTGAGCCCGAAGAGGCTGGCGTTGCTCACCAGGAACCCGCGCGCGTGGGCCTCCAACCTCAGCGTCGAGGGCGCGGATCTGCCGCCGTACAGCATCCGTGCAAACCCGGTATCCGGGTCCCAGGTGGCCTCCCAGCTACCGCCGGACGAGGGCACTCTGGAGAGCGTTCGAAGGGCTGCCGTTCCCGGCGCCACGGGGCGAAGTGCTGGCGGCTGACCATCCCGGAGGCCGGCGGCAATCCGGACCGCCGCGGGGGCGGAAGCCGTGGCCAGACCCATCAGCAGGACCGCAAGCCACGGGGACACACGCAATCTCATTGACGGACTCCCATGCCGCCCTCGCCGCGCGTGGAGCGCGCCAGACAGGCGGCGGACCTTGTGCCAGTGGCCTGCTGCCCAAGCCGGCAGTGGGCCACCTTAGCTCGAGGTGGGCCCCTAGTCAGCTCTCTCTGGCCAACCAGGCAGCGTCTGCTCCATGTATCGCTGGCTCGTGGTGAACCGCACGGCTCCCAGCACCAACGGCGCAAGGGGTGCTCTCCAGCGGCACCAAAGGTGTGCCCCCGCATCTGTCCGTTGCGCCGAGCCGGCCAAAGCGGGAGCCTGCCGCGAGGTGTTGAGGGACTGGCTGCCTGGTGCCCTGTTGACTATCAAGGGACGCATCAGCGGCAGGGTCGGCCAGGCTGCCCGGTGAGCAGGGCGAGTAGCTATCGCCGATCCGTGCTTCAGCGGCAGGCAGACATACTCCTGCTCCTTCGGCTGCCGGTAGTGGACTCAGGCACGGACTTCCAGGTTACCGTCCGGTCCTCCCTATGGAGTGAGGGGGCTGTCCCTGGTTGGTGAGTCAGGGACCGCGGTGCCCTCGGCCCGGCCGCCTAGCCCGCTCCGCGCTGGCCGGCCGGTTCCATGGTTGCCCCACATACCAGGGCCTTTTTGCTCAGAGGGCAAGCCAGCCATGTACCAAAGGGACGAAGCAGCCGAAAAGGAATCTGGAGCTGGGACGTGTCGATGGACACGTGCGCGCGCATCGGGGCAAGGGGGAGCTGGACGGTGAGCATCACCGACGACATTCTGCGAAAGGTGGAGTACCTTCCGCCGCTGCCAACCACGGCCGCGCGAGCGCTGGACCTCCTCAACTCGCCGGACGCGGGCGTCGAGGAGCTCGCGGAGTGCATCCGCTATGATCCCTCGATGAGTGCCAACGTACTCAAGCTCTGCAACTCGGCGCTCTTTGGCCTCAGCCGGCAGATCGGTTCCGTGCGCGAGGGCATCGTGATGGTGGGCCTCGCCGCCATTCGGCGCATCGTGCTGCTCGTAACCTCCAAGCAGATATACTGCAAGCACTACCCTGGCTATGAGGCGCATCAAGGCGAGCTCCTGACACACTCCGTTGCCGCGGCAGTTATCGCGGATAAGCTGAAGCCGTACGCTCCGGGGCTAAAGGACGACCTGTTCACCACCGCCCTGCTGCACGACGTCGGCAAGATGGTGCTGAGCCAGTACGTGCAGGAGGCCTACGGGCAGATCCTGTCGGTGGTTGAGGGCCGCCAGGTCTCCTTCAGCGAGGCCGAGCGGTACGTCTTCGGGGTCACCCACGCGGAGGTGGGCGCCCTCATCCTGGACTCCTGGAGCTTCCCAGCGGGCATCGTCGAAGCGGTCCGCCGGCACCACGAAGCAGAGCAGGCCTCCGACAGTCCGCTCACCCAGATCGTGGCCCTGGCCGATGTCCTTGCCATGATGCTTGGCTTCGGAACGGACGCCGACGGCCTCGCCTACGCCTGGCCACTGGAGAACTGCTCGACCTATGGCATCACCGTCAAGCAGATTGAGGCGGTGATGGCGGACTCCCTAGGCAAGATTCAGGAAGTCGAGCGCCTACTGCGTTAGCATGCCCCTTGAGCCCCGAAACTCCCGGCCCCCGTCTCGGAGGCCACGTCGCTGCCCCCGTCCGATCCAACGACCCCACGCTCCATGGAATGGCCTCGCCCCTCCCTCCCGAACTGCCCCTTCTACGGGGCGAGTAGCTTGCTCGTGGGTGAGGGTCTGAGGGCGGGCGGAAGGGCGTTCCGCCTCGTTGCCGAAGTGAGCGACAAGTGCATCTCGGGCGGCCGTCCGGCCCCCAATGAGGGGGAGGGTTCGCCGCGGCGCCAAACGGGGCATAACTGCCTATGTCGGCATCGATGGTGCAGCGCCTGGTAGCTCGCCGAACCTCGACTTGGACGGCGGCCAGCGCCTTGGGGGCGACACGGGGTGCTCCTCGGTACGTGCGTGACGGAACCGAGGTGGCATCCACTGCCACTGATGACCGGAGAGTTGCTACGGGCAAAGGGCCGGCCGGCGCGGCAAGCCGCCCTGGTACAGGCGTGATGGCCGCTAGGTTCTTGGCGAGGCTCCTTCGATTGGAGACCACACGACCTCGGGCTCGTGGAGCCTTGGGTCCTCGATCGCTCGTGAGGAAGGCCAGGATGCGAATACTCGTGGTGGACGATGAGCCCATCGTCCGTGAAGTGCTCGGTGAGTGTCTATTGGCTGACGGACACGAGGTCTCCTCCGCCGAATCCGGCTCAGAGGCCCTGAATCGACTGGAGGCCAATCCCTTCGACCTGGTGATCACTGACCAGACGATGCCAGGCATGAGCGGCGATGTGCTGGCGAAAGGCATCAAGGCGCGGCTGCCAAGCCTGCCCGTGTTCCTCCTCACGGGCCTAGGCGCCCAGGTTGACGCGGAAGGCCACGCGCCGGACGGCATAGACAGGGTCCTCAGCAAGCCGATCTCCGTCGCGGCACTGAGGCAAGCAGTGGCCTCGATTGGCCCTGGCGCCCCTGGATAGCCGGCGCCAGGTCTCCGCTGAGCTTCTACACCAGGCACGCGACCCAGGGACCGGCTCGCCGCCCGAGTGGAAGGGCTGGGGACTGCCACCGAGTTCAACGGGTCCGGCTCGCCCGGCTGCGCTGTCGGACGCCTGGGCAGGGGTGTTACCCACCCTACGCCGCCGTCCAGCGTGTCCCGCCGAGAGCCCGGCCGGAGTGCCGTGCCGGGGCACGGTCAGGCCCAGATCTCATCGGGGGCACTTATCCATGCGACCATCCTCCCTACTACTGCTCGTTCTAGCGACGCTTCTATCTGTGGCTCTGGCTGCCGCCGGAAGAGCCGCGCCTGCTAGGAGGGCCGGAGGCCCCACGAAGGCCGCCTCTCAGCGAATGGGGCTCTCCGTTTCACCAGGCGGCCAGCTTCTGCTGAGAGGCGCACCCTACTGGGGCTGCGGCGTCAACTACTTCGATGCCTTTGCTAGGACGCTAGAGCGAGCCGACGACCGAAGCTACGAACAGGGCTTCCACGCGCTCTCCTCTCTGGGCATCCCCTTTGCCCGATTCATGGCCAGCGGCTTCTGGCCGGTGAACTGCCGCCTGTACCAGACAGACCGACAGGAGTACTTCCGCCGGCTCGACGCCGTGGTGAGGAGCGCGGAGAGGAACCAAGTGGGGCTGATCGCCAGCCTCTTCTGGTGCTACTCCACCGTCCCCGACCTGGTGGGCGAGCCGGTCGACCAGTGGGGCAACCCCAAGAGCAAGACCCACGCCTTCATGCGACGCTACGTCCGCGAGGTTGTGACCCGCTACCGCCAGTCGCCCGCCCTGTGGGGCTGGGAGTTCGGCAACGAGTACCTGCTGTCAGCGGACCTCCCCAATGCCACTGACCACCGTCCCCCCGTCGCCCCTGAGCTCGGAACGCCCTCCTCGCGCTCCGCCCGCGATGAGCTGAGCAGCGCGATGGTGCGAGTGGCGTACCGGGCGTTCGCCCGTGAGGTCCGCCGCTGGGACCCCGTCCGCGTGATCCTGAGCGGCGACGGGTTCCCACGCCCCTCCGCGTGGCATCAGCGACAGGAGCGCTCCTGGGGCCAGGACACCAAGAGTCAGTACCAGGAGGTGCTTCTCCGGGACACCCCCTCCCCGATGGACCTGCTCTCCGCCCATCTCTATGAAGCGCGAGAGCAGCGGTTTGGGAGCGATTCCACCGCGGAGGAACTGCTTCGGGTGAGCATGGATGCAGCCCGCAAGGC
>DASXUI010000544.1:0-19497 GCA_036504955.1 Armatimonadota bacterium
C
Organism: Armatimonadota bacterium; assembly: GCA_036504955.1. GTDB lineage: Bacteria > Armatimonadota > DTGP01 > DTGP01 > DASXUI01 > DASXUI01. The sequence goes on from DASXUI010000544.1 coordinate 2, forward strand.
CGCCATGAAGGCGCTGGAGGGCTCCGAGGCCGACATCCAGAGCATCCAGGAGCTGATGGACGCGGTGGATAGCTACGTGCCGACCCCCGAGCGCGCGGTGGACCGGCCCTTCCTGATGCCAGTGGAGGACGTCTTCACCATCACGGGACGCGGCACGGTGGCGACGGGACGCGTGGAGCGCGGCGTGGTCAAGACCGGAGAGCCGGTGGAGATCGTGGGCATCAAGGCGACCCGCAGCACGGTCTGCACGGGCGTGGAGATGTTCCGCAAGATCCTGGACCAGGGACAGGCGGGCGACAACGTCGGCCTGCTGCTGCGCGGCGTGGAGCGCAAGGAGATCGAGCGCGGACAGGTGGTGGCGAAGCCGGGGAGCATCAAGCCCCACACCAAGTTCACGGGCGAGGTCTACATCCTGAGCAAGGAAGAAGGTGGACGCCATACTCCCTTCTTCAAGGGCTACCGACCCCAGTTCTACTTCCGGACGACGGACGTGACGGGGACGGTGGAGCTGCCCGAGGGCGTGGAGATGGTGATGCCCGGAGACAACGTGACGATCGTGGGCGAGCTGCTGCAGCCCATCGCCATGGAGGAAGGGCTCCGCTTCGCGATCCGCGAGGGCGGCCACACCGTCGGCGCCGGCGTCGTCGCCAAGATCATCCAATAGTTCAGCCGAAGACCTGCGGGGGCGGGCTTCGGCTCGCCTCCAGACCGAGAAGGACACATCATGCGTAAGGACAAGGTCAGGATTCGGCTGAAGGCGTTCGACCACAAGGTCCTGGATCAGTCGGCGGAAAAGATCGTGCAAACCGCCCGCCGAACCGGCGCCCGGATCTCAGGGCCAGTGCCTCTGCCGGTTGAGAAGAACATCTACTGCGTGAACCGCGCGCCCAACATCGACAAAGAGTCGATGGAGCACTTCGAGGTTCGGACCCATAAGCGCCTGATCGACATCCTGGACCCGGGTCCCAAGACTATTGACGCTCTGTTACGCCTGGACCTGCCCAGCGGCGTCGACATCGAGATACGAGGTTAGCGATGAAGGCCATTCTGGGAACAAAGGTCGGCATGACTCAGCTCTTCGCTGAGGGCGGCCGGGTGGTTCCGGTTACGGTCATCGAAGCCGGGCCCTGCACCGTGGTCCAGAAGAAGACCGTCGATACCGACACCTACGAGGCGATTCAGGTAGGTTACCTGGAGGATCGGCCCCGGAAAGAGGCCAGCGGGCGCAAGCCCAAGGGCCGCCGGGTCACCGCGCCGATGCAGGGCCACTTCGACAAGGCGACCGTCAGCCCCAAGCGCCACCTCCGTGAGTTCCGCGGGCCCAGCGAGCTGGGCGTCGGCGATGAGATCCGCGTGGAGATCTTCGCCGAGGGCGATAAGGTAGACGTCATTGGCACCTCCAAGGGCAAGGGCTTCGCGGGTGTCGTGAAGCGCTACCATTGGCACGGCGGCGACATGACTCACGGCTCGATGATCCATCGCAAGCCTCAGTCCGCCGGCGCGACGGACCCGGCTCGCATCTTCAAGGGCACGGGCCGGCCGGGCCACATGGGCAATCAGCGCGTGACTCAGCGCGGCCTTCAGGTGGTTCGGGTCATCCCCGAGAAGAACCTAATCCTTATTAAGGGCGCCGTTCCGGGACCCAACGGCGGTCTTCTGACCGTGCGAGGACACAAGTAATGGCGACCGTGAAGATTGTCAATACTCAGGGCCAGGAGGCCGGGGACCTCGAGCTTCTGGACGAGGTATTCGGCCGGACCGGTGGCGAGCATTTGGTCCACCAGGCGATGGTCATCGCTCAGGCCCATGCACGAGCGCTGGGTGGGCATAGCAAGACTCGCGCGGAGGTCCGCGGCGGCGGCAAGAAGCCCTGGCGCCAGAAGGGCACCGGCCGCGCCCGACACGGCAGCATCCGTTCCCCAATCTGGAAGGGCGGCGGCGTGGTCTGGGGCCCCAATGGACGGCGCTTCGACCACAAGATGAACAAGAAGGCCAAGCACGCGGCGATGTCCTACGCCCTTTCCGCCCGCCTTTCCGATGGCGAGCTGAGGGGCCTGGAGGCCGTGGACCTTGCCGGCCCGAAGACCAAGGAGTTCGTGGGAATCCTGCAGCGCCTCGGCGTGGAGAAGAAGAAGACTCTCCTCCTGCTGGCCGCGCAGGACGAGGGCGTGCAGCGGGCCTCCAACAATCTCCGCAACGTGGCCGTGAGGGTTGCCCCGGCGGTCTCCATCCTGGACGTGCTCTGGGCGGACGAGATCCTTGGGACTCCCGACGCGCTGCAGCGGATGCAGGAGAACCTCGCCAAATGAAAGACGCCTTCGAGATCATCCACCAGCCGGTCCTCAGCGAGAAGTCGATGAAGGCCACGCAGCTCAATAAGTACACCTTCCGTGTCCACCTAGACGCCAACAAGATCGAGATCGCCAAAGCGGTGGAGGAGATCTACAAGAAGAAGGTCGTCAAGGTGAACACCCTCATCGTGAAGGGTGAGCATCGGCGCGTCCGCGGTCGCCTGGTCGGCAAAGAGCCCGACTACAAGAAGGCCATCGTGACCCTGGCTCCCGGCGACACGATCGAGCTCTTCGAGGGAGTGTAGCGGCCATGCCCATCAAGAAGTTCAAGCCGACAACTCCTGGCCGGCGGTTCATGTCCGTGACCACCTTCCAGGACATCACCAAGTCCGAGCCCGAGAAGAGCCTGCTGGAGCCCGTTAGGCGCACCGGTGGCCGCAACGAGCTGGGTCGCCTCACCTGCCGGCACAAGGGCGGCGGCCACAAGCGGATGTACCGCATCATCGACTTCAAGCGCGACAAGGACGGCGTTCCCGGGCGCGTGGCTTCCATTGAGTACGATCCCAACCGCAGCTCCCGCATCGCGCTGCTGCACTACGTGGACGGCGAGAAGCGCTACATCCTGGCTCCCCTGAACCTGAAGGTGGGAGACCAGGTGGTCTCCGGTACCGACGCCGACATCAAGGTCGGCAACTCGCTGCCGCTGGCCAACATCCCGCTGGGTACCGTGGTGCACAACATCGAGCTCCGCCCGGGCAAGGGCGGCGCCATGGCGCGCAGCGCCGGGTGCAGCGCTCAGTTGATGGCTAAGGAAGGCAAGTACGCCACCATCCGGCTCCCCTCGGGTGAGATGCGGATGGTCCTCCTCGTGTGCCGGGCTACCATCGGCCAGATCGGCAACGTGGAGCATGAGAACCAGAGCCTGGGCAAGGCCGGCCGGAATCGATGGCTGGGCGTGCGGCCGTCAGTCCGCGGAGTCGTGATGAACCCGCGGGACCATCCACACGGTGGCGCCGAGGGCAAGGCTCAGGTGGGCCGCAAGACCCCAATGACCAAGTGGGGCAAGCCCGCCGCAGCCGGCTACAAGACCCGTGGCCGAAAGCTCAGCGACAAGCTCATCGTGAAGCGCAGAGGCAAGAAGTAGGGCCCTTTGCTCGCCTTCCTGGGGAGACGGAGCGCCGTAACCCGGCGCGCCGCTCCCCCGGGGGCAGCCGGCGTACTCAGACTGATTCTGGAGACATCCTTATGCCACGTTCGATCAAAAAGGGACCCTACGCGGAGCCCAAGCTGCTCAAGAAGATCGACGACATGAACAGCCGCGGCGATAAGCGGATCATCAAGACCTGGTCCCGTCGCTCCACGATCTTCCCCAGCATGATCGGCCACACCCTGGCGGTGCACGATGGACGCAAGCACGTTCCCGTCTTCGTCACGGAGAACATGGTGGGCCACAAGCTGGGAGAGTTCGCGCTCACTCGGACCTTTAGGGGCCACGGCCACCACACCGAGCGCAGCTCGGCGCTCAAGTAGAGGGCGAGGAGACTGTTATGCCTGAAGTAAGAGCGGTGGCCAAGCACATCCGCATGTCGCCCACCAAGGTGCGTCACGTCATCGACGCGGTGCGGGGCAAGCCGGTGGAAGAGGCCCTCGCCATCCTCAAGTTCACGCCGAACAGGGCCGCCGAAGCCATTACCAAGGTGGTCAAGTCGGCGGCCGCCAATGCTCTGGATCGCTTCGACCTGGACACCGACGAGCTGCGGATCACCCGCTGCTTCGTAGACGTGGGTCCCACGATGAAGCGCATTCAGCCGCGAGCCATGGGCCGGGCTTACCGGATCCTGAAGCGGACCAGCCACATTACCGTGGTTGTGAGCAACGAAGCGGAAGCGAGGTAACAGCGTGGGACAGAAAATCCATCCGATCGGTTTCCGCGTCGGAGTCAACCGGGGCTGGGACAGCCGCTGGTTCGCGGACAAGAAGCACTACGCGGACCTGCTGATTGAGGACCTCAGCCTCCGCAAGAAGATCAAGAAGATGATGCCCGGCGCGGCGATCGCTCGCATCGAGATCGAGCGGATCGCCAACCGCGTGAAGATAACCCTTCACACCGGCCGGCCCGGCATGATCATCGGCAAGGCTCGCAGGGGCGTTGACGACCTGATCGCTGAGCTGGAGAAGATGCTGAAGCGCGATGTCAGCGTGGACGTGGTGGAGATTCGCCATCCGGAGCTGGAGGCTCAGCTTGTGGCGGAATCCGTGGCCCAGCAGATTGAGAAGCGCGTTGCCTACAAGCGCGCGATGCGGCAGGCCATGACCCGCGCCATGCGCATGGGTGGTCGCGGCATCAAGATCCAGTCCAAGGGTCGCCTGGGCGGCGCCGAAATGGCCCGCATCGAGGTGGTGAAGGACGGCAAGGTGCCGCTCCACACCCTTCGCGCGGACATCGACTACGGCTTCGCTGAGGCTGCTACCACCTACGGCAACATCGGCGTGAAGGTCTGGGTCTACAAGGGAGACATCCTTGGCACCAGCCGGCACGGGCTTCCCGAGCGCATCTTCCAGGAGCGGGCTCCTCGTCCCGAGCGACCCAGGTTCCGCGATGGTGGTGATAGAGATCGCCGAGGCGGACCCGGCGGCGGTCGTGGCGGCCGTGGTGGTCCCGGCGGCGGTCGCGGCGGAGCCGGTGGTGGCGGCTACCGAGGTGGCGGTGGCGGTGGCAGGGGCGGCCGCTAAGGCGCCCAGGTTCCGTTCCCTTCACGCTGCTACGGCAGCAGGTCCCGCCTTCCACGGGCTGGCTGGAGAATACGCATGCTTCAACCTAAGAGAGTCAAACACCGCAAGCAGCAGCGCGGCAATATGCGCGGACGGGTCACCAGCCCCGGCAGCTCCCAGGTTCACTTCGGGGAGTTCGGGCTGCAGGCTCTGGAGCCTTGCTGGATGTCCAGCAACCAGATCGAGGCCGCCCGTATCGCCATGACCCGTCACATCAAGCGCGGTGGTAAGATCTGGATCCGGATCTTCCCGGACAAGCCCTTTACCAAGAAGCCGGCGGAAACCCGCATGGGCAAGGGTAAGGGCGCTCCGGAGGGCTGGGTGGCCGTCATCAAGCCCGGACGGGTGCTGTTCGAGATGGCGGGCGTAAGCGAGGAGTTGGCTCGCGAGGCCATGCGGCTTGCCTCGCACAAGCTGCCCATCGCCACCAAGTTCGTCGCCCGGATTGGCGCCACGGAGGCTCCCGAGTCTGTGGAGGCCCCCGAGGCAGAGGCTGTGGCGGTCGCGGCCGAGTAGGCTCGCCCGCGGGTTCTCTTCGGGGAGCCCCACTTCCAGGGCGGGCCTGGGCGGTGGACGGGGGCGGCGGCAACGCCTCCCGCGCCGGCCGGCCCAAGAGGCCCAGATAAGCGTTTGGAGATCAGGAAATGCGACTATCAGAACGCCGCAAGCAGATCCGGGACATGGATGACGAGGCCCTGGCTGTCGAGCTGCGCCGGCTCCGCGAAAGCCTCTTCGGCTTCCGGCGGGATCTGGCCATGAACCGGCTGTCCAACCCTCACGCGGTGGGCGCCGCCCGTAAGGATATCGCCCGCATCCACACCCTGATGAGAGACCGCCAGCAGCAGGCCGGCTAGGCTATCTAGTGGCCGGTCCTCCGGGTCCCCCGGAGAGCTGCAAGAATGTGGAGCAGATGAATGCCTGAAGCACAACCCGAAGTCAGAGGCCAGCGAAAGGTCCGCACCGGGGTGGTGGTTGGCGACAAGATGGACAAGACCGTGGTGGTCGCCATCGAGAACCGCATCCGGCACCCCCTCTACGGGCGTATCGTTCGCCGCACCGAGAAGTTCAAGGCGCACGATGAGGAGAACTCCTGCGGCATCGGTGATTCCGTGGAGATCATGGAGACCCGCCCCATCAGCCGCGAGAAGCGCTGGCGCGTGAGCCGGATCATTGAGAGGGCCAAGTAAATGGTACAGCCCTATTCGCGTCTTAGGTCTGCCGACAACTCCGGCGCCCGCGAGCTGCTCTGCATCCGCGTGATGAAGGGCTCCAACGCTCGCTACGCCTACGTCGGCGACATTATTGTGGCCGCGGTGAAGTCCGCCACTCCCGGCGCCAACGTCAAGAAGGGCGACGTGGTGAAGTGCGTGGTCGTGCGCACCAAGCAGCCGATCCGGCGTCCGGACGGCTCCGTGCTGCGCTTCGACGACAACGCCGCCGTAGTGATCAACGCCGCCAAGGAACCGACGGGCACCCGCATCTTTGGCCCCGTGGCCCGGGAGCTGCGCGACCGGCAGTTCATGAAGATTATCTCCCTGGCCCCAGAGGTACTTTAGGGGGCCATCGGGCGGCCTTGCCGCCCCAGGATGCCGCGGCGGCCGGTCCGCGCCGGGCTTCCGTGGCCCTGCTGAGTGAGCAGATGCAACCGCCGGCGTGGTGCTTTGAAGTCACGCTGAGCTGAGGATAACCTAGTGCTAAAACGAGGACGTAAGCCGCTAGAGCGCATCAAGATGCCGGTCAAGCGCGGCGACCAGGTGATGGTTCTATCCGGCAAGGACAAGGGGAAGCGCGGCAACGTGGAGCGCTCCATCCCCTCGGACCACAAGGTGCTGGTCGCCGGAGTGAACATCATCACCCGGCATCAGAAGCCTCGCACCGCCAACCCACGGCCCGGCGCCGCGCCCAGCGGTGGGATCATCAAGCGCCCCGCACCCATCCATGTCTCTAAGGTGATGCTGGTCTGCCCTCGCTGCGACAAGCCGACCCGTCCGACCCACCTCCTGTCCGAGAGCGGTCATAAGCGACGCGTCTGCCGGCGCTGCCAGCAGACCATCGACGAGGCTTGAGAGGATTCCCATGGCACGCCTGAAAGACCGTTACCGCAACGAAGTACTGCCGGCGCTGGTGAAGGAGTTCGGCTACAAGAACCCCATGCAGGCCCCCAAGGTGGAGAAGGTGGTCATCAACATGGGTGTCGGCACCGCCATCGCGGACTCCAAGACACTGGATGCCGCCGTGCGCGAAATGACCGCCATCAGCGGCCAGCGGCCTGTAATCACCAAAGCCAAGCGCTCTATCGCCGCCTTCAAGCTCCGCGAGGGGATGCGCATCGGCTGCAAGGTCACCCTTCGTGGTGACCGCATGTATGAGTTCCTGGACCGCCTCTTCAACGTCTCGCTCCCTCGTGTCCGGGACTTCAGCGGCATCAATCCGAACGCCTTCGACGGCCACGGCAACTTCGCCATGGGTCTGAAGGAACAGCTCATCTTCCCTGAGATTGAGTACGACAAAGTAGACCGCACGCGCGGCATGGATATCATCATTACCACCACCGCGAGGACGGACGCGGAGGGCCGAAGCCTCTTGAAGAACATGGGCCTTCCCTTCCGAGAGCGAGCCTAGCCAATCTGGCGCCCTCGCTCCCCCGGAGCTTCAGGCGCCCCACATAAGCCCATTCCCGATGCATTCGCTTTCGGTAGGGGGGATTGCTACCGGTGAACAAGTACGCCGCTGACGCTATTAGGAACATTGCTCTGGTTGGCCATGGAGGCACTGGAAAGACCTCTCTGGTGGAGACCGCGCTGTTTATTACCGGTGCTAAGGACCGGATTGGTAAGGTAGAGGAAGGCACTACTACTGCGGACTTCGACCCCGCGGAGATCAAGCGGCACATGAGCATCAGTGCTGCCCTGGCTCCCGTGGAGTTCGGTGGCTGCAAGATCAACCTCATCGATGCGCCGGGTTATCCGGATTTCATTGCTGAGGTGCATGGAGCCCTCCGGGTTGCCGATGCCGCTGTCCTCTTCCTTTCCGCCGGCACCACCGTTGAGGTGGGCACCGAGAGCGCGTGGGATATCGCGGCGGAGCACAACCTGCCGCGCGTCTTCTTCGTCAACCGGCTGGACCGCGAGAACGCCGACTTCCTCCAGACCGTGGAGGCGCTTCGCAAGAAGTTCGGGCCGCGGGTTGTTCCCATCCAGCTCCCCATCGGTTCCGAGGCGAGCTTAAGCGGTATTGTTGACCTGGTGAACCGCCAAACCGTTACCTGGGACGGCACCAAATCCCAGGCTTCGCCCATTCCCGCGGAGCTGGAGGCCCTGGCCGCCCAGTGGCGCGATACCCTGGTGGAGTGCGCCGCCGAGGGCGATGACGACCTGATGACCAAGTACCTGGAAGGCGAGGAGTTGAGTTCCGAGGAGGTGGTGAAGGGCCTGCGCGAAGGCGTGGCGTCCGGCACCGTCTACCCGGTCCTCTGTGGCTCCGTCGCCAAGAACCTGGGCGTTCAGGGTTTGCTGGACTGGATAGTGAAGGGCCTTCCCTCCGCCGCTGACACTCCATTGGCCAAGGCCGTGGAGCCCCAGAGCGGCAAGGAAGTGACCCTTCAGCTGAAGGAGGATGCTCCGCTGGCGGCTCTGGTCTTCAAGACCACGGCGGACCCCTATGTAGGTAAGCTTACCTACTTCCGGGTCTACTCCGGCCAGGTGAAGTCCGATACCCACGCCTGGAACGCCAACAAGGAGCACGAGGAGCGCATCGGCCCTGTCTACGTGCTGCACGGGAAGAAGCAGGAGGCGGTTCCCACCATCGGTCCTGGAGACCTGGGCGCCGTCGCCAAGCTGACCCACACCAGCACCGGTGACACCCTGTGCGACAAGGTCCATCCCTATAGACTAGCTCCAATCGACTTTCCGGAACCCGTCTACTCCGTCGCCGTCGCCGCCAAGTCAAAGGCAGACGAGGACAAGCTGGGTCCTGCTCTGGCCCGCCTGGCAGACCAGGATCCCACCTTCCATTTCCGGCGGGAGCCGGAGACCGGCCAGACGGTAGTCTCCACCATGGGCGACACCCATGTGGACGTGATGGTGGAGGCGCTGAAGCGCATCGGCGCGGACGTGGAAGTGGGCGAGGTCCGTATTCCCTACCGGGAGACCATCAAGGGACGCTCCGAGGCCCAGGGGCGGCACAAGAAGCAGACCGGCGGTCGCGGCCAGTTCGGCGACTGCTGGATCAAGCTGGAGCCGCTTCCGCAGGGGTCCGGCCTGGAGTATGTGGACGCCATCGTCGGCGGTTCCATCCCCAGGCAGTTCATCCCGGCAGTTGAGAAGGGTGTACAGGAGGCCATGCAACGAGGCGTCCTGGCTGGGTACCCCACCGTAGACGTGAAGGTTACCTGCTATGACGGGTCCTACCACAACGTGGACTCCTCCGAGCAGGCCTTCAAGATGGCGGGCATCCTGGCTTTCCATAACGCTGTAGAGAAGGCTAGCCCCACACTGCTAGAACCCATCGTGAACGCCGAGATCGTTGTCCCAGAGGAGTACATGGGCGACGTGATCAGCGACCTGAACACCAAGAGAGGTCGGGTCCAGGGCATGGAGCCCGTGGGCAACGGGAAGCAGTTGGTGAAGGCGCAGGTCCCGCAGTCGGAGATGCTGCGGTATGCCATCGACCTGCGCTCCATCAGCCGAGGCCGCGGTCGTTTTTCCACCGAGTACTCGCATTACGAGGAAGTCCCGGCCCACGTGGCTCAGCAGATTGTGGAGCAATCCAAGAAGGAGAAGTCTGAATAATGCCCAAGCAGGCGCTCATAGAAAAGCAGAAGAGGCCGCCCAAGTTCAAGGTACGGGCCTACAACCGGTGCCGCGTCTGCGGCCGAGCTCACGGCTACATGCGCAAGTTCGGCCTCTGCCGAATCTGCTTCCGCGAGCTTGCCCACGTCGGACAGCTTCCTGGTGTCACCAAGTCGAGCTGGTAGGAGGCCACAATGACTGTTACTGATCCCATCGCGGACCTCCTGACCCGCATTCGGAACGCCAACGCGGCGGACCACGATACGCTGGAGGTCCCTAAGTCCAAGCTGAAGCTCGAGGTAGTCAAGGTTCTCCATCAGGAGGGTTACCTGAAGCGCTACGAGCTGGTGGAGGACAACAAGGGCGGCGCCATTCGCGTCTACCTGAAGTACGGCCCCAAGCGGGAGAAGGTCCTGACCCAGCTCAAGCGGATCAGCAAGCCGGGTCGCCGCGTCTACGTCGGCTCCAAGGACACTCCGCGGGTGCTGAGCGGACTGGGCATCGCCATCCTCACTACGCCCCAGGGCGTGATGACCGACCGACGGGCTCGGAAGCTGGGCGTCGGGGGTGAGGTGCTCTGCTACGTTTGGTAGTCTCGGCCCGAGGCGGAGGCGCGCGCAGAGGCGCCTCGCCCGGCCCTAGTGAATCACGATAGCCCCGCGAGGACTCGCGACGGTACGGCCTGACAGGGCCGGGCGTAGGAGCGAGCGGGGGCGGGGGCTCCGGAAGGTCCGGCGACTGCTGGGAAGGGAGCCCCTGTCTAGGCAGGGCGGCCTGCCTGGTAGTCATTTTGCGGAGGATGTGCTAAGATGTCACGTATTGGACGGATTCCAATCCCTATACCGGCCGGCGTGGATGTCTCTATTGAGGACAGCCTGATCACGGTCAAGGGCCCCAAGGGAACCCTCGCACGCCAGCTACGGCCGGAAGTCTCCGTCAGGCGTGATAACGGCAACCTGGTCGTAGAGCGCCACGGCGACGGAAAGCTCCAGCGGTCCCTCCACGGGCTAAGCCGCACCCTAGTCTTCAACATGGTCCATGGCGTCACCGAAGGGTACGCCAAGGTGCTGGAGATTCAGGGCGTCGGCTACCGCGCCCAGAAGCAGGGCGAGAACCTGGTGCTCCAAGTGGGTTTCTCGCACCCAGTCGAGCTCACTCCCCGGCCCGGCATCTCCTTTGAGGTGGCGCAAGACGTTAACACGCGTTCGCCTGTCATCACCGTCTCCGGCATCGATAAGGCCGTAGTAGGCCAGATGGCAGCGGAAGTGCGCGCCGTTAAGAAGCCGGAACCCTACAAGGGCAAAGGCATCCGGTACCGTGGCGAGATTGTGCGCCGCAAGGCCGGCAAGAGCGCGAAGGCTGGCGGAAGGGGCAAGTAAGATGTTCATGGAACGCAGGGAGCGCCGCTCCGCGCGGCACCAGCGCGTGCGCAAAAAAGTGGCGGGCACCCCGGAGCGGCCGCGTCTGGCCATCTTCCGCAGCGGGCGCCACATCTACGCACAGATTATTGACGATAGCAGGGGACACACCCTGGTGGCCGCCTCTTCGGTTCAGCCCGATGTCCAGCAGGACCTCGGCCGCAAGATCGGCCCCGGCGTCGCCGCCTCCAAGGTGGTCGGTGCCGCGGTTGCCCGCAAAGCGAAGGACCAGGGCATCACCAAGGTGGTCTTCGACCGCGGTGGCTACCTCTACCACGGCCGGGTTAAGGCGCTGGCAGACGCCGCCCGCGAGGCCGGACTGGAGTTCTAAACCTGATGGCCAAGATCGATCCTAACAAGCTTGCGCTGGAAGAGCGCATTATTAAGACCAACAAGGTCCAGAAGACCCACAAGGGTGGCCGGACCCTGAGCTGGAACGCCCTGGTGGTGGTCGGCGACGGTGAAGGCCACGTGGGCTGCGGATTGGGTAAGGCGCGAGCCATCCCCGAGGCCATCCGCAAGGGCGTGGAAGCCGCTCGGCGCAACCTCATCGAGGTTCCGCTGGTGGGGCATACCCTCCCTCATGCCGTGACTGTTCGCTCGGGTGCCGCCGAGGTGGTGATGCGCCCCGCCTCTCCCGGTACCGGTGTGGTGGCGGGCGGCTCTGTTCGCGCCATCCTGGAGTCCGCCGGCGTTCACGACGTTCTGGCGAAGTCCCTGGGGTCCGCCAATCCCATCAACACGGCCTGGGCCACAATCAAGGGACTCCAGATGCTGAAGAGAGCTGAGCAGGTAGCTAGCCTTCGCGGCATGAACGTGGAGGACTTGGAGATCAGGCGCGTCTCCGTGGAGAAGACGGCAAGCGCATGAGCCAGATAAAGGTCACCCTTAGGAAGAGCACGGCGGGCACGCCCAACGTGCAGCGGCTCACGGTGCAGAGTCTGGGCCTTCGGCGCATCGACTCCTGCAACGTTCTGCCGGACAACCCCGCGATTCGGGGGATGATTCACAAGGTGAGGCATCTCGTTGAGGCCGAGCCCGTGGAGGAGAATCAGGGATGAGACTGGATGATCTCTCCCCCGCGCCCGGTTCCCGGCACAAGCCGAAACGTCTGGGCCGGGGACTTGGCTCCGGCACCGGCAAGACCGCCGGCCGGGGCACCAAAGGGCAGCACGCCCATGGCCATGTCAGAATGGGCTTCCAGGGCGGCGAAACTCCCTTCTATCACCGCATCCCGCACCTGGGCGGCTTCAGAAACCCAAACCGCGAGGAGTACTGGGTGGTCAACCTCAGCCAGCTCGAAAAGCTTGAGACCGGCACCGTGGTAACCCCCGACCTCCTGGCCGACAAGGGCCTGATCCGGGACCTGAAGCAGAAGATCAAGATCCTGGGCGATGGCGAGCTCTCTCATCCGCTCACCGTTCGGGCCCATAAGTTCAGCAAGAGCGCCGTGGACAAGATCCAGCAGGCGGGTGGGACTGTAGAGGCCCTTTAGCCCTTTCATAGTGAGTTCACGACCCCGAGCGGGAGCCCGCTCCTCTTCCCGCCATCCGGCAGGCAGGGGGGCTCGCTCCGCGGCCCGGAGTGGCCCGCGAAGTTTCATCTTCCGGTCCCTTACCTCCTCCTGCTGAATATGAGGTAACAGTCATGTTGCAATCCTTGGTCGCGGCCCTGCAGCTTCCGGACCTGAGAAAGCGGATCCTCTTCGTTCTGGGGATGTTCGCGATCTTCGAGCTGGGCCTGCATATCCCGGTACCGGGCATCAACCCACAGGCGATGGAACGGCTCTTCGACCCCGCGAAGGGTGGAATGGCCCTGGGCTTTCTGGACATCTTCTCCGGAGGCGCCCTGCGAAAGTACACCATCTTCGCCATGGGCATCACGCCCTACATCAACGCGTCCATCATCATGCAGCTTCTGACCGTTGCCATCCCTCAGCTAGAGCAGTTGGCTAAGGAGGGGGGCGAGTCGGGCCGCAAGCAGATATCACAGTACACCCGGTACCTGACCGCCGGCCTTGCCTTCCTTCAGGCCATCGGCATGAACATCATGCTGACTCGCGGCGGCATCCTTCAGGCCTCCATCGGTGAGTTCTTCCTGATCGTTCTGACCCTGACGGCGGGCACCGCCTTCCTGATGTGGATTGGCGACCAGGTGACGGAGAAGGGGATCGGCAACGGTGTATCGCTGATCATCTTCGCCAGCATCATGGCGAGGCTGCCCGCGGGACTCAGTGAGATCTGGGCCTACTATCGGGAGGGCGCCATCGCCTGGACGCAGGTCGCTCTGCTTGCCCTGCTCTGGCTGGCCACCGTGGTGGGCGTGGTAGCCATCACCCAGGCGACTCGCCGCATTCCCATCCAGCACGCCAAGCGCCTGGTGGGGAACAAGCAGTACGGGGGCACCAGCAGCTATCTGCCCTTCAAGGTGAACTCGGCGGGTGTCATTCCCATCATCTTTGCCATGTCGCTGCTGATGATCCCGATGACCCTGGCCTCCTTCGTGTCCAGGGACAGCTTCTTCGGCGGCTTCATGCAGGGCGCGGCTCAGATCTTCAGCCCCGGCAGCCCGGGCATCAAGGGCGTCGTCGGTTCGCTGCTGGAGGCCGGCCTGATCATCTTCTTCACCTACTTCTACACCGCGGTCATGGTCAACGTTCCGGACATCGCGGATAACCTGAAGAAGTGGGGCAGCTTCATCCCGGGCATTCGACCCGGTAAGCCCACCCTGGAGTACCTGGACCGGGTGATGACCCGCATCACGTTGGCGGGCGCCATCTTCTTGGCCCTCATCGCCTTGCTGCAGTACTGGATCCCGGCCATCACGGGCATCCACAGCACCAACTTTGGCCTCTACGGAGGCACCTCACTGCTGATCGTGGTGGGCGTTGCCCTGGAGACTATGCAGACGATGGAAGCGCATCTGATGATGCGCACCTACGAGGGCTTCATTAAGTAGAGTCACGGGCTTGGCTTTGGGCCAGCCCATCTCTGTGGGGATGGGCCGGCCCTTGCGCCGCCTCTGGGCGGCCTAGGGTTGCACATTCATCTTGGTAGTATAGGGGGCATCAGTGCGCCAGATTCTTTTGGGAGCGCCCGCCGCGGGCAAGGGCAGCCAGGCTCGTCTTCTGGCGGAGAAGCTAGGTGTGCCGCACATCTCCTCGGGAGACCTCCTGAGGGCGGCCGCGAAGGCGGACACGCCCGAGGGCAAGGCCCTTGGGGAGACCATGAAGCGCGGCGATCTTGTCTCTGACGACGTGGTGGTCAAGCTGATTCAGGACCGCACGGCCCAGCCAGACTGTGCCAAGGGCTTCATCCTGGACGGCTTTCCCCGCACGGCGGACCAGGCGAACACCCTGGACCGGATGCTGGTGGACACCAAGCAGAACCTGGACGTGGTGCTGAACCTCGAGGTGCCCGAGGACGAGATCGTCCGTCGGATGTCCGGTCGCCGCGTATGCAGCGGCTGCTCCGCGACCTTCCACGTGGTCAATATGCCGCCCGTAGTCGCCGACAAGTGCGACCACTGCGGCAGCCCGCTGATCACCCGCGCGGATGACACCGAGGAAGCCATCGTCAAGCGGCTGAGCACCTACAGGCAGCAGACGCAGCCGCTGATTGAGTACTACCGCGAGAAGAAGCTTCTTCGCACGGTGGACGGGCGTGAGGGAGTGGAGAAGACCTTTGAGGCCATCTGTCGGCTTCTGGGGATAGAGGCCTAGTAACCTAGTGGCACCCCAGATCGTGGTAAAGACTCCGGCAGAGATAGAGCGCATGAGGCGCGGTGGCAAGGTGCTGGGCAGAATCCTCAGGGATCTGGCCGGCGCGTGCCGCCCCGGCATCACCACCGACCAGCTCGACCAACTCGCGGAGCAGTGGTGCCGCGAGGAAGGGGGCAGCCCCTCCTTCAAGGGGTACCGGGGATACCCGAAGGCCCTGTGCGTAAGCGTGAACGACGAGGTTGTCCACGGCATCCCTGGGCCCAGGGAACTGGTGGACGGGGACATCGTCAGCCTGGATATGGGCGTCTACCTGGACGGCTACCATACGGACAGCGCGACCACGGTGGCCATTGGTGAAGTGACGCCCGCAGCCCGTGAGCTGATGCGGCGGACCGAGGAGTCGCTCCAGCGGGCGGTCAAACTGGTCCAACCGGGCAGATGGCTCTACGATGTCTGTGGCGCCGTACAAAACCATGTGGAGGCGCACGGCTTCTCTGTGGTGCGGGACCTGGTGGGGCACGGCTTGGGGCGGAAGCTCCACGAGCCCCCCGAGGTCCCGAACTACAGGCCCAAGGGCAAGGGGCCGCGTTTGCTGGAGGGAATGACCCTGGCAATCGAGCCAATGGTCAACCAGGGCACGTCGGCCGTCCGCGTGTTGGAGGATCGATGGACGGTGGTGACGGCCGACCGTAAGTTGTCCGCTCACTATGAGCATACGGTAGCCGTTACTAAGCGGGGTGTGGAGGTACTCACCCTGCCACCGGAGGATTGAAGCAGCTATATGGCGAAGGTCAAACAACAGTCATCGAAGGAAGAGGGAATCCAGGTAGAGGGTGCGATCCTGGAGACCCTCCCTAACGCCATGTTTCGGGTCAAGCTGGAAAGCGGCCACGAGGTGTTGGCGCACGTGTGCGGCAAGATTCGCATGAACTTCGTGCGAATCCTCCCGGGCGACCGGGTCAAAGTGGAGCTCTCTCCCTACGACCTGACCCGTGGCCGCATCATGTGGCGCTACAAGTAGTCCCTTCCGGCACGCCCTGGAGGCGCGGCTTAGCGGCAGAGGCGTGGCGGTGCTCCCGTCGGGGGCAGCCGCCACCGCTTCGCCGTTCGTTTGCGCCTCACGCCAGCGTAGTCTGGCTGCCGCGTAGGTGCGGGTCTTCGCAACCGCGCACAAACGCAAAGCGGCTGGTGCGACTGGAGGCGCCGGTCACTGGACCGGTAGGAGTTCATCCTCGGCAGTCCGCCGGGGGGCCGTGGATAGCTCGGCATCTGTGGGCTGGCGGAGCGGGGTACCGTATCCGCCGGTGTGAGGCGATAGTGACGAGGGGCCCCAGGGGCCCTATCTGGGAGCTACTCTCTTGAAAGTTAGACCATCGGTTAAGAGGATGTGCGAGAAGTGCAAAATCATCCGCCGCGAGGGCGTTGTTCGGGTGATCTGCACCAAGGATCCCAAGCACAAGCAGCGGCAAGGCTAAGGAGGCATACTTGGCACGTATTTCCGGCGTAGATCTGCCCCGCGAGAAGCGGGTGGAGATCGCCCTCACGTACATCTTCGGCATCGGACTCACTTCCAGCCGACAGGTCCTGGCCAAGTCCGGCGTGGACGGCAACACTCGAGTGAAGGATCTAACCGAGGGCGAGATCAGCAAGCTCCGAGAGGTCCTGGATCGTGACTATCGTGTGGAGGGAGACCTGCGCCGACAGATCCAGATGAACATCCGCCGCTTGATGGAGATTGGTTGCTACCGGGGGATCCGCCACCGTCGCGGCATGCCGGTGCACGGCCAGCGCACCTCGACGAACGCCCGCACTCGGAAGGGTCCGAAGCGGACGGTCGGCGTTCGTCGCAAGAAGGGCAAATAGTCTACATACGAGAGGCGGTTGGCTCCCAAAGAGCGCCGCTTACGCACTCGCGGCCTGGGGCGTGCAGCCTAGCCTCCGGTTACGCGGGCGCTGTGTGGTGAGCGAGGAGTGCCGGGCCCTCTGGCCCGGAGCATCGTACACCCGGCACCTATCCTCGCTACGTGACGCAGCGAGATCTTGGAGGATAACTTGGCACGAAAGCCGACCACGGGCCGCCAGAAGCCGAAAGAGAAGCGGACTGTTCTGCACGGCGTGGCCCACATTCAGTCAACCTTTAACAACACGATCATCTCCATCGCGGATGCGAAGGGAGAGGTCGTATCGTGGAGCAGCGCCGGAGCCGTCGGGTTCAAGGGCACCAAGAAGAGCACGCCCTTTGCCGCCCAGATGGCCGCGGAGCAAGCCGCCCGCCGAGCGATGGAACACGGCATGCGGCGCGTGGACGTGATGGTCAAGGGCCCCGGATCCGGTCGTGAGACCGCCATCCGCTCCCTGCAGGCCGTTGGGCTTGAGGTCAACCTTATCAAGGACGTCACCCCTATCCCCCATAACGGGTGCCGGCCCCCCAAGCGACGCAGAGTCTAGAGCGCTTTTCATACGAGGCTGTTCAACCCCACGTCCCCCTGGGAGCCTGAGTGGCTCGGGGGGCGCTGGGTGAGGAGGAACCAAACCGAATGGGTGTATACCTGGGCCCCGTGTGCCGGCTCTGCCGCCGCGAGGGCGAGAAGCTCTACCTAAAGGGCGACCGCTGCTACTCCGCCAAGTGCTCGGTGGAGAAGCGCAAGTACCCGCCCGGACAGCATGGACAGAACCAGCGCAAGATCGGTGAGTACGGCGTTCAGCTCCGCGAGAAGCAGAAGCTGCGCCGCATCTACGGCGTGCTGGAGACCCAGTTCCAGAACTACTTCCACGAGGCGGAGCGACGCCGCGGCCTTACGGGTGAGAACCTGCTCCAGCTTCTGGAGGTCCGGCTTGACAACGTGATCTACCGCATGGGCCTGGGCCGCAGCCGACGCGAGGCGCGCCAGCTGGTGAGCCACGGCCACATCAGCGTGAACGGCCGCCGCGTGACGATCGCTTCCATGCTCGTGAAGCCGGGCACCCGCATCGAGGTGACCGCGTCCGGTAAGGACCTGCCGCAGGTTCGCCTGCTTGGCCACAGCGCGGGCGGCCGGAAGGTTCCTGAGTGGATGTCCTTCGACGAGAAGAACGTCGCCGCAAGCATCCTTTCCATGCCCAGCCGGGACCAGATCGACACGGACGTACGCGAGCAGCTCGTGGTCGAGTTCTACTCCCGCTAGTACCAGGAGGCCCAACAGATGGATGCAATCGCACCCAAGATTGAGACTCTGGTCCTCCGGGAGATCTACGGAAAGTTCGTGGTGGAGCCGCTGGAGCAGGGATTCGCTACCACCCTTGGTAGCGCCCTTCGCCGCGTTCTGCTGTCCCACGTTCGCGGCGCCGCCATCACGTCCATCAAGATCGACGGAGTGCTCCATGAGTTCTCCACCATCCCGGGCGTGAAGGAAGACGCGACGGAGCTGATCCTGAACCTGAAGGACCTGGCCGTCAAGTCTTTCCAGAATGGCACGAGCTCCGAGGAGACGTGGCAGCGCACGCTCCGCATCGACCGGCAGGGCGAAGGCGAGATCACGGGTGCCGACATTGAGACGCCGGAAGACGTTGAGATTGTGAATCCCGAGGTCCACATCGCCACTATCAGCGATGAGGGTGCCCGACTGGGGATGGAGCTCATCGTTGAGATGGGCAAGGGTTATGTGCTGCCGGAGCGGTTGGAAGGCTACAAGCACGTGATCGGAACCATCCCGGTGGGCGCCGCCTTCACCCCCGTCCGGAAGGTCAGCTTCATCGCCGAGCCTACCCGCGTGGGCGGGCGCACGGACCTCGAGCGGCTGGTGATGGAGGTCTGGACCAACGGCACCATCGCCCCCAACGAAGCCGTGAGCGAGGCCGCCGCCATCCTTGAGGAGCACCTGATGCTCTTCCGAGCCTTTGGCGACGCTGAGCCCCGAGCCCGGCTGGCCGCTGAAGACAGCACCGGACGTGAGATCATCCCGGATACCCGCATCGAGGAGCTGGACTTCTCCATGCGGACCTACAACTGCCTGAAGAAGGCCAACGTCCTGACCGTTCGCGACCTGGTGGAGAAGACCGAGGCGGAGCTCATGGAGATCCGCAACTTCGGCAAGAAGTCGCTGGACGAGGTGGGTGAGAAGCTGGCCAAGCACGGCCTTCACCTGAAGGACGCTGAGGGCGAGGCGCCCGTGGCGGCCGAATCGGCGGAAGAGGAAGAGACCGGCGAGGAGTAGTACCTTTGGGTCCCCCGAGGCGTCATAGCTTCTGGGGGACCCCGAAGGGCCGGCGTCCCTACTGAAGCACCCTCCCGCCTAGCGTGCAGGCTTGGCGGGACACCACCGGTTCGTGGTGCTGGGTGCAACCTAGAGCTCTACTGAGGAGATTCAATGCGGCATCGCGTATCGCAACGCAAACTGGGGCTCACCACTGATAAGCGGATGGCCCTCCTAAAGGGATTGGTGAAGCAGCTTCTTGAGCATGAGGCGCTGGAGACCACCGAGACCCGTGCCAAAGAGGTCCGAGTGATCTTCGAGAAGATGATCAC
>DASXUI010000545.1:0-2442 GCA_036504955.1 Armatimonadota bacterium
GATGGTCGGCACGTCTCCCGACGCGGGTCAAGCCCCGATCAGTCCCACAGATGACTGTGCAGCCAAGTGGGCAGACCAATCCGCAGAACCGCGCCCACGACCGCGCTCGCGGCCCACAGTGCCATGCAGGCGGTCTCGCCGGGAGCAGGGCTTCGCGCCTTGGACCGCTCCTCGGCGGAAGGCTTGCCGGTGCCGTGCCACGAGAGCGAGGCGCCTCCGAGACTCAGGCACAGCACAAGTCGCTGAAGCAGGCCTGCAAACTCGCGATCCCCCTGAGGATGCCGCGCCCACAGGCAGAGGACCCACGCGTACAACAGGACCGACACCAGGACCATGGCCAAGCCACAGTCACGCAGCGCATTCCTGCTGGCTCCGCGGGAGAGCCGGTCGCGCTCCGCCGCGACACCAGCGGCTGCCAGGTACACTCCCACAGGCGCAACCAAGCAGAACTGCATCCAGACGGGGAGCCGGGGATACAGGCGGGGCGGCAGGGCCAGCCACACTACCGTCGCAGCGCTCAGAAGCAGGGTGAACGCGAGCATGCGCCACGGGTTTGGGGGTCTCGAGCCGTCAGTTGGCATCCGTTCTCCTGAGGGCCCACCGTACATGGAAGATCCGTGTTCCGGCCATGCCCGTGTACCCGAAGCCCGTTGCCGCTTGCGGGCGGGCAGCCAGTTCCCCTGGGCTGTCACACAAGCTGTGCCTCTTGGCATGGGCTCGCCCCGCAGTCAGCCCCAGAGGTCGCTGTGCGGCCTTGGGTAACGCTCAGACCGGGCAAGAAGGCGCGCCGCGCCGGGCCAGCCACAGGCGGAGATGGCACCCCTTGCGGTCAGACCTGCATGGGCTGGCACTGAGGGCAGAGGTAGGAGCGGCCACCGAGGAAGGCGATGGCTTCCACGGTCGTTCCACAGGTGGGGCAGGGCTGGTCCTTGGCGTAGCGGTCCAGGATCGGCCGGTAGCCGCCTGGGTTGCCGTACAGGTCCTTCTCGGTGTCGCGCCCGCCGGCCGCCACGGCCTCGCCGATCACCTTCTTGATGGCCTTGTAGAGGGAGTGCTTCTCCTGGTCGGAGAGGGTGACGACGCGCCGCCGGGGGTGTATGCCGGCCAGGTAGAGGATGTCGTGCAGGCAGCCGTTGCCGACCCCCCAGACACTTGGGCGGCTGATGCAGAGGAACTTGACGCTGCGGGGGTCCTCGGCGGGAACGCTATCGCACAGTGAGAGGAAGTGCTCCAGCGTGAAGGCCTCACTGGTGGGCATCACGCGCACGATGTCAGGGTACATGGAGTGCTGGGGCTCGTCAGCGGGATAGACCTGCACGGACCCCCAGCCCTGCACGGTGACGGAGAGGTGAGAGCCGTCATCGAAGCCCAGAAGGAGCTGGTGCTTCTTGGGGATTGACGATTCGTCCCGGTGGAGGTGGATGCGCTCGCCCCCTCCGCCAAGCTGCAGTACGTAGCCCGGCTCCAGGGGGATCCGGAAGCAGGCGCCGCACTCGAAGGCCGGACCGACCACCTTGCCCTTCAGGATCCGCTCGTACTCCTCGGCGTCCTGGGTGTAGAAGGCGAACTTGTGGGGGGCGTTTCCGCGCAGCGCGCTAACCACCCGCCGTCCGCTCAGCTCCTTCGTGATTTGGCGGGAAAGGGTGATGGCCTCGGGCAGCTCTATCATCTGGGTCTCCTTTGCTCCTGACACCTCTCACTTCGGGCGATGCCGCAAGCCAGGCGCCATCGCGTCACCTCTGGCGCGGTGACCCTAACCTCACGGGGCTCTGCGCCGGACTACACGGAGGCTATGGCGGGGTCATCCAGCCGTACGCGCCGGCCCTCCCGCGCTGACACGTAGGTCGCCAGCACCATGCGCAGGGTGGTCCGCCCCTCTTCCGCCGTGCAGATGGACTCCCGCTTGCCCTGGAAGAACTCGGCCAGTGGTTGGGCGAGCCCAGCGATGCGATGGCCGTGGTTGGGGGGGCTGGCGATATCGCTGGGCGTCCAGTCACCCTTGTCAACCGAGAACCACTTGAGGCCGGGCAGGTCGGTGGGGTGGGGGATGTTGCAGCTCGGCACGTCGCCGTAGTTCTGAATGATGGCGCCCCGCTCCGTCACGACCTCCGTGGTGTTCTCGGCGGCGGGACAGGTGAAGGAGCAGACCACCTCGGCAAGCATGCCGCCTGGGTAGCGGTAGATGGCGATGCCGTTGTCGTTGGGAACGCGGGGATCGACCAGGGTGCTCATCTCCGCCGTCACGGTCTCGGGCGGCCCCAGCAGCCAGTGGATGAAGTCCACGGCGTGAGCGGCGTCGTCCGCCCAGATGTCCCGGTTCAGCTCGGGCTTGCAGTGCCACAGGTCGGTGAACCCCTGCCATAGGTGGACGCTGAGCCCGTGGCGACGGCGGACCATCAGCACCCTGCCCAGCTCGCCGCTTCGCATCAGGTCCCGGATCTG
>DASXUI010000546.1:0-6778 GCA_036504955.1 Armatimonadota bacterium
CTGACCCCTAGTCGGACCCTTGGTTCAGGACCCCGCTTCAGCGGGATTGAGCCCCAGAGCCCGGCGATTCACCGCCGGGCGGACGGCTGCTGGGCACATCGCGAAGCCGCATCTACCAACCCCCTCGCAGAGGCCCTCCCCAACGACCCAACTGAGGGACGCTCAGTACACCCGGACCTCGAACAGCCGGGCCTCGGGGACTCCATGGCTGCGCTCACAGATGATTCGGAGCCGCCAGGCCGCGCGGCCGTCAAGAGGGTGAACGCGCTTGCGCTGGACGTTGCCGCCGATGGTCAGTACCTGGACGTCATCAAGCTCCACGCGGTAGTCGCGGACGGTCTCCGGTTGGGGGCCACGCACCCCCCAGAAGCTCCGGTTGTCGCTAGCCGTGAGGGCGAGGGGGCGCTGGAATCCGGTGTCAAAGGTCAGCTCGAGCCGGGTCACGCGGACCGGGGCAGGCCACCGGAGCTCGATCCACTGCTCGCCCCTGGCCGCTGGGCTGCTGGACCAGTGGTGGGCGGCCGTTACCTGGCCCGACTTGGGGTCCATCTCGTCACGGTTGAGGCCGTCCAGCACCAGGATGGGCGGGTAGCCGGCCAGGTGTGAGCTCGCGGTGACCTCGGAGGTGCGAGCCTGATCGGCTGGGTCCTTCGCGGCAACTCCCAGCAGCGTGACGTCGTCGCGGAGCAGCGCCTGCTGGAGCTCGGACACCCTGGCTGCGTCGGCGGAGAGATCCGCGGGAGAGCTCAGGTTCTCGCGCACCATGAGCGCGGCCGCGGTGCCGACTGCCTGCCCCTCCACCGCGCAGGTGCCCATCACTCTGGTGGAAGCCAGGGCCCAGTGCGTCGCGGACAGGTTCCTGCCCGCCATGAGCAGGTTCTCCACGTTCCGTGAGTAGAGCGATCGGAAGGGGATGCCGTAGGGTCCCTTGAGCGCGTGGGGCGTGAAGGGTGGTCCCGGGTCGTCCACGCCCAGGGGCGGGTGGAGGTCGATGGCCCACCCTCCGTAGGCGACGCCATCTGGGAAGTGGCTCCCCGCCTGCAGATCCTGCTGAGTGAGGATGTGCGGCCCCAGCAGGCGCCGCGACTCCCGCTTGCCGGGGATTGGCCCCACCCAATCCAGTGCCCAGTTGGCGCTCTCCGGGTAGTGGCCGGAGTTCTTGACGTGGTCCCACACGCCTAGGGCGATGGCGTACAGCTCGTGACGGATCCGGGTGGCGTGGTCGGAGAGCGTGTCGAGGTGCCCGCCCCACTCAATCCACCAGTAGCCGTACTCGAAGCCCTCCACGCCTCGGCCACGACCGACTCCCGACTTGGGGAACCTGCGCGCCCAGGGCGGCGGCACGAAGGGGACCGGCTGGTCGTGCTTCCTGCCCGTGAAGAGGATGCTGCTGCCCAGCGTATGGTCGTCGCCCTCGATGCCTGCCAGGGTCTCGCCATGCAGCGCGCGAGGTTCCCGACCCACGCGGAAGTCGGCGCCGGCCTCGTAGCCCAGCCGACCGTCTCCGGTGCAGTCGATGAAGAGCTTGGCCTCGATGCGGAAGGCATCCTGAGTACACTCTCGGACGGCATTGACCGCCCGGATCCGGCCCGGCGCCCCCTCGTACTCGTACAGCCGGCCCGTTCGTGGCGGGTCTTTGGCCCGCTGCCAGCCGGGCTGCATCTCCACTCCCACGCAGCATGTATCCAGCAGCATCGTGATGCGGGACTCCGCGAGAACCGCCTCGTAGAGCAGCAGTTCCCACTGACTGAAGGAGCGCTGGGGGTTGCGCACGGCGTCCGTGAGCCTCAGCTCCTCCAAGATGCCGGACTCCCGCCACCCCTTCCGGGCGCCATGGCAATCGGCCCCCACGATGTGCATCCGCACCTCGCCGGACGCGTTGCCGCCCAGAACGCCGCGGTCCTGAACCAGGATCACCGAGGCTCCATGCCGGGCGGCCGCGAGGGCGGCGCAGACGCCAGCCATGCCGCCGCCCGCCACTAAGACGTCGGTCTCCAGGTTGTGGTGTCGCAAGGGCATGGGCTGAGGTGAAGGGGAGTGAGGAGCGGCAGCGTGGGTGACAACAAGGCCGGAGCACCGCCGCGTGCCTCCACAGCCCTGTTCGTCGCGAGGCGCGGGGGGCCTCCACGGGCGTCAGTCTCTGGGCGGGGCCGCAGCTTGTGGCGAGCGCCCTGGCCTGCGAGATGCGACGTCCACAGAACCCCGATGGGCAGTCAGAGTGCATCAAGCCAACGGTCAATGGAGTGAGAGGAATAGGGCTTGACAAGTCCCTTCGAGTGGAGTACCTTGCGTGGCAGGGCAGTTGGCAACCAGACGCCCTGTTATAGCCGACGTTCGGTCTGGCGGCAGGTCTACGCCATGAGCCCCGAAGGCATAGGGGCCGCCTAGCGTACCCTCTGACCTGACTGGAGGAGCTTCATGCACGCCGTCTGTAGAGGTTGGGCCGCCGCCTGGTGCCTCGCGCTGCTGTTTGCAGGGGTGTCGTCACGAGGCGTCGACGCGGCGCCCGCCAAGGTGCAGCAGATCAGCAACGGCTCGGCCGAGGAGCCCGATCCTGGGTGCGCCGCTTGCAGCAAGGGCTGGCGGCCCTGGGGCCGGGCCACCTTCGTGTGGGACGGTTCTGTCTCCCGCACGGGCTCGCACTCTCTGAAGGTCGCCCGCAGCGATTGGTCTACCGGTTGGGAAGGGCCCGGGTTTGGGATCGATCTAGGGCAGGAGCCTGTGTTCCGATGGTACTCGCTACGTGGATGGGTCCGTACCGAACGAGCGACTGAGAACACTAGGCTCAGCATCGCTTGGTATGGACCCGACGGGCAGTGGATTACCAACTCAGACAGTCCCAAGGCTCCCTTTCACACGGCAGGCAGGTGGGTGCCACTCGTGGTAGTGGCCATGCCTCCGTCCAACGCGGTTAGGGGTGGAGTCTTCCTTCGGTCTGACGCCAATGTAGGCGAGGCCTGGTTCGATGATATCGAGCTCACAGTCGAAGTGCTGTCTGCCACGGGCAAACTGAATCCGCCGGGCTCAGAGCCAGGGATTGAGCCCTACAGGGCGTTCCTCAGCGAGAACCCGACAGGAGACCTGGCTGAGGAGGCAAGGCTCCGCATCGTAGACAGCCTCCGGTTCGCCGGGAAGCATCAACGGGCCATCGATGAGCTCAGGCAGATGGTCGCCAAGCCCAAGGGCGGTGCAGCCCCCGCTCTCAGTGGCCAGCGATTGCAGAAGGCCCTCATGGATCTTGGATGGCTGCTGTTCGACACCCGACAGCTTGGTGAAGCCCTGGCGGCTTACGAGGCCGCACTACCTTCGCTAGGTCGTGCGGATGAGCTTGAGGCCAAGCTGGTGACCGGGGAGATCAAGGCGATGCAGGGCGATCTGGCCGGCGCAGTCGCCCACCTGAACAAGCTCCTGACTGACCGCCCGGAAGCCAAAGCAAGGGTTCTTCTCAGGATGGCAGCCGTCTACCGACATGGGAGCGACTACAAGGAGGCTTCACGGTGCATTGAGAGGGCTCTGCCCCTCCTGCGGGATGACCCGACCCTTTCAGACGATGCAGCCAACGCACTGTATGGACTCGCCGAGTGCTGCCTCCAGAACGGGGACCTTGAGGGGACGATCAAGGCGGGGAGAGACAGCATGGCCCGGTACCCCTTCAGCCCCTCCACCGTCGCTGCGGTGGACTTCCTGATGGCGGCCTACGCCAAGCAGCGCCGCTACGACCAGATCCGGGACGTAGCATCCTGGCTGCTTGACACAAGGAAAGACCCTGGGGACCGATTGCGTGTCAGGGCCTATGCTCAGTACCGACTGGCCGATGCGTATCGCAGTGAGGGGCTGCGCGACTCAGCGGTGCGTGAGTTCCGCGCCCTGATTCGGGATTACCCAGACAGCAACTGGTGTGAGCTAGGGAGCGCTGTCCTGAAGGATCTCGGCGTGAACGAGGGGGATCCCAAGGGAGCGGCAGTGCCGGGATCGTAGAGGGGGTGAAGCTGTGCGACGATCACTGGTTGTGTTGTTCCTTCTGATGGCAGCAACTCCGGTTCCGTACCTCGGGGCTGGCGCGGCCCAAGCCAGTTGCACCATAGGGGATCCCGTCTACGCGGCTTTCAAGGTGAGCATCGACGGCGGGGCAACCTGGACTGTGGCGCCATCCGTAACAGTACCTCGGGGCACGGAGGTGAGGTTTCGCGCGGTGCGGGCTGACGGGAGCTCGGCTTGGTTTCTGGATGCGGACTTCAGAGACGGGGCCTATGTCCCCGACACAATCTCCTACTCCTGGGACTGGGCGACCGAGAACGGGGTCGAGGTGAACGCAACAGGCGTAGTGGTTGCGCATACCTACTGGTGGGCAGGCCGCAGGACTGTACGGCTCACGGTCGATGATGGCGGGTTCTGCTTCAACGATCCAGCGGATACAGCCGAGCTGGTCATCGACGTTCCGCTGACCTACGACACCGACCACATGGCAAGCGTCTCGTCACTAAGCACAGGCCTTCTGGCGAGTGAGCTGAATACCGTCGGCTATACGCTCAACGAGGTTGACACGGGGAGCAGCAGCTTTGAGGAGGTGACGTACTGGGAGGACCTGCCGGTGAGCGACCGGATCGACAAGTTCAACGCCTACAGGCACCAGAACGGGAGGGTGTACGTCGTCGGCGGTGTCCACCGGAAGACAGGCGACACAGGGGCGCCTGGGGAGACTGAGGTTACCTATGGAGTCACCTATGGAGGCGGTGACGCCATGGTCTTCCTAAGCACGATCAGCAACTACTTTGGGTCGCAGTCGTCTCAGGTCGCCTCCGCCACAACACTCCACGAGCCGGGATGCCACCGATCGATACTGGGGGCTATTGACCATTGCTCCTCAGGAAGTAGCTGCGCCTTTGAGTCGGACGTAAGTGGCACCAGTGTCTGCACCAGTTGTAGGAACGAGCTCCGGGCCTATCTGGTGGAGAGGCTGGCAATGTAACGGCTGGTCTGAAGCGGGCAGGGGGAGGGGCCTCGGGTGCCTCTGGCGCACGCGGGTTCGGGCCTAGTGCGGCACTGATTCAGCCGTCTGGGAAGCTGTAACCACACGGCCAGCTCACTTGGGAGAGGCACTTCAGTTGGCTCAGGACCTCAATCTTGCCCGGCCTACGACGAGGGGCTCAAGGAGATGATGAAGTGGATGGATGGGTACGACTGCCGACCGTCTTGGCCTGGGTTCTACTGCTGCTCAGTCCTGTGGCAACAAGAGCGGAGGGACCGCAGCCACCAACCCTCGGGCTCACTGTGGTGCCGGGTGAGCGGACCTACCTGGTGGGGGAGCCGTTCTCCCTGTCCCTGATAGCGGAGAACGCTGGAACGGCATCGGTACGGGTGCCGAACAGCATCTCCGACATGGGTAGCGGCCTGGTGACGATTACCATCCGTGACGACAAGGGTAACAGATCCGGATACGATCCCTATGTGGTTGCGGACATCCACTACTCACCCAAGGCCAGTGGCATCGTGATCCCCCCAAGGAGCAAGCACACCGTGTGGTTGGATCTGACCGTCCAGGGCGAGGGCGTTCCAGTGTGGGCCAAGCCAGGAACCTACACGGTGGAGGCAAGCTACGCATGGAAGCGCCCGGAGGTACCCCTGATCACTGAGATCTCGGTGGCCTCGCCGCCGGTCGAGGTGAAGGTGGTCAGCCCCACCGGGCGCGAGGCGAAGGCCTACGCCATGATGCTGGAAGCGCCCAGTTCGAGCCGGTCGGCGGCGGCCGCAGCACACTACCGGAAGGTGATGGCCCAGTACCCCGGAACCCGATGGGCTCGGTGGGCTCATCTCCGGCTCGCCGAGAGGCTCGCGTACGGGCTGTCGGAGCAGCAAGGCGGCGGAATGGTCGCGGCCGTCCGTGAGTACAGGAGGATCGTGGCAAGCTATCCTGGATTCCCCTTCGTGGACTGGGCGAGGTATTGCGTGGCTACTGGGCTGGAGTCCGCCGGGCAACTGCGCGAGGCGCAGGAGGAGCAGGAGCGCCTTCTGAAGCGGGCTGGATTCCCGGACTCGCTCAAGGCGATGGCTCAGGCTCACCTTCGTGACATCAGCCGGAAGCTAAGCGCGCCGGAGCACGCGCAGGCCGACGACCCGAAGCCCGTAGTCCCAGGCCGACCGAAAGGCTGAGCGGGTCTGCCGCTGCGCTAGGTGCGTTGCCGCCAGCGCGACGTCCCCTGTTCACCCCGTGTCGGGGCCCCGTCACGGCGCCGCTCCCCTGCGTTCGCGGACTCGGGTGACCTTACCACCGGTAGTACCGGTAAGGATCGTCGCCCAGCTCGTAGTCGCGGCGGTAGTCCGGGTGGTAGAAGGGGTTGGCGGACAGCGACAGGTCCTCCGGCTGGGCGGTGGCGGCGCCGGTACCGCGGAGGCCGCCGGCTGGGGTGGGGCTCCAGACGCGGACGGCGAGCACGCTCTGGCCGGCCTTCACCAGGCCGGCGGGCACGGTGTAGAGGCGCTTAGGCAGGGAGCCGGCGGCGGCTCCGGGGTCCGTGGCACCGATGGGATGGCCGTCGAAGGTCACGGTGTCCGTGGCCTGGATCCCGCCGAGGTCTAGCTGAAGGGTGCAGCCGACCCACCCCGCCGGTACCTCCACCGTACGCCGGAACACGGCCTCGCCCGCGCTCTTCCATCCCTCGCCGTAGCTCGACCAAGGGCCTGGCACCTGCACCTGCTGCCACCCTGCCTCCTCGATTCCGCCCGCCAGCGCCTTGCGCGCCTCATCGGTGACGCCGGGGTCCGCCGCTCCCTCCGGGGC
>DASXUI010000547.1:0-7144 GCA_036504955.1 Armatimonadota bacterium
ATCACCTCGCGAGGCTGAGGCCCTTTCACCCCCTCACCCCCTCACCCACACACCCCCTCAGGTAGTTACCGGGCGTACTCCGTGGCTCGCGTCTCGCGGATCACGGTGACTTTGATCTGGCCCGGGTACTGAAGCTCCTCCTCGATGCGCCGGGCGGTCTCGCGGGCCAGGCAGGCGGCAAGGTTGTCGTCCACCTGCTCCGGGCGCACCATGATGCGGATCTCGCGACCCGCCTGCATGGCGAAGGTCTTCTCCACGCCGGGGAAGGAACGGGCCAGCGTCTCCAGCTTCTGAAGGCGCTTGATGTAGGTCTCCAACACTTCCCGGCGAGCGCCAGGCCGGGCCGCGGAGATGGCGTCCGCGCACTGAACGATCACCGCCTCCACCGTCTCCGGCGCGGGGTCGCCATGGTGCGCGAGGATGCAGTGGCAGACCTCCGGCGACTCGCCGTACCGGCGGGCCAGATCGACGCCGATGGTGTTGTGGGCGCCCTCGATCTCGAAGTCGACTGCCTTGCCCAGGTCGTGCAGCAGCGCGGCCCGCTTCGCCAGCCAGGTGTTGGCGCCCAACTCGGCGGCCATCACCCCCGCCAGGTGTGCCACCTCCACGGAGTGCTTCAGGATCTGCTGCCCGTAGGAGGTGCGGTACTTCAGCTTGCCCAGGAGCTGGACCGTCTCGGGGTGCAGGCCGGTGACCCCGGTCTCGAAGACGGCCTGCTCGCCCGCCTCCTGGATGCTCTGTTCCACGTCCTGCTGAGCGCGGGTGACTGCCTCCTCGATGCGGCCCGGGTGGATGCGGCCATCGCTGATGAGGCTGGTGAGGGCTACCCGTGCCACCTCTCGGCGGACGGGATCGAAGGCGGACAACACCACTGCCTCGGGCGTGTCGTCGATGATCAACTCCACGCCGGTCAGCGTCTCGAAGGCCCGGATGTTGCGGCCCTCGCGACCGATGATGCGGCCCTTCATGTCGTCGCTGGGAAGCTGGACGGTGGAGACAGTTGTCTCCGCCACCTGCTCCACGGCGCAGCGCTGAATCGCCATGGAGACGATCTTGCGGGCCCGACGCTCGCAGTCCAGGCGGATGTCCTCCTCCTGCTGCTTGATCCGCTTGGCGTACTCGCGCTGAAGGTCTCCCTCCAGCTCCGAGAGCAGAGCCGACTTGGCCTCCTCGGTGGTTAGGCCCGAGATGCGCTCCAACTCCTGCCGGTGCAGGGCCTTCTGCTTGTCTAGGTCGTCCCTCGCTCGTTCCTGAGCCAACTCCCGCTGGTTCGCCTCTCGTTCCTTAGTCTCCAGGCTCTCAACCCTACGCTCCAGGCCCTCTTCACGCTGAGTGAGTCTTCGCTCCAGCCGATCGATCTCCGCGCGCTTGGCCTGGCTTTCCTGCTCCAGGGCGTCGCGGAGCCGCTGCACTTCATCTCGCGCTTCCAGGGCCAAGGCCTTGCGCTTGGCTTCGATGTCGCGCTCCGCCTCCTCGCGGAAGCGAGCGGCATCAGAGATTGCCTGTCTTTGTAGAGCGGTTGCTTTGTTGTATACGTAGAGGGTGATCATCAGGATGATCAGCCCGATGAAGGGCGCCCAGATGCTCACGACCTCTGAATATCGTGCGGTTCCCATTAGTGCACGCCATCCTTATCCTGGCAGCGCTTCCTAGCTCTTCCGGCCTGCTCGCGCTCCCTATCGGGACACAGGATAGGACCCGACCGTACTCAGGAGCCGGCCTGGTGTCGCGCTCCCAAGGGAGAGGGGCTAGAAGGCGCGCCGCCTGTGGCAGCGCCCGGCCCCAGGGGACCGAGCGCCGGACAAGGCTGGGCGAAGATGCTCAAGGGAGAGTTCCCCCCTACCTAGGTGACTTCCTCTAGGGCAAGCAGGCAGGAGAGCGGTGTGTTACCTCGGGGCGAGGGGCTGTCTCGGACCGAACCCTCGCGGTGGGGGGCGCTGCGCGGGCGACGGGGGCACGAGCGGGGGTGGCACAGGTAGTGGGGTGCGAGCGGCGGTGGCACGAGCGGCTGAACCCGCTCGCTGCGCGGCCTTCGGCCGGACGCCCGCCTTCGCGGGCGCGGTCGGTGCACCCAGGCCATCGGTGCCACACCCGGCAGTTCGGCCCGCGCAGGCGGGGCGCACGCTTTGGCAGCGAGCGGGTTCAGCCGCTCGTGCCGCCCCCGCTCGGCGCCCGTCCCGCTCGGTTGCCGCGCGTCCGGTGCCCGCCTACCCCAGTGCCGCGCGGAAGGCGGGCTCCATGTACTCCTGCTCCCCCCTCGGGATGCCGATCCTGGTCGCCCTCGACCTCCACTGGCTCACGACCTTCACCACTCTATCGACCGTTGCCTTCGCCCCCGATGGGGTGACTCGGAACAGCTCAGCGACCTCGCAGGCAAGCCTCAGATCAAGCGCGTTGCTGGAGTCATCGATGTTGAGATGAAGTCCGGTGGCACCCGGATTCGGGTTCACGTCATAGGCCGGCGACAGCGCCCATCCCTTCTGCCCGAGAAGGAACCCGTGGTTTCTCAAGTGGTCGTCGCTGTTGGAGACGCAGATGGAGAAGACAATGCGCCGCCAGAGCTGCTGAAGGTCCCTGCTGGGATTCGATCCATGCCGCTCCAGGCATTCGGCCAGCTCCAGATAGGACGCCCCCGTGTCCGCACCATCGCCATCCCCACGACCCAGTAGGGTCATGGCGGAGGCGAAGTGGACCCGCTTGCCGTCTGGGGTCCGGTCGAACCGTCGCGTGAGGAAGGTGTGGTGGTCTGAGCGTAGCTTGCGGGCATGGCTCTCCGACACGTCGATGCCTGCCTCACGAGCGAGCTGATGGGTCACCCACTCCCAGGCGCCGCAGTCCATGAGGTCGTTCCGACTGGGGAACTTGGCGATCCAAAGGTTGCCATCGGTTCCTCTGACGCCCGCTTTGGGTCGCGCGCCGCCCAGGGAGCTACCTGGCGCCATCAGAACGCGCAGCCACTGCCGGTACTGAACCCCGTCACCAGGGTCTCCGGCCTCGAAAGCACTGCTTGCTTGCTCCAGCTCCCTCAGGGAAGTCCAGGGCGGGCAAGCTAGCTCGTCGCCAGCAGCCAGATACGGTCCTCTGGGGTCCGTGCGAAAGCGCAGTCCTCCCATACGCTGTGCGTCATGCACGCCCAGTAGGTAGTCAGAGCTACGGAGGGTCCGTGGTCGTCGCTTCTCGTCTCTTGCCGCGAGGGTCTCACGCCTGACCATAAGCGTACGGCCCCAGCGGTCAGGCGAGGAGTCAAGAAACAGGCCGAAGTTGGCCCTGCCACTGGCTGGGTACTGGGGGCCCCCGAACAACCGCAGTGAAGGGTCAAGCTGTTGGGCTCTACTACTTCTCAGCCAGTCGGAATCGTACTGGAAGGAGAACACCTCGCCGCCGCGCCCCAGGGCGACTGACAGCTCACCCATTCGAGTGGGTTCAGAGAGGCCCACCCAGTCGGCGCACACCTCGATCCGGGTTACCCCATCGCCCCTCACTGCGGATCACCCTGATCCGACCTGTCGGCTTTTGGGGCTCGAGCTCTCACCGGCATCCCGATGTCCTGGAGCTTCCTGCCCAGTTCATCGTCGCGCGCTACCTGTGCCAGGTCCTCATGAAGCCCCAGGCAGAACAGGACACTCGCGTACGCACCCATGGATACGGAGCCATCCCCACGCTCTATGCGCCGAAGGGTCGTCCGGTCGATCCCAGCACGCTCGGAGACCTGTAGGGCCGTGAGTCTGCGCCTCAGCCTTGCGAGCCGGAGGTTGGTCCCAAGCTCGACCAGATTGCCCTGAACCGTGGGTAGAGGCCTGAATGCCCGGCGTGCCATAATGGTGACTATACTCCTCTCAATAGCTACTAGTGGGTACTGTATACGCCATTATAGGATGCAGGGCCAGGGTGTCAAGCCGCTGGGGAGGCGGTCGACAGTTCGGTGAGAGGCTGGCAGGAGGCCGAGGGGGCACCGAGCGGCGGGGGCACCAGCGGTGAGAGCGCGAGCGGCGAGGCACGAGCGGCGAGGCACGAGCGGCGAGGCACGAGCGGCTGAACCCGCTCCCGCCCATCTTGCGCGCCCCCGCTCCGGGCCCCTCCATCTAACCGTCCCCTTTGATGGTTAGTGATACGATAGTCCGATACCTTGACAGTGCTAAGTGAGCCGTAGTCCTATCCAGGCACTCTAGCGTTCCTTGTGGTAGAACAGGAGACCTATGGGTCTGTCTCCGGCGCGGCGAGGGGAGCTGTAGCTCCCTCACCTCGCCAGCCACCGGTTGGGAGAGGAAGCTCTGGGCAGGTCGGGTCCTCCGGCCACGCCGGAGGGCAGAGACTCAGGCACGGGAGGTGCCAGGATGGTTCGATGCAGGGGTATCAGGTGGGGGCTGCTGGCCGGTCTGGCCGTGGCGCTGGGCGTTCGGGCGCCCGCCGTGAGTGGGGAGAGCACGGTTCCCCTGCCCAACCCATCCTTCGAGGCCGGCACGCCCGACCCCCAGGGCTGGGAGCGCTGGGGCAAGGGCACCCTACTGGTCGATGACAAGGTCGCCCACCACGGCACCCGCTCCCTCAAGGTGGCGAAGAGCGACTGGAACACGGGATGGCACGCGGCTGAGTTCGAGGTCGACGGCGCCTACGGACAGAGCTACTTCTGGATCACCTTCTCCGCCTGGGTGAAGGCGGACAAGGCCTCCGGCAACACGCGCCTAGCCATCGCCTGGTACGACGCGACGGGCTGGATCTGCAACGCGGAGACACCCTTCGTGCCGCCAGGCACTGCCGACTGGACCCGACTCAGCCTCTCCGCACTGCCGCCTCGTGGCGCCACCAAGGGCCAGTTGTTCCTGCGCTCCGATGCCAACACCGGCACCGTCTGGTTCGATGACCTGGCCGTGGAGACGAAGGGCCTGGAGCTTCACTCCGCGACGGACCCTCAGACCGACCGCGCGGTGGCCCCCTACCGGGCCTTCCTGAAGGACCACCCCACCGACGCCCTGGCGGACGGAGCCCAGGAGCAGATCCTGGTTTACCTGGAACGCAACGGCAAGGGTGACGACCTGGTGACGGAGCTGGAGCGCTTGTCTCAGGCGAACGCCGGTCACGAGGGGGACCGCTGGCGGCTGCGGCAGGCCAAGGCGCTTCGGGACCGAGGGAAGCCGGATAAGGCCATCGAGACGCTCAAGGCCCTGCTAGACACCAAGCCCTCCACGGAGACCGCTCAGCAGGCGATGCTGGGCCTGGCGGAGAGCTGGGAGCAGAAGGGGGACGTGCCGGCGGCAGTGGCCGCCTGCGAGAAGCTGGCGGCGGACTACCCGGAGATCGCCACGGAGGCGCTGTACCGGGCGGCTATGGCCTACCACCAGCCCGGGCCGGACGGCGACTACGCGAAGGCTCAGAAGGCACTGCGGAAGGTCCGCCCGTTGGCGGAGCAGGACCCCAAGGGCGCGGACATGGTCCGCCGCATCGACTTCGCCCTGGCGGAGTGCGACTTCTTCCTGGGCAACTGGGATGCGGCGCTGGAGGGCTTCGCGGAGGTGCTGGCGAAGGATCCGGCCTCCACCCACCAGGAGCGGGCCCACTACTTCATTGGCAGCGTCCACTACCTGAACCAGCGCTACACCCAGGCACTGTCCGAGTTCGAGGGGTTGGCGAGCGCGCAGGAAGCAACAATTGCCCAGAATGGCCTGCATCTGCGCGCCCAGTGCCTCCTCGCGCTGGACCGGATTCAGGAAGCGGACGCGGTGACGGTTAAGCTGGAGGCCCTCTCTCCGCTCCGCGCCAAAGGCTTGCACTTCGACAAGACCAAGACCCTCTTTGATCGTGGCCGCTTCGACCAGGCCTTGGCCGAGGCGGAACGGCTCTTCCACGGCGACGACGCGGACCTAGCTTTGGCTGGCGCGCGCTACAGAGTGGAGTGCCTGGTCGCCCTCAAGCGACTAGCGGAGGCGCGCGAGGCACTGCACGATCTGGAGGCGACGCGCCCCGATCAGGGGATCTTGGCCAGCAGTCTGCGCTCCAGAATCGAGAACGCGGAGTAGGAGCAGACCATGCCCACAGACTACGACGGGACGCCGACCATCCCACTCCACTCATGTGTCGTGACCGCTAGTGACGCCCCCCAAGACATCCACGCAGCCTCTCCAGATCGGCGATGCTGTGGCTTAGCGCACTGCTTTGCCAGTTCTCGGTTGGCGCTGCCCGGTGCCACGATTGGGTTGAGTGGACGCCCGATTCACCGATCATCGCGTCCAGCATCAGCAGCCCGAGCGAATGCCTGCCTGGGGCCGAGGTCTCTTGCTCCGTACAAGGGGCCACCGATCTGGACCAGAGGCTCGACCGGCAGACCGGCGTAACCACACATCCCGCGGACCTGCTCAACTACACCTGGACTGCAACCGCCGGCTCCTTCAAGAACGGGAACACCGGAAGCACGGTAGTGTGGGTGGCTCCCCAACAGGGCGTGACCGCGCAGATCACGTGCAAGATCGACGACTTAGCGCTGGTCCCGGCCGGGGAGTCAGGGTCGCGTGATGATAGCTACGTGACCCTCACCAAGAGTATCGTCGCCATCAAGGTCTCAATCACCAGCCTGGGCTTCACAGGCGATCACCATCTCAAGATATGGCAGAACGGCCCCGTCGTCGATCCGGGCGATGACACTCCGGTCTGGAGCAGCGGCGGGTCAAGTCTGCCTGTGTGCTACACGAAGAACACGCCTCCCACCATGTTCGGTACCTTCTCCGTCAGCCCCGATGTGAACGCGGCCCAGCCCACGGTGTACCTCCGTGCCAAGGTTGGGTCCACTACCGTCGGCAGCAAGAGCGGCTGCAGGTTGGCAGGCAACCACTTAGAGGATTCTAGCGGGACAGACGGCGTTGTCAATGGGATTGGCGGCGGATCGGCCATTCCCGACAGCACTCGCGTGAGGAAACTTACGCCGTCGATCGCCTGGGAGTACTCACTGGACGGCTCATCCTGGAGCTCTGCTGGCGCCACAGGCACGATTCCCTTCTACTTCACGCTCGCAACGCCCATTGGGGAGACTCCCTACGACCTCGCCCTCGAGAAGGTGTGCGGTTACATGCAATCAGAGAGCGATGACAGCGCTCTGGCGTCGAGAACCTGTACTGGCATAGCTGGCCAGGTGCTCTACTGGCCTGGGGGTAAC
>DASXUI010000548.1:0-17446 GCA_036504955.1 Armatimonadota bacterium
CCCTACCAGGAGTTGCCGCAGATCACCGCGCGGATCTGCGGCATCTGCCCCGTTAGTCCCCACCTGGCCGCCGCCAAGGCCTGCGACGCCATCGCCGGCGCCGAGCCCACCCGGCCGGCCGCGCTGCTGAGAGAGCTCATGCACATGGGGCAGTTCGTGCAGAGCCACTCGATGCACTTCTTCCACCTGGCGGGCCCTGACCTGCTGCTGGGAATGGACGCCGACCCGGCGGTTCGAAACGTGGCGGGCGTTGCCCAGGCCAACCCTGACCTCGCTCTGAAGGCGATTAGGCTCCGCGCCTTCGGGCAGGAGATCATCCGCCTGCTGGGAGGCAAGCGCGTTCACCCCATCTTCGCCGTTCCAGGCGGAGTGAACACGTCGCTGGCCCTGGAGGATCGTGACCGCATCCTCGGCCAGATCCCTGAGATGGCGAAGATCATCCAAACGGGAATTGCCGTCGCCAA
The DNA here is from genome assembly GCA_036504955.1 of Armatimonadota bacterium. Classification (GTDB taxonomy): domain Bacteria; phylum Armatimonadota; class DTGP01; order DTGP01; family DASXUI01; genus DASXUI01. Next base: position 465 of record DASXUI010000548.1, read on the forward strand.
GCAGTGGTACGAGGCGGAAGCCAAGCTGGTGGGCAGCTTCGCCGTGATGAAGTCAGGCTACCTTGGCCTCATCGACAAGGAGGGCGGCCTCCAGTTCTACGACGGCAAGATTCGGCTCGCCGATCAGAACGGGATCGAGATCGCGTGCTTCGACGACTCACGGTACCTCGAGTTCATCGGCGAGCATGTGGAGGATTGGTCCTACCTCAAGTTCCCCTTCTACCGACCACTGGGCTGGCCGGGAGGTGTGTACCGGGTCGGCCCCCTGGGGCGCCTGAACATGGTGGACCAGGTCGGCACCTCGCTGGCGGGCAAGGAGTTCGCCGTCTTCCGCGCCATGAACGGCGGGCATCCGGTGGAGGGCACCCTCTGGTACCACTACGCCAGACTCATCGAGGACCTCTACGCGGTAGAGCGGATCGAGCAGCTCCTGCTGGAGCCCGACGTGCTCTCCAAGGACGTCTGCGGAGAGTCGACCGGCTTCGTTGGGGAGGGCGTGGGGTGCCTGGAGGCGCCTAGGGGCACCCTCATCCACCACTATCAGACGGACGAGAACGGCCTGGTTCGGAAGGCCAACCTCATCGTGGCGACGGGACATAACAACTGGGCCATGAGCAAGTCCGTGGACATGGTGGCGAAGGCCTACGTGAACGGCGACACCCTGACCGAGGGGATGCTGAACCGCGTTGAGGCGGCCGTTCGCGCCCACGACCCCTGCCTCTCCTGCTCCACGCACGCCCTGGGCCACATGCCCCTGGTGCTGGAGCTCGTCGCGCCGGACGGGTCCGTGCTGGACCGGATGGCGCGGGGTGTCTGAGCAGTCGATCGGAACCGGAGCCGGCCTGGTGGTCGGCTTCGGCAACCCCTACCGAAAAGACGACGGCGCGGCCCACTTCCTGGTAAACGAGCTGCGCCGCCGCCTTTGCCTCCCCGAGCTGGAGCCGGACGAGGACGGCCTGGACGAGCTGGGTCATCCGGTCGACACGCTCACGATGCACCAGCTCCTCCCCGAGCTGGCCCCCGTGGTTGCCCGCTACCGGCGGGTCGTCTTCGTGGACGCCCACTCCGGCACTATCCCCGAGGATGTCCGGGTCCTCCCAGTCCAGGAGGAGTATGGCGTCCAGGCCGTCACGCACCACATGAGCCCTGGGATGCTTCTCTTCCTGGCCCGTGGGCTGACCGGCACATGCCCGGAGGCCTGGCTCATCTCCGTGAGAGGCGAGGACTTCGGCCTCGGCATGGGGCTCACGCCCACCTGCGCTGCCTGCGTCGAGCGGGCCGTTGGGGAGGTGGAGAGGCTGCTCGATAGGGAGGCGTCTAGTACCTGCTAGTGATACCAAGGGTGTCTCAGCCTTGGCCACGGTCGTTGGTACCAAAGCCCATGGAGGGGCGCAAATGGCGAACCTAACGCGACAGGAGTTTGTGCAAGAGCTCAGGAGCGAATGGCCTAGTGATGACCTGATGGGCCTCATACCCTTCGGCATGCAGATGGAAGCCCTCGGCAAAGCTGGCGAACCGTACCAGGACGGGGCTCATGTGCAGAAGACGCTGAGCTGTATGAGGGACCTTATCTACGGTCAGGCAGTTGCGGCTCTTGAGGACGCTGCCAAGCCTGAGGACGCAGCTGGCGAGACCGAGTTCCTTAGGGTGTGCGGCCTTGTGTTGGGAAGCCAAGGCATACTAGCCGGGTCCATGGGCTGGGATAAGGCCCAGGAGCTTCTCATGGTGGCCGCCTTCTATCACGATATCGGCAAGGCCATACACCGAGACAGGCATCCCCTGGAGGGCTACCAATACATTCTGAACGTGAGACCCGACGAGTCTGTGAGATTGCGGGAGTTGTTGGGCGGGGGTGAGGACTATCGCCTTCTCTGCCAGCTCATTCGGTACCACGACCTGTTCGGCGTTGTCGGTACCGGTGAGGGGTCGGCGGCCGTGCTGGTGGACGCTCTCGCCCTTCACTCAAGCAGCGCAAGGGAGCAGAAGGCGATCTTGTCCCTACTCCTCGTGCTCAACCTGGCCGACATCTCCGGGACGGTTCCCCTCAAGAGCCGCAAGGCGGGAACCCTCGCCACCGACTGGCAGAGGCTGTGTAGCGCCGTGGACACAGCCGGCGGTGATCGACAGAAGTTCGGCGAGATACTTATTAGAAGTGAGCAGTCGCCTGCCGCAGCCATTGAGCGCATTCGCAGGTTGTTAGTGGAGAGAGCCCCAGAGGAACTGGTCCCATTCCTCTCGAGAGTTGACACCATTGCCGACATTGTAACAACCACCATGGGGACGCAGTTCTACGACTTCTGGTCCGACTTCGCTCTGGTGTGCAAGCTCGACTACGCGCTCCGCTTTATCGGCAGACTGGGGGCGAGCGCACTATACCGGCGCGCGCGCGCACGGTTCACGGAAGACGACCTGCTGGCAACGCCGGATGTCCGTTCACAACTGCAGCGTGTTGGGCTTCGCGTAGGCGCCAGGACCACAGATGTCAGCGCCCTTAACCTCCTTCAGGACCGGCGTATGCTCGGGGTCGGAAAGGGTTGGGCCGCCTGGCTTAAGGGGCTGCCAGAGTGGTACAAGGGCTACGGTCTGGAGCCGAAGATGAGGAGCATCACTGCTGGCCTGGCACGCGAGCTACTCCAGGACCTCAACAAGATGGGGGCTGAGCCAACTGCCGATAGCAATCGGGTCCTCAATCGTCTGATACTTGAGGACGTTTGCTCGCTGCCGAAGGCCGGAGCCTACGAGCAGTCGGCCAAGGCCGTCATAGGTGTGGTGGTCGAGCTCCTCAAAGAGCTTGTGCATAGTTACAGCCTGCTGACCAAGAGGCCCGATGATAGCCGCCGCCGCATTGGCATTGAGACCAGTGCGTGGACACGCACCCCTCAGATCAGGGACAGCATCACGGAGCTGCTTCTCTCCGAGGAGAGGCGCAGGGGTATCGGCTGGGCCGCCGAAGAGGCTACCGCATGGTATATGTCTGCATAGTGAACGGCTTCGGCGGAGCCTGCATATGAGGAGCCTTGGCAGCGCGATTCCCTCAGGCGGCAGTGCCGCGCCTTCGGCCGGGCAGCACCGGCGATGGCTGCAGTCGGTCCTTCGGCGAGTGTGCTCTGGGCGCGTTCGGTCTGTGCCAGCGCGCCCTACAGCACGGAGGAGCGGGCTGAGGCTGTGGGCTCGGACTGTATGTGTTCCTGGGATGGAGGGCCTGCCATGCGGAACGTCACCGCAACCCCAGGCGCAGCATGGTGCTTCGCGTGCCGCTGCTCCGGTGGCGACTCGGAATACGCAGGCGAGGGGCCTTAGCCAGGAGGAGGGCTCCCGGGGCACCGTTCACCCACAAGCCCCCGTCTTGCCGCCAGAGGCGTACCAGGGACCCCTCTCCCGCCGCACTCTATGCCTTACCCACAGGTTCGGTAACTCCACGCGGGTCCGCTGAGTCGCGCGTTTCATATCCCTGACCAACCAGACCTGCGGGTAAGGCATAGCACCGCGCGGGAGAGGGGGTAGTGGCGCGAGGGGCTCCTGACACTCGGTCGCTCCTCTGGCCCCTGGCCGAGCGGCAGCCGCCGGGTGGCCCCTGCTCGGCACGGCGTCACCCAGGATGCATCAAGGGAGCAGCAGAAGGGGCCGCGTCCTCGTTGCTCAGGTCCACCTGACACCGGTTGCTCCACACCCGGCACAGGGGTTCCGGCGAACGGCGGTAGCCCTCGGGGCCGACCTCCGTGCCGATGGTGTACGTGCGCGACCCGTCCACCTCACGAACCCACTCGTAGACCGGCAGCGTGGCCGGAGACGGCTTGTCGGCAGCCGGGGGAAGGGCGTAGAAGAGCGATCGATCCTGCGCAGAGCCGCGTTCGGCGCTTACCTCCAGCCTGCCCGGCCCGGAGCCGCTCTTGCGCCAGTAGACAGGCACTAGTCCGGGGGCTGGGCGGTCAGGGGCGCAGAACCCAGGGTTCGCGCCTGGGCGGGTGACGGTCCTCCAGGGGGCGTCATGCACTGGGACCGGCAGAGCTAGCCGGGGATCTGCCAGGTCCAGCCGGTACATGATCTGATTGTAGTCGTAGCGGGGGGTTGCGGCCTCCTCGCTGCCGGAGAATGTGAAGGTGTAGGTTCCCTCGAAGTAGATCCGCCGGCCGCCCTCCTCGTCGAACTCGGGGTGCTGTTTGGGGTTGTAGAAGCTGTACTTGTTGTGCGTCACCACCTTGCGCGCGTAGACCCAAGGGCCCACGGGGGTGTCAGACTCGGCGTACCAGACCTCGCCCAAGTTGGAGGTAGTGCCGCCACGCTGTACAGTGATCAGCACCCATCGCTTGCGGTAGGCGTTCCAGTAGACGGATCCCCCATGTGCGTACACCTCCGCCCCGGTATCGGGGTCCCTCAGGGTGAGAAGTGCCTCCTCCTTGCTCATTAGCCCGGCCCGCATAAGGCGGTCCTGCTCGTCCGGCCCCACGGGGGAGGTGCTGCGTTTCCAGGCGTAGCGCAGGTGGCCGGCCGCGTCGCGGTCTAGCTTGGCGGATTCGGGGCGGCGCGGGTCCAGGCGGGTGCCGGGCAGCAGCGGGGTGAACGCCTCGTAGCGGGAGGGATCCCGGAGGGCGTCAGGGTCGGCCTTCACGCGGACCAAGGGGTAGGGGAAGGCGTAGTAGAGATAGTCGGCCCCGCCCTGGCGCGCCCGGAACGCGTGTCCTCGGGGCAGATTGGGCGAGTCCATGGAAAAGCTAGCGACGCTCTGGAACCGCCCCAGCGTGTCGTCGAACCGTCCCAGCCCTCGCGAGGCGGGGGTCATGTCCTGGCGCACATTGGCGTAGAGGCAGAAGAGGCGCTCCTTGCCGCCCTCCTGCAGAGTCACCAGCCCATCGATCCAAGTTGGGCCCTTGTCCGAGAAGGGCGTCATCTCCCGCGTGAAGCCGTCCTGCCCCTGGAAGTAGGTGAGGGCCATTCCCTGGTCGGGTTTGGGGCCGCCCTTCCCCGGGAGGGGTGACGTGGCGCCCGTGGTGTGGAAGTTGCCGAGGGGGTAGCTCAGACGGCTTGTATCGCCCCAGATCCAGAAGAGCTTGCCCTGGTAGATGGCGTTGTCGACGGTATCCTGCCCCACAACCTGAGCGTTGAGGAGCGGCTGGCTGGAGGGAGTGGGCCGTCCCGCCAGCAGGCTGTCGCGATAGATGCCCTCGCCGGTGACGCGGTAGAGCCGCTCCGCCAGGTTCAGGCGCCGGACGCGGACCTGAGCGGTCTCCCCGGCCTTCACCCTCAGCCGCACGCCTCGGTAGCCGAAGCCATCGGCCGGCACCTCATAGCCCGGGCTAGTGACGGAGAAGAACACCTCCTGCCCCTCTAGGCCTGGCTCGTCCAGGGCGGCGACGCCGGCACTGTCGGTGACGTACCGAACGAGGTGCGTCGTCCGCAGCTCCACGAGAGGCACCCCTCGGCCCGTCGCGTCGTCCAGGACTTGAACCACGAAGTACCGGCTGGGCGTGGGGGCGGCCGTGGCGGCAACAGCAAGCGTGAGGAGGAGCCCAAGGGTCCTGAGGATGTCCATTCGCGATCAACTCACCTGTATCTGGGAAGGGGGCGAGCGCAGGCAAGGGCTCTCACCGCAGGGGCACAGGAGACTGAGAGGAACACAGGGAAGGGCAGGGCTGGCGGCAAGGAACTGCTTCACCGCCAAGACACCAGGACACCAAGAGGGGCAAGGATAGGCTGCTTGGAGTTGCCAACACCCTCTCGCCCGAGCGCCTACCGCGCGGGAGTGAACTACTCGCGCGATCAATCGAGCCGTGCCCCTGCCGGGACGGCGGACCTACCGTACCGGGGACGCAGGGAGTTGGCGGCGACCACCAACCGCTCTACCGTCCCGTTAGGGACAGGGCGATAAGTAGTGCGAGGAGTTCACTCCCGCGCAATCACCTCCCGCGTGATCCACTCCCGCGCCGCCACCGGTAGGTACTCAGCACCCACGCCTCCCCGCCCCTCTTGGTGCCCTAGTGTCCTCGCGGCGGTTGTTCCCTGCTCATGGCCCACCTCGCCTCCGTGCCCTCCGCGTCTCTGGTGTGAGGCGGTTGGCCCACTCAAGGTTGGCGTTCGTCGTCGGCGCGATCAGCTCCTGTGATCATTGGTGGCTTGGGGTAAGCGTACGTCCGGGCTTGGCCGTGGGCGGCTTCTGCCTGTAGAATGGGCGTAGATGCCAAACCGGCGAGGCAGGAGAGCAGTGAAGGGGACGGTGACCGCGCGGCTCAGAGTGGTGGTGCGTGGGGCCGTGCAGGGCGTCGGCTTCCGACCTTTCGTCTATCGGCTGGCGACCGAGCTGGGGCTGCCTGGGTGGGTCAACAACTCCACAGAGGGCGTCTTCATAGAGGTTGAGGGGGAGGAGGCCCGGCTCCGCCAGTTCCTGCTTCGGCTTCAGGCTGAGAAGCCGCCGCGCTCCTTTATCCAGAGCCTGGAGCCGTCCTTCCTGGACCCCGTCGGGTACGCGGAGTTCACCGTGCGGCCCAGCGAGAAGGGGGGCGCGAAGAGCGCCTACGTACTGCCCGACATCGCCACTTGCGATGACTGCCTTCGGGAGATGCTGGACCCCTCAAACCGCCGTTACCGCTATCCCTTCACCAACTGCACCAACTGCGGCCCCCGTTTCAGCATCATCAAGGCGGTCCCCTACGATCGCGGCAACACCACCATGGACAGCTTCGCGCTCTGCACGGACTGCCGAGGGGAGTACGAGGACCCCGCGGACCGGCGGTTCCACGCCCAGCCTAACGCTTGCCCGGTGTGCGGGCCGCATCTGGAGCTGTGGGACTCCTCTGGCAGCGTGCTCTGCCTGGGCGACCAGGCGCTCCTGGCAGCATCGGACGCGGTGCGGCAGGGCAGGGCGGTGGCCGTCAAGGGCCTCGGAGGCATCCACCTGATTGTGGATGCACGGAATAAGGAGGCCGTGGCGGAGCTGAGGCTGCGCAAGGCGCGGGAGGAGAAGCCCTTCGCCTTGATGGCTCCAACGCTGGAGCAGGCGCGCGAGCTGTGTGGGGTCGATGACCTGGAGGCCAGGCTGCTTGGGTCACCTGAGGCGCCTATAGTGCTTCTGGGGAGGCGCTTTGCGGCAGATCACAGTATAATGGATGTGGCCGCGAACGTGGCCCCTGGGAACCCCCATCTGGGCGTGATGCTTCCCTACACGCCGCTTCACCATTTGCTGATGGCAGAGCTTAGGTTTCCGGTGGTCGCGACGAGCGGCAATCGTTCCGACGAACCCATCTGCACGGACGAGAGAGAGGCTCTGGTCCGGCTTGGGGGTATTGCCGATCTCTTTCTTGTTCACAACCGGCCGATCCACCGTCACGTGGATGACTCCATCGTTCGCGTGATGGCCGGCCGCGAGATGGTGGTCCGTAGGGCCCGGGGGTACGCCCCGCTGCCCATCCGCCTGAAGGAGCCCCAGCCTCCGCTGCTGGCAGTAGGCGCCCACCAGAAGAGCTGCGTCGCCATCTCGGTGGGGTCGAACGTTTTCGTGAGCCAGCACCTGGGTGACCTGGCGACGGCGGAGGCCTATGAGGCCTTCACCCAGGCCGCTCAGAGCCTGCAGGAGCTGTACGACCTGCGCCCCGAGGGCGTAGTCTGCGACGCGCATCCGGACTACCTGTCGTCGCGGTACGCGCACGCCCTGGGGCTGCCGGTCAGGGAGGTTCAGCACCACTTCGCGCACGCCTTCGCCTGTATGGCGGAGAATGGGCTTGAGGGCCCAGTTCTCAGCGCCTCCTGGGACGGCACCGGCCTGGGGTTGGACGGAACCATCTGGGGCGGCGAGTTCCTGACAGTGTCGGCCTCCGGTGAGTGCGAACGTGCCGGACACCTGAGGACCTTCCCGCTACCTGGCGGCGAGAAAGCCGTAAAGGAGCCACGGAGGGTCGCACTAGGGCTGCTGTACGAACTGCTGGGGCCGGCGGCACTGGAAAGGAATAAGGTGCCCAGCCTGGCCGCCTTCACGGGGGAGGAGCTGGGAATCCTTGGTGCCCTTCTCCGTAGGGGGACGCAGGCACCTAGAACGTCCAGCATCGGCCGGCTCTTTGATGGTGCGGCAAGCCTCATCGGGCTGCGCCAGGCCTGCGGGTTCGAGGGCCAAGCGGCCATGGAGTTGGAGTTCCTGCTGACAGGGGAGCTCCCGAGCGACCACTACGACGTGGCCCTTGCCCAAGGCGAGGGCGGCGCCCTGGTGGTGGACTGGGCCCCGGTGGTCCAGGGATTGCTGTCAGATTGGGGGCACGGTGTCAGCCCCCGCCTCCTCTCGGCAAGGTTTCACAACTGGCTGGTGGAGGCGCTGGTTGCGGTGGCGCGTGAGGTGGGTATAGAGAGAGTTCTGCTCACAGGCGGATGCTTTCAGAACAGGTACCTGGCCGAGCGTGCGGTACACCGACTAAGGGAAGAGGGGCTGCGGCCGTACTGGCACCAGAGGGTTCCGCCCAATGACGGGGGGATCGCTCTGGGGCAGTTGGCGGCGGTAGGCTCAAGGCTCCGAGCTGAGGGATGACGCACCGGGTTCACGCCCGGCGTGGCATCCTCTTGTCGCGGGTCTGCATCCAACGGGCGAAAGACTGGTAGCGCATGTGCCTGGCTGTACCTGGGAAGATCACCAGCATCACGGAGGGTGACCCCCTCACCCGCAGCGGCAAGGTAAGCTTCGGTGGTATCCTCAAAGACGTCAACCTCGCTTACGTACCGGAAGCGACCGTAGGCGATTACGTTGTAGTTCACGTGGGATTCGCGCTCAGCACCCTCGATGAGGCGGAGGCTCAGCGCGTGTTCCAGTACCTGCAGGAGATGGACGAGCTGGGCGAGCTGGTGGACTCCGCGCCGCAGGGCTCTCGGGACGGTCCGTCCGGGGACCCATGCGGCACACCACACGCCCGCAGTGCATGATGCGGGCTAGGTCAGCCGCCACCCGCGTCCGGGCCCAGAGGGCCGGACCTCTCGCTCCAGCGGCCCCACACCCCTCGTGACTCGGGCGCGGTCGCTCGCGGGCCTGCTTGGGCCCACGCCTTCCTTAAAGCTGCCTGTTAGAAACGATAGGCCATAGAGACGATGAAGAAAACAATCATTGATGGAAACGAAGCGGTAGCTTACGTTGCCTACCGGGTTAACGAAGTCATCGCGATTTACCCCATTACGCCTTCCTCGAACATGGGAGAGTGGGCGGACCAGTGGGCCTCCGAGGGTGTCAAGAACATCTGGGGCACTGTACCGTCGGTTGTCGAGATGCAGAGCGAAGGTGGCGCGGCGGGCGCGGTGCATGGCGCCCTTCAGACGGGCTCCCTTTCCACCACCTTCACGGCCTCCCAGGGCCTGCTCCTGATGATTCCCAACATGTACAAGATCTCAGGAGAGCTGACCTCGGCCGTGTTCCACGTGGCCGCTCGGTCCCTGGCTGCTCAGGCTCTCTCCATCTTCGGCGACCACAGCGACGTGATGGGCACCCGGTCCACCGGCTGGGCGCTGCTCTCTTCCGGCTCCGTGCAGGAGGCGATGGACTTCGCGCTCATCTCCGAGGCTGCCACACTGGAGTCCCGCGTACCCTTCCTCCACTTCTTTGATGGCTTCCGCACGTCTCACGAGGTCTCTACCATCGACCTGCTGAGCGATGAGACCATCAAGGCGATGGTGGACGACAACCTCGTAACCGCCCATCGCGCCCGCGCCCTGTCGCCTGACCACCCGGTGATGCGCGGTACCGCCCAGAACCCGGATGTCTACTTCCAGGCTCGCGAGGCGTGCAACCCGTTCTACCGAAAGTGCCCGGCCATCACCCAGAAGGCCATGGACCGCTTCGCGGAGTTGACCGGCCGCCAGTACAAGCTCTACGAGTACCACGGCCCGGCGGATGCCGAGCGCGTGATCGTGGTGATGGGCTCCGGCAACGAGACGGTCGACGAGACCGCTCAGTACCTGGCCGCCCAGGGCGAGAAGGTCGGCGTTCTGATGGTCCGGCTCTTCCGGCCCTTCGACGTCCAGGCCTTCGTGGAGGCATTCCCGAAGACCACGCGCGCCATCGCCGTACTGGACCGCACCAAGGAGCCCGGCTCCGCGGGCGAGCCGATGTACCTCGACGCCGTTAACGCCTTCCAGGAGGCGGCGGACGAGGGCTTCAGCGCTCCCGCCGTGCGCCCGAGGATCATCGGGGGCCGCTACGGCCTCTCCTCCAAGGAGTTCACGCCGGCGATGGTCAAGGCCGTCTACGACGAGCTGACCAAGGACAAGCCGAAGAACCACTTCACGATCGGCATCAATGACGACGTGACCCACACCAGCCTGGAGTACGACGAGTCCTTCTCCATCGAGCCCGCGAGCGTGGTTCGCGCCATGTTCTTCGGCCTCGGAGCGGACGGCACCGTCGGCGCCAACAAGAACTCCATCAAGATCATCGGGAAGTACACGGACAACTTCGCGCAGGGCTACTTCGTCTACGACTCCAAGAAGTCCGGCGCCATGACGGTGTCACACCTTCGCTTCGGCCCCAAGCCGATCCGCGCTCCCTACCTGGTCGCTCAGGCGAACTTCGTGGCCTGTCACCAACCCATCTTCATCGAGCGCTACGACATGCTGAAGGACCTCGCGCCCGGCGGAACCTTCCTACTCAACACCCCCTTCGGCCCTGACGAAGCCTGGGACAGCCTGCCCCGGCCGATGCAGGAGCAGCTGATCGCCAAGAAGGCCAAGTTCTACGTCATCGACGCCATCTCGGTGGCGCACGACGCGGGCATGGGTCGGCGCATCAACACGGTCATGCAGACTTGCTTCTTCGCCATCTCCGGTGTGCTGGAGCGCGGTAAGGCAATTGATGCCATTAATCGCTCCATCCGCGACACCTACGGCCGCAAGGGCGAGGAAGTCGTTCGGATGAACCTGGAGGCTGTGGACAAGAGCCTGGCGCACCTGCATGAGGTGAAGGTTCCGGAGGCAGCCACCAGCTCCGTGCAGTTCCTCCCGCCGGTCCCGATGAGCTCGCCCAGCTTCGTCCGTGAGGTCACGGGTGAGATCATCGCCGGCCACGGCGACCTTCTGCCCGTGAGCGCGATGCCTATCGACGGCACCTTCCCGACGGGCACCACTCAGTACGAGAAACGCAACATCGCCCTCGAGATCCCAATCTGGGACTCCAAGACTTGCATCCAGTGCGGCAAGTGCGCCTTCGTGTGCCCGCACGCCTCCATCCGCATGAAGGCTTACGACGCCGCGCTGCTCGACGGTGCACCCGCTGAGTTCCGCAGCACCGACGCCAGGGCTGCAGAGTGGAAGGGCCAGAAGTTCACGCTTCAGGTCGCTCCCGAGGACTGCACGGGCTGCGGCGTCTGCGTGGACGTCTGCCCGGCCAAGAACAAGAGCGAGACGCGCCTCAAGGCCATCAATATGGAGCCCCAGATGCCGCTTCGCGACCGCGAGCGCGCCAACTGGGACTTCTTCCAGAGCATCCCCGAGGTGGACCGCCGCACGCTGAAGAACACGGTCATCCGGCAGCAGCAGGTGCAGCAGCCCCTGTTCGAGTTCTCCGGCGCCTGCGAGGGCTGCGGCGAGACCCCGTACGTGAAGCTGGTTTCCCAGCTCTTCGGCGACCGGGCAGTGGTGGCGAACGCGACCGGCTGCTCCTCCATCTACGGCGGCAACCTGCCTACGACTCCCTGGGCGAAGAACGCCGAGGGGCGTGGACCGGCTTGGTCCAACTCTCTCTTCGAGGACAACGCCGAGTTCGGTATGGGCTTCCGGCTGTCCGTTGACAAGCAGAAGGAGTTCGCCGAGCAGCTCGTTCAGCGGGTCGCGACGAAGGTGGGCGAGGATCTGGCGACCGCCATCCTGACCGCTGAGCAGAACGACGAGGCGGACATCTACGAGCAGCGGTCCCGCGTGGCCGCGCTGAAGACCAAGCTCGAGGCGCTGCCCGACGCGGATGCCAAGCGGCTTCTGCCCCTGGCCGACATGCTGGTGAAGAAGAGCGTGTGGATTATTGGCGGCGACGGCTGGGCCTACGACATCGGCTTCGGCGGCCTGGACCACGTGCTGGCCAGCGGCCGGAACGTGAACGTCCTGGTCCTCGACACCGAGGTCTACTCCAACACCGGCGGCCAGATGTCAAAGTCCACGCCTCGCGGCGCGGTGGCGAAGTTCGCCGCCGGCGGCAAGCCCGCGGGCAAGAAGGACCTGGGGATGATCGCCATGAGCTACGGCACGGTGTACGTTGCCAGCGTAGCCATGGGCGCCAAGGACGAGCACACGCTGAAGGCCTTCCTGGAGGCCGAGGCCTACAACGGTCCTTCGCTCATCATCGCCTACAGCCACTGCATCGCCCACGGCATCGACATGAAGACGGGCCTGCAGAACCACAAGGCCGCGGTGAACTCTGGGAACTGGCTGCTCTACCGCTACAACCCCGGGAAGGCCACGCAGGGCCAGAACCCGCTCTCCCTGGACTCCGCTCCGCCCAAGATGCCGGTCGGCGAGTACATGTACATGCAGAACCGGTTCAAGATGCTCACGAAGACCAAGCCCGAGGACGCTCAGCGTCTGCTAGCCGAGGCTCAGGAGGACGTGAACTCCCGCTACCGGCTCTACGAGCAGCTTGCCGCCCGGGGCGCTGAGACTGCCAGCAGCAACGGCAGCTCCAACGGCGACGGCGCCTAGTCTATCCACACGGCCGGTCGGTCTTCGCCTCTGGGCGATTACGGCCCGGGGGCAGAGACGGCCGGCCGTACACTGACAGGAAAGGTGAGATCCAGGATGGATCTGGCTACCACGTACCTTGGGCTGAACCTGCGGTCGCCGCTGGTTCCCTCCGCGTCGCCGCTATCGCAGAGCGCGGACAACATCAAGAGGATGGAAGACGCCGGCGCCGCCGCGGTGGTTCTACCCTCTCTCTTTGAGGAGCAGTTGATTGGCGAGAGCCTGGAGCTCGAATACCATCTCTCGCACACGTCCAACCTCTCCGCCGAGGCACTGAGCTACTTCCCCGAGGCCAGCACATATCGTCTGGGCCCGGATGAGTACCTGAAGCACATCTCCGACGCAAAGAAGTCGGTCGGCATTCCGGTCATCGGCAGCCTGAACGGCACCACCGCCGGGGGTTGGACCGGTTTCGCGAAGCAAATGGAGCAGGCCGGCGCGGACGCTCTGGAGCTGAACGTCTACTACATCCCCACGGACCTGGCGCTGGACGGGGCCGCCGTGGAGCAGACCTACGTCGATATCCTCAAAGTGGTGAAGGCGTCGGTCAGCATCCCGGTTGCCGTGAAGCTGAGCCCCTTCTTCAGCAACATGGGCAATATGGCTAGGCGGCTGGATGAGGCTGGGGCCGATGGCCTCGTGCTCTTCAACCGCTTCTACCAGCCGGACATCGATCTGGACGCGCTGGAGGTGAAGCCGAACATCATCCTTAGCACGCCGCAGGCGATGCGACTGCCGCTGAGGTGGATCGCGATCCTCTACGGACAGATCGGGGCCAGCCTGGCCGCCACCAGCGGCATCCACCAGTCGCATGACGTCCTCAAGATGCTCATGGCGGGGGCCAGCATCACCCAGGTCTGCTCCGTGCTGCTCATGAAGGGCATCGAGCACCTCAAGGTGCTGGAGCAGGGCCTCATCGAGTGGATGGAGGTCAACGAGTACGAGTCCGTTAAGCAGATGCAGGGGAGCATGAGCCAGAAGAACGTGGCGAACCCCAGCGCCTTCGAGCGGGCCCAGTACACGAAGGCCCTCCAGACCTATGTGGTCGACTAGCCCAACCAGGGCTGCCTGAGTTACCGCATGGGCCCGCGGCGCCGAGCTCCAGTGGAGCAGGTGCCGCGGGCTCATCGGTTCCTGGCCCTTCCCAGGAGAGGCCATCTGTCGGAATGCGACCGTGTCGCCAACAGCTGGCCGGCGCGTGCAAGGCCCGCCACGTTGGTGGCTTAGCAGTAAGGCATCACTCATGAGGTTCGTTGACGAGTACCGAGGAGCCGAGGAGGCGCGGCGCTACGCGGCCACGTTGGCGCGCATCACCACCCGCCCGTGGCGCATCATGGAAATATGCGGGGGGCAGACGCACTCAATCATCCGCTATGGCGTCGATGAACTGCTGCCCGAGGGGGTAACCCTGATCCACGGCCCCGGCTGCCCCGTCTGCGTGACGCCGCTGGAGCTGATCGACAAGGCGATCGAGATCGCCCGCCGCCCGGAGGTCATCTTCTGTTCCTTTGGAGACATGCTGAGGGTGCCCGGCTCCAGCACGGACCTTCTGACCGTGAAGGCCTCAGGTGGGGACGTGCGGATGGTCTACTCGCCGCTGGAGGCCGTGAAGCTGGCGCGGGAGAACCCAGACCGCCAGGTAGTCTTTTTCGCCGTCGGGTTCGAGACCACCGCGCCCGCGCATGCCATGGCCGTTCACCAGGCCAAGCTCGAGGGGCTCGCGAACTTCAGCCTGCTGGTGTCCCACGTGCTTGTGCCACCCGCGATGGAGGCGCTGCTCTCCGCGCCCAACACCCAGATCCAGGGCTTCCTGGCCGCTGGGCACGTGTGCACCGTGATGGGGACCTCGGAGTACGAGCCCATCGCCAGCAAGTATCGCATCCCCATCGTGGTGACGGGTTTCGAGCCCCTCGACCTGCTCCAGGGCATCACCATGTGCGTCAGGCAGCTCGAAGAGGGCCGGTTCGAGGTGGAAAACCAGTACAGTCGCTCCGTTAAGCCCGAAGGGAACCAGCCGGCCGTCGCTCTGGTGAGGGAGGTCTTCGAGGTCATCCCGCGGAAGTGGCGCGGGGTGGGGGAGATCCCACAGAGCGGCCTTGGCCTGCGCGAAGCCTACCGGCAGCACGACGCGGAGCTCCGGTTCGGGCTGGCGGATAAGACGGTCGACGAGTCACCCGACTGCATCAGCGGCCTGGTGCTGCAGGGGCTGAAGCGGCCCAGCGAGTGCTCCGCCTTCGGCACGAAGTGTACGCCCGAGCATCCCCTGGGCGCCACGATGGTCTCGTCAGAGGGGGCCTGCGCCGCGTACCACCGCTATGGGCGCTTGAGAGGGGAGTAGCCAAGTGCGGGCCGTCAGAGCCGGGCAGGGGGCAGCGTGAGCCAGGACAGCATCGTCATCCTGGGCGGCTACGGGAACGCAGGTCGGGCGATCGCGCGGCTGCTCCTGGAGCAACCCCAGGCGGCGCTGGTCCTGGCCGGTCCGAACGCCGATCGTGCTCGGTCGGTGGCATCTGAGCTGGGGCAGGGCCACGAGGAGGGGCGGGTCTCCGGCGTCCGTGCCGACGCCTCCGACCAGGAGGGCCTCACGAAGGCGTTCCGAGGCGCCCGCCTGGTGGTGGTTGCCTCCAGTACCGCACGGTACACTCGTGAAGTCGCCGAGGCGGCCCTGGCTGCTGGGACCGACTACCTCGATATACAGGTTTCGCGTCAGAAGCTAGACACACTCCGCACCCTGGCCCAGCGCATCGAGGACTCCGGACGCCTCTTCATCACGGACGCAGGGTTCCACCCCGGCCTGCCAGCCGCCCTCGTGAGGTACATGGTTCCCCTGTTCGAGGAGATGCACACGGCGGTCGTCAGCAGCGTGCTGCGGCAGGACTGGCGCCTTCAGTTCTCCCCCGCGACGGCCCCCGAGTTCGTCCAGGAGTTCGTGGGGCATGCCCCCGAGGAGTTCGTGGACGGACAGTGGCGGCGGTCCAAGGGCTGGCCGATGCGAACCTCCGACTTCGGGACGCCTTTCGGTAAGCAGACCTGCGCGCTTATGCCGATGGCGGAGATGCGGGATCTGCCCAAGGCGATCCCAACCCTGGGCGAGACGGGCTTCTACGTGGCCGGCTTCCACTGGCTGGTGAACTACCTGGTGATCCCCATCGTCATGGCGGGCCTGAAGCTCTCCCCCCAGCGCGCTCCCGAGCCCATGGGCCGGCTCCTGCTGTGGTCTCTGAGGCGCACCTCGAGGCCGCCCTTTGGCCTCCAGCTTGTCGCGGAGGCAACAGGCGTGAACCTCGGCCGCCAGACAAGCGCGACGGCCAGCCTGTTCGCGGAGGACGGCTACCATCTCACCGCCCTGCCGGTCGTCGCCTGCCTGCAGCAGTACCTGGCTGGTGCCGGCTCTCGCGCGGGACTGCACCTGATGGCTCACTGGGTAGACCCGGAGCAGTTGGTGAAGGACCTGAAGCGCATGGGGCTGCAGGTGGCCGTGAAGGGGAAGGTGGGAGCTTCAACGGGGGGGTCGTTGGGTCGTTAGGTCGTTGCGAGAAGGGCCTGCAGCGGCAGGCGTTGGGTCCTGGGTGGTGGGAAGGGCCTCAGAGGGTGCGCCTCGGATGACCCGGACTGGATGTGCGCCCCGAGGCCGTCCGCCCGGCGGTGAATCGCCGGGCTCCGGGGCTCAATCCTCCTGGAAGGAGGGTTCTGACCCCAAGGTGCACCCGTGGCTCAGAACCCCGCTTCAGCGGGATTGCGCCTCGAAGCCCGGCGATTCACCGCCGGGCGATAGGCCGCCGGGCACCCGGCTTGACCCCACAGGACCGCCTCCCACCCCCTGCGGCCCTTCCCATACGACCCACCCAACGACCCTCCCCATGCTCCATGCCCCAGAGGAGAAGCTTGAAAATGAGCGGCACCAGCAACACTAACCTATCCGGAGGGTTCACCTGCCCTCTGCCTAGCAGCCACCATGAAACGGTGCTGATGGCGCATGGCGGGGGCGGGAAGCTGATGCACCGGCTTCTGGAGGAGCTGGTGGTGCCCACCTTTGGGGATGCACCCGCCGGGCAGAGGCACGACGCGGCGGTGCTGTCGCTGGGCTCGGGGATGCCTCGGGTGGCGATGACTACGGACTCCTACGTCGTGCGGCCGCTTTTCTTCCCTGGTGGCGACATCGGGTCGTTGGCGGTGAACGGGACCGTCAATGACCTGGCGATGGCGGGCGCGCGGCCGGTGGCGCTCACCTGCGGGCTGATCCTGGAGGAGGGGCTGCCCGTCGAGACCCTGAGGCGCGTGCTGGCCTCCATGCGGGC
>DASXUI010000549.1:0-5858 GCA_036504955.1 Armatimonadota bacterium
GCCGAACCCCTACGACCACCATCACCGCCAGCCCAACCGAGAGGCTGAGCCATCCCCCCCGCGACCCGGTGAGCATGAGGGCGCTGAACTGGAAGATGGCCGCCGCTGCCGTGGGAAGCACCCAGGGGCGAGACAGCTCCAAAGCGGACGCCAGGGTGATTGGAGCGACCAGGATCAGGTAGGACGCCAGGAAGTTGGGGTTCTGGAAGGTGGAAAAGATGCGCCAGGTGGGGTCGGTTCGGTAGGTGGCCGCGTAGTTCTGGATGCCCAGTAGGGCCGTGACCGTCGCTCCGGCGATGAGCGCCGCCAGGAGCCACATCGACCCTCGCTGACTTCCCCGGTGCCACCGCACGGCCAGGTAGGCGCAGATGCCCACCCCCAGGTCACTCGCCTGCAGAAAGGTATCGTGCCGGCTGTAGGTCAGGGCGCCGGTGAGACCTACCCATAGAACCAGGCACCCCAGGGCGAGGGCGCCGAAGCCCCCCTGCCCCCGTGCCCGGCCGGCCTGGGAGACCACGGAGAGCGGCGCCAGGGCGATCACCGCGATGATCCGCAGCGGGAGCAGGTCGCTCTGGTCCATGTAGCCCTGGAAAGCAGGGCCGAGGGGCAGCAGGAAGAGGAAAAGTGCGAGGAAGAAGAGCGAGACCTTCTCCGCGGCCGCCGGCCAGGAAACGAGGGGTACCGGAGCTGGAGCCGCCGCGGTCGGCAGCGGCCGCAGGCGCCTCCTCATAGGCCGAAACGCATCCTGAAGATGTCGATCTTGTTCTTGGTCACCAACAGAGAGCAGCGCGCTACCAGTCCGGCCACGACCATGGGCCAGACCCATCGCGAGGTGTGCGCGGCGTAGTGCTTGCGGAAGAAGCGGTACATGCTCTTGTGGTGCTGGATGATCATCCTGGCGGCGTTCTGATCGGACGCGCGGGCGATGAGGTGAGTGATCACGGACGAGGGGCAGTAGAGCACCTTCCAGCCCGCCTGCTTCGCCCGGTAGCAGATGTCCACGTCCTCGCAGTACATGAAGAACTTGGCGTCCAGCAGGCCCACCTGGTCCAGCACCTCACGGCGCAGCAGCATCGCGGCGCCGGAGACCCAATCGACCTCCGCCTCCGCGCCGTGGTCGTGGTCCATCAGGAGGTAGCCGCGGGTGAACTTGTTGCGGGGCATCAGCTTGCCCAGCGGGGTATGGCGGAAGAGTCCGTCGGCCATCTTGGGGAAGCGGCGGCAGGAGTACTGGAGCGTGCCGTCCCGGTTCAGGAGCTTCGCGCCCACCACGCCCGCGTCGGAATGCCGGTCCGCGAACCATACCAGCTCGTGGAAGGCGCCGGCGTGCACCACCGTATCCGGATTCAGCAGCAGGACGTAGCGGCCACGCGACTGCTCTATGCCGCGGTTGTTACCGGCGGAGAAGCCGAGGTTCCGAGCGTTCTCGAGGACGCGCGCCCAGGGGAACTCCTCGCGGACCATGCCGGCCGAACCGTCACTGGAGGCGTTGTCGACCACGACCACCTCGACGCTGACCTGCGATCCCGTGTGAGGGTCTCGGTTGCCGCCGCCCACGGTGGCGGGCGCCGTCACTCCGGCTGCCTCGCTCTCCACGGACTTCAGGCAGCGCTTCAGATCGTCGCTGGTGTTCCAGTTCAGGATGACTACCGACAGGTCCATATCACCGTCCTCGCTTCGCGCGCGCGATGCGCCCGGCCGCGCTGTAGCGTATCATCCATGTAATGACTGCAAAGATCGGGCCAGGGATCCGCCCCCGGTAGTGCTTCTCGTAGAAGCGGACCATGCTTCGGTGCGACTCCTCGATGGCCTGGGGCCTCACCTGGCTGGTGCTCTGGCCTCCATAGTGCACAATCCGGGCGTCCGGCACGAAGTAGATGCGCCAACCAGCCTGCTTGGCACGGTAGCACCAGTCCACCTCGTTGAAGAAGATGGGAAATCCCTCGTCCATCAGGCCCACAGCATCGACCGCCGCCCGGCGGAGAAGCAGCGCCGAGCCCATGGGCTGATCGACTTCCATGACCCTATCGTACCCAAACCAGGTCATGCGGTAGGCGGCGAAGCGGCGGCTGTGGGGGAAGAGCCGGCTCACCTTCGTGGCCTCCCACAACACCCCCTCGGGACTGGGGAAGCTCCGGCAAGAGGGCTGTAGGCTCCCATCGGGGTTCAGGAGCTTGGCGCCGGCCGCGCCGGCCTCTGGGTGGGCGTCCATGAAGGATACCAGCACTTCCAGGGAGCCGGGCAGCACCTCCGTATCGGGGTTCAGCAGCAGGCTGTAGCGCCCCATCGCGGCCTTCAGACCCTGGTTGTTGCCGCCGGCCCACCCCAGGTTCTCGCGGATGTCGAAGAGGCGGACCCAAGGGAAGTGCTGGCGAACCATGGCGGCGGAGCCGTCTGTGGAGGCGTTCTCCACTACCACCACCTCGAGTGCCAGGGGTCCCTCCCCCCCCGCCAACCAGGGGTAGACGGCCTCAAGGCTCCTGAGGCAGCCTTCCAGGTAATCCCGCGTGTTCCAGTTAACGATGACGACGGTGAGGTCCATATCCCCCTTCCGGGCGCATTATACCACAGGCACCCGTTCGGGCCTCGCCCTCCCAGACATGCGGGCAGCGCTCTCGACAGAGGCCCTCTCCTTCGTGATCGAGCGCCCAGCCCAGTAGGCTCGGAGCCGAGCCGCTTGCGCGTGAAGGCGTTGACTGGAGGAGGAGGCCGGGCGCCCCAAGCCGCCCGGCACTCGCTCCGGCGGTGGTGCGGTGAAGGCCGTATCGCCCTCGTCGTCGAAGGCCTCCGCAGTGGCAGCTCGGCAGGATCAGTCGTGGACCTGGTCCGTCTTTGGGTCAGCTAGGGGGCAGAGGAATGCGTTTTCGGCAGCCAGCGGGAGCTCTGGTGCTTGCGGTGGTGCTGGCTCTAGGGGCCATTCGGACCTCATGGGCGGCGGGCAGTGGCCATAGTGATAGGCCCGGGGGTCAGGGCCGCGCACCTCTACTCGTGGCCCGAGCCCAGGAGCGGCGAGTGCCAATCAGTGATCTCGCGCCCAGCTTCGCCAGCCAGGGATGGGGCGCGCTGGGGACCGACCGCAGCGTGATGGGCAGACCGCTGGTGATCGCCGGACGCCGGTTCGCGCGGGGTCTCGGCACCCACGCCGCGAGCGAGGTCGCCTACGACCTCGAAGGACCCTACACTGCCTTCGAGGCCTGGGTCGGCGTGGACGACGAGATGCTGCGCTACCCCCAGGCCAGCGTCGTCTTCCGCGTTCTTGGGGACGGCCGGACTCTCTTCAGCAGCGGCATCATGCGTCCCAAGATGCCAGCGGTGAGGGTCCAGGTTCCCCTGCGCGGCGTCCGGCAGCTTCGACTGGTGGTGACCGACGCGGGCGACGGTATCGACGCGGACCACGCGGACTGGGCAGACGCCTACCTGGTTGGCAGGCCCAACGTGCCGGCGCTGCCGCCACCTGGGCCCGCGCGCTACTCGGTGACGGCGCCGGGAATCACCCTCCGCTTTGGGGCCGATGGCCGGGTGGCGGGGGCGTCGGTGCGGGGAAGTGACGCACACCTTCGAGACGCGAGCACGTACCTGGGCGGGTGCGCTGAGGTCGGCAAGGGTCGCGCACGGCGGTACGGCCGGGGAGGGCTTGAGGTGACGCGGCGCTTCCGCGCTCCCCAGAAGAGAGGGGAAGCCACCCTGACGGAGCGCTTCACCCCCACGCGGACGAGTGTGCGCTGGGAGGTGGCAATCAGGAGCGGGGGCGCGCCCTGGAGCGCGCCCATCACCACCCGGCTGGCCTGCAAGCCGGCCGCGGGCACGAGGATGTGGGCAGCCTGGTCCGACTCCGACCAGCGCGGCGACCGGTGGCACGACCCCCTCGAGACTCGGCCTTTCACCACTCGGTTGTGGGGGTACGGCGGCAATGCGAGCCAGGACTTCTTCTTCGCGCTCCCGCTGGCGTCGGTGGTGGACGCCGCGCACGACTCCGCCCTCAGCCTGGTCCTGTCGCCAGAGGACACGCTCCTCGACCTGTCGCTCACCACGAGCAGAACCGGGACGCTCGCCTTCTCACGAACCTCCTACCGGCTTGGCGGAGGCCGATCACTGCGCTTCGCCATGGACCTGGTACCCCACGCCGCGGATCCCAGGGCAGCTCTCGGCTGGATGGTGGAGCGGTACCCCCGCTTCTTCGATCCGCCCAACCCGAGGGCCAGCCAGATAGCGGGCTGCGGCGCGTACTCCTCCTTCGAGGGGAACCTGGATGCCGCGAAGCTGAAGCGCATAGGTTTTTGCGTGAACTGGAAGGCCAGCTACGACTTCCCCTACATGGGCATGTTCCTGCCGCCCGTGCCGGGTGAGGGGGACCGCTGGAACCGCTTCGACGTGGCTCCCGGCTGGACCCCAAAGGCCGGGCCCTTCACCACAACGTCTCGGCGGCAACTGGAGGGGTACGCGCGGTCGATGCGCGGGCAGGGCTTCCACGTGCTCAGCTACTTCAACACCACGGAGTTCGGCACGGCTATCGGCGGCCCGGACAAGGTGGATTCCACGCTCCGGCCGGGCGAAGAGTGGCGAGACGCGACCACCTTTCTCTACCGCCGAATCCCCGATGGCATCCTCCGCACCCCCCAGGGAGGCGCCTACGGCACCTGGGGCGGCGCCGTCGCCATGGATCCGGGCGGCCCCAGCTTCCGCAGCCACCTTCTGGATCAGGCCCGCAAGCACGTTCTGAAGCTCCCGGACTCCGACGGCATCTGCATCGACCGCCTGGATTGGCTCGCCTTCTACAACCCACGCGGCAACGACGGCGTAAGCTGGCGCGACGACCGCCCCGCTCGGTCCCTGCTCCTCTCCTGGCACCGGCTGATGTCGGAGATGGGACCCATCTTCCACCGTGCCGACAAGGTCATCTTCGCCAACACGCTGGTCTCCCGTCTGGAGCTGCTGCGCCAGGTAGACGGCATCTACGACGAGATGGGGTCGAGGCCGCCCCGGCAGAACGCCGTCGCGCTCCTGGGATTGAGGAAGCCGGCCATCGTCTGGACCTCCGACGAGGGCGTGCTGAAGCCGGACCCGGACGCCTACTTCCAGCGCCACCTGTACCTGGGGCTGTTCCCCACGGCGCCACTGCCCGGCAACGACCACACCATCCTGCCGAGCCCCTGGGCGGACGAGCAGT
Organism: Armatimonadota bacterium; assembly: GCA_036504955.1. GTDB lineage: Bacteria > Armatimonadota > DTGP01 > DTGP01 > DASXUI01 > DASXUI01. The sequence continues at coordinate 5,168 of DASXUI010000549.1, forward strand.
ACCTGCGCTACGGCCCACTGCTCGACTGCCTCCGCGGCCGGACCTGGGTGTTGGAGCCCCACCCTGTCTCGGTCGCCGGAGCCAAGGCCAACGTCTTCCTCGTCCCATCAGGCTACGTGATACCCGTAGTCCTGGCAGGGAAGGCGACCTCGGCCACCCTCACGCTGCGCCACCTTCCAGGGCTCGCCGGTGCCAAGTATGAGGCGTTGCTGCCGGGAGCCACGAAGTGGCGGCCGGTGCGCGCCGCCACTGTCTCGGGAGGCATGCGCCTGGTGATGCCGCTCTCCCGGGGGTGCGCGGTGGTGAGGATCCAACGGAAGGGGACTGCGGGGTAGGGACGCTGATGGTCCCGTCCGCATGCCCGCGCTTATCGTGAGGGCTGGGTGCTGGCCCCGGAGTTCGACGCGGTGGCGGCGGGCCGGGGCCGTCTTGCGGGCCGGATCCTTGGGCCAGCGCCGATACGAGACCACCCATCACGCCGGCCCGTACGGCAATGTAGCCCAAGGCTCAGCTCCCCGGCGCTGCAAACAAGGCCATCCAGTGGCGCCAGGTGTGTCAAGGAGGTACGCGGGCAGACAAGGTAGAAGGAGAGCCCAGAGCCGCCGGACCATGCTCGGGCGGCGACGGGAGCCGACAAACGGTGAGCACTCAGGTGACGGGCAGGGCCGCGGATCGCCGCTGGGAGCGGCGG
>DASXUI010000550.1:0-6162 GCA_036504955.1 Armatimonadota bacterium
CTGACCCCGGCCACGCAGCTAGCAGGCAAGCGGAGGCACTCCAGGAAACAGGCAGATGAGTCGATGCTTCTGCGGTGGCTAACCTGTTAGCCCGATAACGAATGTGTGGCGCGCCCGTGATTCCGGATGCTGGAGAGGAGACTAGGATCCTGCCACCCCGTGTAACGCCGTCCCATCGCAGCTTGCCCCGATACGGAGCCGTCTACGCCGGCCACCACAACCGGCCCGGTATCGTCGCTCTCCTCGGCATCGTCGCGGCCCTGTGCCTGCTGCTGGCGTTCCCCCCGCGGGCCCAGTCCAGACCGGCGCCGCTTCGCGACTACGGGCTGGCCGTCTGGCGCATGGATCAGGGGCTCCCCCAGGACGCCGTCTCCGCGCTGGCGCAGACGCCGGATGGCTACGTCTGGGTGGGCACCCAGGAGGGGTTGGCCCGTTTCGACGGCGTGCGCTTCTCCGTCTTCACCACCCGCAGCGCCCCCGGTCTGGTCAGCAACAACATCCACCAGTTGGCAAAGGACGGCGAGGGGAACCTGTGGGTCCAGGCGGGAAGCGGCCTCACGCGCTACCGCGACGGGGTCTTCACCGACTTCACTCCAGCGGAGGAGCGACAGGGCGACCGGCTTGGGCGCGTGTGGATCGGCACCGACCAGCATCTGTGGGCCACCTCCGACCGCCGAATCTACCGCTACTTCGAGGGCTCCCTGCACCTGGTTTGCGAAGTGGACCCCGGCTGCGAGCTCTACTGGCCCTCGATGTGCCACCTGCCGGACGGCACCCTCTGGCTGGGCACCGCCAGCGGCCGCGTGCTCCGGGTGGTCGGCGGCGGGCCGGAGGACTGCACCCCGCCAGGGGGTCTGGGGGACGGCACCCCCGGCCTGGGTCTGGACCGCGAGGGCACGCTGTGGGTGGGGGGAGCCAAGGGGCTCTTCCACCTGGTCGTTGACCGCCTGGTACCGGCCCGGGAGACGGGCGTTCGGGGCGCCGTGAAGGGCCTCATGGCTGATGCCGGCGGGACCATCTGGTTCGTCAACGGCTCGTCGCTCCTGACGCTGCGGCACGGCAGACCGGTCCGGCAGACGCTCCCAGCGCGGCGGACCACGACGGACCTCACCCTTACCTCGGACGACCGCCGCCAGCCGCTCCTCCTCTACCGTGACGCCTTCTACCTTCTCAGAGGCGGCGGCTTCGATGGGTACGGGCGCGGCGACGGCCTCACCGCCTCCGTGAAGTGCCTGCTTCAGGACCGCGACGGCAGCCTGTGGCTCGGCACCGCCGATGGGCTCAACTGCCTGCGCAGCCTGCCGTGCCGCACGCTCACGACCCAGGACGGGCTGCCCAGAAACGATGTCTCCGCGCTGCTTCAGGACCGCATCGGCAGGCTGTGGGTCGGCGTCGGCGGAGCGCTCGGATGGTGGCAAGCGGGCCGCTACCACCCGGTCGCGCTGCCCAAGGCCTTCACGGGAACAGTCTGCTCGCTGGCGGAGGACACTCTGGGCCGGATCTGGTTCTCTGACGAGAGCGGCCTCTACCTGTGTGACACCCGCAGCGCGACGCTACGCTTTGGTCTGGATCCCGCCGGCACTACTACGCTCTGCGCGGACCCACGCGGGGGCCTGTGGATCGGCTACCGCCGGGGGCTCCTGCGCTTCGCGGACAACGAGACGCGCCTCTACTCCACCCAGGAGGGGCTGCCGGCCAGCTTCGGGAATATCCTGGCGCTACGCCCCTCGAAGCGTGGGGGTCTCTGGCTGGGAATGGTGCTGGGAGCGGCCCACTTCAGCGAGGGGCGCTTCACGCCGCTAGGCACGCAGGACGGCCTACCCTCAGTTCCCGTTGTCGATATCCGCGAGGACCCCCAGGGCACCACCTGGCTGGCAACCTGGGGCGCCGGGCTCTTCCGCCTGAAGAACAACCGGATCACGGGTGTGAACCTCAAGGACGGCCTGCGGGCAGACTCCATCACCCAGATCCAGCCGGACGGACATGGCAGCCTGTGGTTGGGTAGCAGCAAGGGCGTCTTCAGGGTGTCCCAGAGTGAGCTGGAGCGCTACCTGGACCGCAGGGGCCCCGGCTTCGCCTGCTACGCCTACCAGAGCGCCGACGGGGCCTCCGGCGGCCCCTGCCACGGGGGCTCCCAACCCTCCGCCTGCCGCACCGCGGACGGCGCCTTGTGGTTCGCCTGCGTGAACGGACTAGTGCGGGTTCGCGGCAGTGACAACCTCTCCCGCTCGATACCGGTCTACGTGGAGCAGGTGAGGGCCGACGGCGTGCTGTACCCCGCTGGCGCGGCGGCTGCCCTTCCCCCGAACAAGCGGAACCTGGAGTTCGGCTACACGGCCCTAGCCTATCAGGCGCCCCATCAGCTCACCTTCCGCTACAGGCTGGAGGGCTTCGACAAGGACTGGGTGGACGCCGGCGCGAGGCGCACGGCCTTCTACACCAACCTCCCCTCAGGAGTCTACAGCTTCCACGTGGCGGCCCGCATCGGCAACGGCCCCTGGAGCTACTCCAAAGGGGCGGCCACCCTTACGCTGCAGCCCCACTACTGGGAGACGGATGCCTTCCGCGCGACCTGCCTGCTGCTGGCTCTGGCGCTGGCGGGCGGACTCTCACGCCTACGCGTCAGGCGACTGCGGCTTCAGAACCATGAACTGGAGCGACGGATCGCGCTCCGGACGGCGGAGCTGGTTCAGGCCAAGGAGGTCGCGGAAGCCGCCACTCGAACCAAGAGCGAGTTCCTGGCGAACATGAGCCACGAGATCCGAACCCCCATGAACGGGATCCTGGGAATGACCGGGCTCCTCCTGGACACCCCACTGACGCCCGAGCAGAGGGACCTGGCCGAGACCGCCAGCAGCTCCGGTGAAGCGCTGCTCACCATCATCAACGACATCCTGGACTTCTCCAAGATCGAGGCCGGGAAGCTGGACCTCCAGATGGACGACTTCGACCCCCGACGCGCCGTGGAGGACGTGCTGGAGCTTCTGGCGGAGCGCGCTCAGGCCAAGGGCCTCGAGCTGGTGTGCTCGCTCCCGGAGAACGTCCCCCAGTGCCTGGGCGGCGACCCGGCCCGGCTGCGCCAGGTGTTGACCAACCTGATCGGAAACGCCATCAAGTTCACCGAGAAGGGTGAGGTCGTTGTCACGGTGGAGGTGGCACGCGAGGAGGACGAGCACGTATTGCTGCGGTTCGCCGTCCGCGACACGGGGATCGGGATCTCGGAGGAGGGTAGAGGTCGTCTCTTCCAGTCCTTCTCACAGGTGGATGGCTCCGCCACGCGCCGCTACGGGGGCACGGGGCTGGGGCTCGCCATCTCCCGGCAGCTCGTGGAGCTGATGCACGGCGAGGTGGGGGTAAGCAGTACCTTCGGAGAGGGCAGCACCTTCTGGTTCACGGCCCGCCTGACCAAGCGTCAGGGCCCGGCGCCGGTGGAGGCACTGCGCCAGAGCGACCTAGCCGGCAAACGCCTTCTAGTGGTGGACGACAACGAGACGAACCGGCGGATCCTCCTTCTGCAGACCCAGTCCTGGGGCATGGAGGCGGAGGAGGTCGACAGCGGACGAGCCGCGCTGGAGCGGCTGGGCGCCATCGCCAAGGGCGCCCCCGGCTTTGACGTGGTGCTCCTAGACTTCCAGATGCCGGAGATGGATGGGCTGGAGCTGGCCGAGCGCATCAAGCGGGACCCGAACCTGGCGGACCTGCCGCTGGTGATGCTGACCTCCTTCGGACAGCGCGGCCACGCGGAGGCGGCCCGGCAGGCCGGCATCGCCGCCTACTTCACCAAGCCGGTGCGGCAGTCGCAGCTCCTGGCAACGCTGTTGAGCGTCATGCCCTCCGCCGCGTCGCCGCCCCCACGCAGGGCCCGGCCGACGGAGGCGGCACCCGTTGCCCAGCCCGCCGAAGCACCCGCGGAAGGAAGGGGGCACCTGCTCATCGTTGAGGACAACCTGGTGAACCAGAAGGTCGCTCAGCGGCAGGTGGAGCGGATGGGCTTCACCGCGGATGTGGCCGGCAACGGACTGGAGGCGCTGAGTGCCCTCGAGCACCTGGCCTACGCCGCGATCCTGATGGACTGCCAGATGCCGGAGATGGACGGCTTCGCGGCCACCGCCGAGATCCGCTCCCGTGACTGGTCCGCCTGCCGAACACCCATCATCGCCATGACCGCCAACGCCCTCAACGGCGAGCGCGAGCGATGCCTGGACGCCGGCATGGACGACTACATCAGCAAGCCGGTGGACCGCGATGAGCTGGCCACCACCCTGGCCCGCTGGGCGGGTCGGGCCTCGGAAGCCAGATCCCCCGCGTCTCGCAACTAGAGCACCGCCCTGGGGAGGGCCACGACGGTAGGGCCCTCCCCGGCTTCCCCTCAGCAGTCCGACAGGGCCTGGGTGCCCGTACGCCACGTAAGCTCCGTGTCCGCGATGTATCGGGCAAGGATGTTGCCCGTCACCCCCCAGTCCGTGAACCCCTCCACACAGGCGCAGAACCGCTCCTTATGCTCCCGAGTGGGCTCGGCCAGAAGCTGGACGGCTAGACGGACGAACGCCTCCGGCCGCTCCGGCGCCTGCTCCACGAACTCCATGAGCCGCTTGTGGCAGGGAAACAGAATGCGGTTGTGGGCCAGGATGAGACGGCCGCCATACAGCACCAACTCGGCGGCCGTGCGGTGCAGCAGATAGGGGTCGCCCCGCTTCTCCGCCTCGCTCCAGAAGAAGCCCTTGTTCAGAGCCATCTGGGCGTAGAAGGAGTCGATCTTGCCTCGCCGCTCCGCCTCCGGGTAGACCGCGATGCGCCGTACCTGCTCGGCCAAGCCGGGGAGGCGCGAGAAGGCCGGGTAAGCGCACAGGAAAGCGCTGCGGGCCGGCTCGCTCCCGCGCTCCTCCACGTCACGCAGGAAGGCCCGGTCCAGCACCTTGCAGTCCACGTAGCCGCCCGGGTAGTCGCAGAGGTCCTGCAGAAGGAAGGCCATCTCCCCGGCAGACTGCCGCCGGGCCGACTCCTCGTCGGTCGCTATGAAGAGTGCGTCCACGTCGGAGTCGTCGCGCGCGGTGCCCTTGGCGACGGACCCGGCGATCAAGAGCGCGTCGAAGGCGGGGTCATCGCGGTAGCGGTCGGTGAGGACCTCAATGGCCCTTCGGTGATGCTCTCGTAGGTGAACCTGGGGGGTCGTCATACAACTCCCTTCTCCCAACGCCCGGGGCGCCCCTCGCCCACTCCGCGACGCCCAGCACAGGAACACCGGACCCGCAAGGCGCACTGATGCGTAGGTCAGAGCCACGGCCCCCGCCCGCAAGGGGGTGGGCGGCACGCCGGTGAGAGGAGCTGGTCAGTATGAGCGAGGGGCTCGGAAGCACCCAGGTCGCGCAGATCGCGCTGGTGGTTCACGATATCGAGGAGGCGGCACGACGCTGGGCAGCCGTGCTGGGGGTGCCGGTACCTGGCGTGATAGTCACGGACCCGGGGCTGAAGGTCAACCAGACCTACCAGGGGCAGCCGAGCGACGCCCAGGCGAAGCTGGCCTTCATCAACCTCGGGCAGGTTCAGTTGGAGCTCATAGAGCCCATCGGCGGCCCCAGCACCTGGCAGGAGGTGCTTGATCGCCAGGGCGAGGGGGTCCACCACATCGCCTTCTGGGTGGAGGGGATGCAGAAGAGCGTGGACTTCCTGCGCGGCCAGGGGATCCCCATGGTCCAGCGCGGAGACATGGGCGAGGGCCAGTACGCCTACTTCGACGCGGAGGAGAAGCTGGGCACCACACTGGAGCTTCTGGAGCGGAAGCGAGAGGCGAGAGCCACGCCGTAGGAGCTTGAGTGGGTGGGAGGGTGAGGGGGTGTAGGGGCCTCGGAGGGTGGGGCTGGGGCCTGAAGAGGTGAAGAGGTGACCAAGGCCTCAGTGGGAGGGAGGAGGGTGGCGACCCGGGAGCGTGCGCCAGGCGGCGCCGTGGGTGTTATCCCATAGGCGTAAACATAAGCAGCTGTGAGCTCAGACAGTGGCCCGATACGCTTGTTTCAAGCCACTGATCTCGGTGATCTGGAGAAGGCGATAGTACGGTCGGTCCGCGCTCAGCTTCGACGGTCGCTCATGGCTCGGACCCACTACAGCCGGTCGCTGTTTGCTCCTTCTTGAGCTCAAACCTGCTTATGTTAACGCCTATGGGGT
>DASXUI010000551.1:0-18409 GCA_036504955.1 Armatimonadota bacterium
GTGTCGAACCAGAGGTTGTTGGGGCAGGCGAAGACCCCCGTGGAGTTCTGCTTGGCCGTATAGGTCGCCAGACGGTAACCCCAGTTGTACAGCCACTTGTCAGTCGAGGCGGCGTCGCGGAGGGTGCCGCCGGAATCGTCACAGTAGAGCTGGTAGGCTGCCCCAAGCTGCCTCAGGTTGGCCTGGCAGCGCGTCCGCCAGCCCTGCTCCCGCGCGCGGGCCAGGACCGGAAGGAGGAGCCCTGCCAGAAGGCTTGCGATAGCTATGACAATGAGGAGCTCAACCAGGGTGAATCCTTGTCGAACGCGGCGCATACCGGCGGCCTCCCTGATCGGTACGGCAGAGCATCCGTTAGTCGTGTTACCCGCTCATCAGAGGGCGGGAAGGTCGGAGCGTAGGGGAGTCGGGTTGTCTCACCCGACACCTCACTACCCTAGCCCTGCGGCGCGAGCGGAGCCGATCCCAGGGTCGTCGCCGCTGACAGGCCGAGCACCGCGTGGAGGATGCCGATCACGTCCGCGACCGTGACCCGGCCCTCCCCGGTTACATCGGTGCGCCACCTCTCGGCCTCGGTGAACTCCCCCATCCCCACCACCATGCGGAGGGCACCCAGAGCATCAGCCACGGACGTATGGCCGTTCGCATCCACATCGCCGAGGGGAAGGCTAGCCGTGCTGGCGAAGAGCTGGCCCCCAATCAGCCCCGGAGCCGCGAGGCCGCTGTAGCGGGTCAGTATCCAGTCCCCGTACCCGGCTGGGCCTCCGAAGTCGTGTGTTAGCTGAGACACGAGGAGGTCGCCCCGGTCATCGATCGCCAGGAAGAACACGCCGTGGAACCCGGAGAGCACGGTCGAGATCCTGCCCCACCGATCCACCTTCCGAACGCGGCCATTGCCCACGTCAGCGATGTAGAGACTGCCTGCGGCATCCACGGCCAGAGACTCCGGGTCGAAAAGCTGTGCCTCCCTGGCCGGGCCGCCATCTCCCGCGAACTGCGGGTTGGGGGCGACCATGTACCACATGTGAGCCTCAGGGTCGTAGTAACCGTCCGGACCGATGCCGGCGACCGTGGACACCAAGCCCTGCCTATCCACCTTGCGGACCCGGTTGTTCTTGCTGTCCGAAAGGTACAGGTTGCCCGCACGGTCTACCGCGACGGCCGACAGTCCGGGGCTGAATTGAGCAGAGACCGCCGGCCCGCCGTCGCCAGAAGAGCCGCGAGCTCCCGACCCCGCCACCACCAGCAGGCGTCCCTGGGGGGTCACCGCCCTCAGTTGTGCATCGACCGAACTCAGGATATAGAGCGTGCCGTCCGGCCCAAGGGCCATATGGGTGACCTGCAGCATCTTGCCGATCGGGTCCGCTGGGTCGGTGGACCAGGGCGCCGAGGGGGAGTCCTGGCCGGCGAGAAGCGAGATCTCGCCGTCGGCGTCCAACCGATACACAGAGATGGGTGCCCCAAGAAACAGGCTGCCGGAGGGACTGGAGACGAGGACTCGAAGTGGGTACGTCCGCGCCTCGTCCCTCGCAATCGGGTCCCGCCCCGGCCACCGGTCGCCGGATCCTATCGGTGTCTTGCTGAAGGTGCCGTCCTCACCAAGAGGCCCAACCCATGTCTGGTCACTACTCAGATTCGTGCCAAGGCCGATGACTTGGCCCCCGGCGTCGACAGCAGCCCAAACGAAGTCAGGGCCTCGGCAGATGACCTGACCGATCCCCTCTGCCCAAGCACCGCCCGTGAGGAGGCAGGCCTCCACAAGCAGTAGGTTGGCAAAGGAGATAAGGCGCGTCCGCCCTCGTCTAGGTGATCCTCTCATGGCTCTGCCCTCTGTCGGGCGCCAGCCGGCTCAGCACCGCGGGCGGCGAGCCGGGACTATCGTCAGGCTGACCGTCCGCCGCTGCCCGCTCCCTGGTGCCCCCATGCTCTGCGGCCCCTCGGCCTTCAGGGCTCCTGCTGTCTGCAAGGGAAGGATCAGTTCGCTTACGACTGGGCGCGTCGCTCCGTTCTACGCCGACGCGCGTAGCGCTCACCGGCGAACGGCCTGACGCCCAGGCGCAGGGGGGGATTGGCGGAAGCCGCCCGCCCGGACCGAAGGCAGGGCCGGCTTGCCGTACTAGCGACCATCCACTCTCTGAATATCGGGGGACTGGCGCCTTGTCAGTGATGGGACTGCCGGGCGGCCGGACTTGTTCCAGCCAAACGGGCCGCGCGCCGCGCCGGGCTGCTCGGCGTCCAGGTGTGCGGCCTAGCCCACCAAGAGCCCGTTGGCGACAGGCAGCACGGCCCGCACGCAGCAGGTCAGTCAGGGAGTGGGATCACGGGTGTGATGGGGGAGAGGGACCGGGGTGGTTGGCCGAGGTCCGGACCCCAGGCGCGCCGGGGGGCCACCCCAACGCCGGCCCCTGAGTGCCCGTCGTCACCGCGCCCCTCCTCTTCCCGTTTCGGGAAGCGGAGCTGGAGGAGATAGGCCGTCTCGGGAGGAAGAACTGGGGCCGCGCACGGCGTGGCCTTGAGGAGATCGGTTGGTCGGGAAGCGGAGCTGCAGGTCACCCAGCGACTCAGCGTCCTAGACGGCAGCGCGGGAGCGTCCAGAGCGCCTGGACGCCGTCTCGCCAGCCGATCTTCTTGCCTTCCTTGTGGGTGCGGGCCCGGTAGGCGATGGGTGCCTCCACCAGGCGGTAGCCCCCGCGCAGAAGCAGTCCCGTAACCTCCGGGCAGAACTCGAAGCCTCGGCACCTAAGGGGAAGGGAGCGCAGGACCTCCGTTCGGAACAGCTTGTAGGCCGTCGCCTCATCGGTGATGCGGTGGCCATAGAGGAGCGTGGCGGCTCGGGCCAGCACCCAGTTGCCGATCCGGTTGGGCAGGCGCATCCCCTCGCAGGTGCCCAGGAAGCGACTCCCGTAGACCGCGTCCGCCTTGGAATCCACCAGAGCGGCCAGCAGGCTGGGGATCACCTCCGGTGCGTACTCCAGGTCGGCGTCCTGGATCAGCAGCAGGTCGCCGGTCGCGTGCGCCAAGGCGGTTCGGATGGCGGCGCCCTTGCCCTGGTTGGTCTTGTGCCTCAGCAGCTTGACCTCAGGATGCCCAAGGGACAGGACCAGGTCGGCCGTCCGGACCGACGAGCCGTCATCCACCACGATCACCTCGCGCTCCACTGGCAGGGGGACGGCCAGCACCCGATCCAGGACGCGGAGGATGGTGCCGGCCTCGTCCAGAGCGGGGATGACCAGGGTAAGGCGCCCGGTCGCCGCCCCGGCCGTATGAGTAGCGGCCTGGATGGACTCTGGCTGTACCGCGATCCCCTTCGGCATGGCGGTGGACCTCCTTGCCTGGCGCCGTGGCGGGTGTGCCCTATCCATATCCAGGGGGCATGGAGCCCGGGCGTGTGACTGCCGCGCAGGCTATGCACCGCCGCCTGAGGTTGATGTCCAGCGGCGCTTCAGCTCCGGTGTGGGGAAGTCCGTGCCCAGGTAGGCGGGGTTGGGCTTCACGGCCGGGCCCGGCTCAACACGCCAGAGGGCGTTGAAGCCGTCGCGGAAGACGGGGGCGAACCCGGGCACTCTCTCCTGCAGCAGGAACAGGCGGACCGCCAGCAGCTTTTCGTGCTCGGGTCCCACCACATAGAGGGTGCGGAGGGTTCGATCCCCCACCTTCACGCTCTGGCAGACCAGTCCGTAGGGGCTGGTGGACTTGGGCAGGTTCAGGCGCTCGCCATCCACCACCACGAAGCGGGGGACCTTCGCCTCCTCGGAGCGCCCGTCCAGCAGCACGAAGGAGCCGCCCATCGGGCGCTTCCCGGTCGAGTCCAGCTCCACGGAGGCCATCACGCCCAGACCGGCCTTCTGACCGTAGGGCCACAGGACCGGCGCGGCGGAGTCCAGCAGCAGATGGCCGTTCCCCAGCTTCACCTGTCGCGGGAGAGGCATGGACAGCAGATCAACCCCGTTCCCCTTGGGGCCCAGCATGCCGATGAGGCTGATGGGCCCGCAGATGCCCAGGTCCGTGCGAGTCAGCAGGAGATAGTTGGCGCGGTAGGCGCGGAGGAAGCTGAGGGCGTCGCCTGGGTCCGAGGCTCCGTACACGTGCCGGGCGAAGAGATGGATGCGGTAGGGCCGGTAGTGGTCCTCATCGATGATGGTACGAGCGTGCCCGAAGTAGTTAATCCAGCTCCCATAGTCCCACCAGGCCGCCACGATGGAGTCCGGGGCCTTCTCGCGAAGCCACTTGAGGGGGCCGGACAGGTGCGCCATGTAGGTCTGCCCAAGGCCCGCCAGTCGGTTCGCCCCCTGCGCGCCGTAGCCCAAACCTACCGGAAGCATGCCTACCACCAAAAGCACCGGCCACACCTGCTCGAAGAGCCAGCCGACCTTCGGCCGCTTCACCCCTCTGCCCACCAGCGGCAGGGCCAACCCCAGCGCGAGAAGGACCGCGACAATCGGCGATAGACCGGTAGAGAGTACCAGATAGAGGAGGACTCCCACAGCACAAGCGAGCGTCGCCGCCCCGAAGAGGAACTCGGAGGCGTGCTCCGGGCTGAGCTGCCAGGCCACCTCGCTGAGGACCATGGCGGAGAGGGCGCAGGCCACCGGCAGCAGCCAGATCTCGAAGCGCACGGAGGAGCGCGCCGCCGCCAGCATGATCAGGAACCAGGCCAGCAGGTAGGGGGCTGACTTCAGCTCCGCGGCCTCCGGCGCCACGGCTTCCGGCTCCTCCCGCCCCCGTCTTCGAGCCCCGAGGTAGGTGACCAGCCACCCGAGGGCCCACATCGCCAGGCTCACCGCGAAGAGGGAGTCGGTCCCGAAGCGCCCGCCGGAGAGCAGCCCCGGGGCCACCACCGCGAAGAAGACGAAGCCCAGCACGCTGGCAGCGGCCCCCCAGCGCGACCGAGACCCGCCGCCTAACTGGAAGCTGAGCGCGGCCGCGCCCACCACGCTGAGCCAGCCGGTAAGGTGGAAGGCGCCGTACCACTCCGCCAGACCCGGCTTCTGAAGCTCTCCCACGGTCATCATCAGCCGGTTGTGGCCCAAGGGCGCCACCAGGTGCTCTAGCAGCGCGGCGGGCGCCTCCGCCCACACCCCCACCACCAGAACGATCGGCGCGACCACGGCCGCCAGCCTGCCAGCAACCAGAGCCCAGGACGGCGCCGGTTCACCTCCGCGCCGAAGCAGGCGGTCTACCCCGGCCCAGGCGAGGCCCGTGAGCGGCGCCAGCCACGCCAGGGCGGTGTAGGCCTGGAAGGGGGGCCGATAGGTCTCCTGGTAGCCGGCCATCACGGCCATCACCACCACCGACCACAGCATCAAGCCCTCGGACTCCGCCCGAGTGGCCCGCCCCATCAGGGACTGGAGCAGGTACCCGAAGATCACCACGGAGGTAAAGAGCCCGAAGCCCTCCCAGGTGTGCGCCAGCAGTCCCATCGCCAGGGCGGAGGCCAGAGTCAGCCCCCAGCGTCGCCGCCCCGCCGCCTCCAGGCTCGCCAGGTACAGAGCCAGCGCCGTGGTGGAGAGCGAGAGCACCAGCGCGTCCCGGTCGCAGTAGGCCACCACGCTGTGGCGCACGCCGATGGGCAGCAGGCAGTACAGCGCGCAGACCGCCCGGGCGCAGGCCGGGGAGGAGAGCCGCCGACACAACCAGTAGACGGCCGGCAGCCCCAACAGGAAGCAGAGCACCGGGTACCAGTAGGCGGCCCGGTCCAGCGTCCAGGAACGGGAGACTGAGTTGCCAGCGCGGTACAGCCCGGCCAAGGCGTAGGAGGACACCGCCGGGTACCGGGTCAGCGACCTCCCCTCCGGCAGCCAACGCCCGGTGTCCGCCGCTCCCACGGGCCGCCCATCGGCGATCATCCCCGCCAGCCGACAGAAGCGCACGGAGTCGCCGTCGAAGTAGCGCTCCGGTGGCAGATAGCGTTCGTTGGATGCCCTCAGCGCAAGGCAGAGAATCATCGTGGCAGCGGCGGCAAGAGCTAGCTGACGAAACGATCGTCCAGGGGCCGTCCCGACGGTACGCGGGTACATCTCACCGTAGCGGCGCCTACCACTAGGGGGCTTACCTGCTGAAGAGAGCTTGCTGCCATCAATGGACGCGATCGCCATTCCACGTGTGCCGTCCCAAGCCGAGGGCCCTGACATGTAGTGTCCTTTGAGCGATGGCCATCTGTCTGCCGTCACAGCGCTGATGGATTCGATGCTTGTTGGTAGGAGCGGTGCCAGCATCAGTGCTCAAACCGCCTACTGACGGGCAGCTTGACCTCAAAGGACCTCTCCATGTCTGGGGCTGGCCGGACCGGACGGCAGACGTCGAGACATTCCCAGCGAAGCGTCTACCCGTGCAATGCCGAGCCTTTGCCCTCACGGCTCGGCGATTGGGGCGCCTCTAGCCGGGGGTGTGCCTCTCTCCACTCCCCTTCGAGGGGCAACTCGTCGGCGGCCGCCTTTGGGGCTCCCCTTGGGAAAGGGATCGGCCTCAGGTGGACTTCGAGGGCATGAGAGCCCCCAGGGACCTGAACACTCAGAACGATTGCGTTCCCCTCGGTCCTGGCACGAACCACCGCCATGCCGCTCTCCGCCGCCGGTGCAAACAGGGCCAACTCCGCAAGCTGCCCCGGAAGGAGGTCGGCGCAGGTGAGTCCAGGGCCAAGCATACGCGCTCTCTGGGCCGCTGAGGAGGCCCCCCAGAGGCGAAATGCAGCCAGGGTCTCTCGACCTGCGAGGCCCAGGTACATCCCCGGAAGCGACCCGTACCTTTGGAGACGCCCCAGGCGTCCGTCACCCATCTGGGCAATCTCGCTGAGTAGCTGTACTGAGTAGCTTCCCGCCCTGTCTGCCTCTGCCCGCCACCGCCGCAGGTCTGCGATAGGTACATCTAGATGCGCCATCTCTCGCGAGCGCCTATGGGTGAAGGTGTGGATCTGAGCGATGGGACGCCATTCGAGCTCACCTGCCTCCTGGATCCAGTCAATAAGGTCACCCAGTGTAGTGGGAGGATCGATCCCATCAAGGCTCATGCCCAGGGTCTCGTGGAATCGGCACAGGAGGGGGGCCCGGGTCAGTGTGTGCAGGCCCCAGAGCAGTAGAAATGGCTTTCCCCCACCAACGCCAAGGACTCCTGTCTCATCCTTGAGTCTCAGTTCCATCGAAGGGTCGAAGGGCTCTTCTAGGGCCTGGCGCATCTGCCTGAGCTTCTTCACTGAGGAGGGGGAGAAGCTCCCGGCTGAACCATCGGGACCGAGACCTCCGAAAGAGTACTCCCGAGACCAGAGATCCGGAATGATGCGGTTGGCAGGGATGACGCCTGACTTCTTTAGTGAGCTCAGGTTGATCCCTTGAACCAAGACGTGCATGGCTCGGTCGGTACCCTCTAGGTCCGTGTCCATCCAGAGCACCAGCCAGGTCTGGAGGAGCGGCCCCTCTGGCATCCTATAGCTGCGCTCCTGATCAAGGCTGCTGTCTGTGCTCTCAGGGCCACGATCGGCTAGTTGGGGGCCCAACTCCTCTCCGAGATACTCCGCTAGCGGCTTTCGAACCGTAGGCGGTAGCCCCGCATAGGCCAGCACTACCTTCTGGCCTTGGTAGAGCCTCGCAGCATCGGTGGCGGACAAGGCTGATAGGAACAGACCAGGTTTCCAGTGCCCCCCCCTTGCATTGGTGAAGGTGGCGTTCCCGGACAGCTTGTCGTTGCCAGCATACGCATCTGGATCCGCTAGGGCGGCCCTAGCACGCCAACCTTCCATGCGCTGCCGAAAGGCATCAAGGTCCATGGCACGGGCACGGGCCTCCTGCTCACGATCCACTTGCGGGCGGGCGACCCGGAAGGCCCTTTCTTCGGGACCGTCTCCCCTACGGGACGTCGCCTCTCGAACCCGCAGGTTCAGGAGGAGGACCAGAGCCCGAAGAATCCGTGATGCCTCGACGTCGTCGACGGCAACTACCACCCCAATGTCCAGGTCCTTGTCCCATGCCAGGGGCACTCCTGTGGCGTCCCTGACCTTGGCAAGCACTTCTGCGGCAGGCACCCCCATACCGTGAAGGGAGAGGCGTCTGCTAAGCCTTGGGTCCGCTAGGAGAGTCTCGGCGGGGGTGCTGGATATGTCTTGAGAGGCAACGAAGGGCTGCTGCGTAACGACAGCCCTGGTATCGCCCACGGCTCCAGCCATCGCGCAGAGAACCGCGAACACGAGCCACCGGATGGCCCTCACTGCCTGATCTGGCATAGATAGACTCCACGGGATGGCAAGCCGGATTCTAGGTTCGGCTTGCACTGGCTGGCTGACCCGATCGGCACAATGGGGCCGAGAGAGGAGCCGAACATGGCGCCGACACCACGAGGCTCGGCTCCCTCGGTGTCGTGGGACCCGTCAGTTGCTTACGGTCCAGTTATGGTAGTCAGCACCCGTCAGTAGGTTCGGCGTCTGCGGCGATGCGTTGGTGCTGGACTCGCACTTCGCAATGTAGGTATGACCGATGGTCAGGTTGGTGAACATCCCGCCGGTAGTGCAGTTGACCCATGTGACAGAACCGGCAGTCGGGTACGTCCAGATCTTGCCGTTGTAGTGATGCAACCACCACATAGAGCCGGTGTCGCGGTCTGTCACGTAGTAGCCCCCGGCATTCGCGAGGCTCAGGTTGAACTCGAAGGACGCGTCCGCCTGGAACCGACCATTCGCGAAACCTATGCAGAGCTGGTCTCTAGTCGCGTTCTGGGCGCCGTCAGCGGGACTGCCGCTGTCGATGTAGAGATCGCGGCGAACGTTGTACTCTGTCTTGCTGAATGAGGCCTGACCAGCGAGAGCGTTCTGTACCTGCAATAGCGGCGCGACGCATGCAAACACCAGCACCCACCTGCTGGTCGCACGGGATAGTAGCCTGGAAGACATTCTGATCTCCTTCCTGTGATTGTTCGGTCTGCTAGCGTTACCGGCCCATTGATACGGTTGCCCAGGGCGCGTTCGACTACTGTGGGAGCGACTGACGGCAAGGCTATCTACAGCCAGCGGCACCACGACGCACAGCCCCTCAGGGCGGGCAAGGATCTGTCCATTCCCCTCGCCCTCGGCTCGCGTGCTCCCGCGTCCTTGCTACGCACCCGGTCTCGGATCGTGTTGACCCTTGTCGGCGCCTACTCTCCCATCTACTGGTCATCGTTCGGACCGTAACCATGGGCTAGTCTAGTACACGGGTCAGCCCGCAGCCATTCCCCAAAAAAGGAGAGGCGAGCAGACGGGCTATAGAATGCCGAGACGATGTGCCTCACTGAGCATAGCAGTCCGGTGGCTCACGCCGAGCTTCCTATGTAAGCTCTTAACGTACGTACATAGGGTACCGACAGATATACCTAGGGTATGAGCCATCTGCCGATCGTCTTGGCCCTGGCTTGTTAGGCGCAACACCTCGGCCTCGCGGGGCGACAGCGCTATGGGCTCTGGGAATCCAGAAGGCCGTCCCGGAGACTGGGCCGAGGACGCACGAGCAGCACGCTCAAGGCTCATCTCGCTTCCCTTCCCGACTCAAGGATGTGTCTGCGTCCTGGAACATGTGGCCAGTGTTGTAGACGGGGGCCGGTATGGCTGCGGGACTGATCTCCGCAGTGTTGAGTTGCCTGCCACTGGGCCCAGCGATGGTACTCCGGTCGCCACGATGGTCCAGAGGCCACCACCACCGGGGTTCGATTGGGGCGATGAGTACCGTACAGCCGTGGCCTGGACCAGAGGATAGCTGGGTGCGGTCAGATTCCATCGACAGGCTGTCAGTAGAGCACCCCGGCCGTTGGCGTGTACTAACCATCGTGCGATCACTGCCGCTATGACCTACCACTCTTCCTATCCCACACTACCACCGCTTACCAGTCCTTGGGACGATGGCGAGGCTGGCTTGTTCCATACCAGTAAGGCAAAGCCCTTAAGCGGCTCCCGAAACGACCTATCCCCACCGGCTCCTCTTCCCGGAGCGACCAATCCCCTCCGGCTCCTCTTCCCGGAGCGGGAAGAGGAGGGGCGCGGTGACTACGGGGAGGCATGGGCACACGGGGTCTCTCGCGCGAGGGAGCGGGGCCGCGCGGGGAGTGGGCTCTGCCGCCCAGAGGGGGGGCGCCGCGTGGGGGGAGCGGGGCGGCGGCCCTCCGTGGGCCAGTGTGGGCCGCGGTTCGGAGGGCCAGTATCATCGCGGCTCCCACGGATGGAGCAAGGCCTCTACCAGAAGACGGGCGAGGGGATACCTGTAGGCTTCTTGTGGCCAGTGGGCCCCTGAGTGCCCCTCGTCACCGCGCCCCTCCTCTTCCCGTTCCGGGAAGAGGAGTCGGTGGAGATAGGTCGTTCCGGGAAGAGGAGTCGGTGGGGATAGGTCATCCCAAGAGGGCCGGGGGCCGCGCGGTGCGGCCGTCACGAGGACGGAGCGCCGCGCGGCGCGAGGCACCGAGGAGGTGGGAGCGGGGTCAGTCCGTGGAGTTGTGGATCCGGACCGTCTTCCACATCTTGCCGTGGCGGCGGGAGAGCTCCTGGTGGCGCGGGTCCGCCTCGTACTGGCGCAGGCCTTCGAGGCTGTCGAAGCCGAGGATGAGGGCGTAGGTGTAGCTGTTGTCCACGCGGCCCTCGGAGGGGCCGGCGGGAGTCTGGACCCGCAGACTTCGAACGGAGGGGATAGCGCCCAGCAGCTCCCAGCAGTCTTTCACGTAGGCGGCGCGCTCGGCTTCGGTGACGTCGGGGTTGGCCCACAGATAGACGGCGTGATGCAGCTTCGGCGGCGTCAGGTCCAGGATGCGTAGGTCCTTCCATCGGACCTTCACCGGCGCGTCGGGAATGGCGGGGTGGACCTGAAGGGCGATGACGCCGGTGCGCGTGCGGCCGTGGCGCAGGTCGTTGGCGAGGACGCCGTTCAGCCATACCTGCAGATGGTCACCGATGGCGGAGACCTCGAAGTCGTTCCAGCCGTTCAGGTTCAGGACTCGCTCCGGGTCCGGGGTGGTGCGCTTCAGCCACTGCATGTCGTGCTCATCGTAGAAGGAGCCGGTGCGGTCCTTCTCCACGGGCTCGATGTCGGCCTGGTAGCCGTGCATCTTCGTGCCCTCCAGCCAGCTCCGGAACTGAACCCCGCTGTTCCCCTTGCCCTCCAGCTTGAAGCGAAGCCGCAGCACGAAGTCGGCGTACTGGCGGTCGGTCACGAGCCAGCCGTAGCCGCCCTTGGCGGTCTCGCCGACGATGGTCCCCTGCTCCACGCGCCACCTCTCCTCGCCGCTCTGGTGCCAGCCGGAGAGGTCCTTCCCATTGAAGAGCGGCTGCCACTCCGCCGCGCGCGCGGCCGAAGCGAGGGCCATCAGTAGCCCCAGGCAGAGCCAGGTTAGGAGGAAGTTACGGGTCAAGGCGTATCATCCTTTCCAAGCGCAAGGCGCGGGATCACCGAGGGATGGGCCGCCGGAACCCAGCGGCGCCGGTGCCATACCCCCAGATGCGGTGGACCGGAATCAGTCGGTCGTCCGCAGGCGCGCCGCATCGAGGGCCGCATCGGCATGTTACAGGGCGGCGGTTCGAGCCCGGGCCGCGCCCGAAGAGGGTTGGGAGATTGACGCCCCCCTGGCCGGGCCCTCGGCGGCGAACCCAGAACCGACCAAGCCCACTGGGGGTGGGCTTGGGTTCCCCGGAGCGGCGTACTTCAGTGCAGCGCGGCTGGCGGGGCCAACTACCCCATGGACGCCAACGCCGATCTGGGGTGCGGTACCGAGAACCCGTGACGCACACGCATGGGACCACCACACGCTCTGTTGGTGTCTGGGGTGCGAATCCCTGCTCGACGAGGGAGCGAATTGGGGGTGAGGGTGGCGTGCTTCGAGGGGCAGACGTGGAAAAGCCCCAGGGACGCCCGTTTCTTTTGGGAGAGGGCAGAGAAAGACGAGTCGCGCCCCTGAGGCTGCACTTTCTCAGACACAGGTTCCATCGCGAAGTTGCAGCCGTTACGCAAGGATTCCGCAAGATCTTTTCCGCGCCTTGCTCGCGCGCCCGCGAGGCAGGGATGCGATCGCGCCGCCTGGTTCCTGGAGGCGCCGAGCAACAGGGGCCGCCCTCTGAGGGCCGAAAGGAAGGGTGGAGGTTGCCGTGCGCCTGGAACACCTCGATACCCCCTCACTCCTCGTGGACCTGGACATCCTTGAGTCCAACCTTCGTCGCGCCCAGAGCTACTGCGACCAGCACAACCTCAGCCTTCGCCCGCACACCAAGACGCACAAGAGCGTCTGCCTGGCTCGATGGCAGGAGAAGCTGGGTGCCAAGGGCATCACGGTAGCCAAGCTGGGCGAAGCGGAGGTGATGGCCGAGGGCGGGCTTCGCGATATCCTGATCGCCTACCCCCTCGTGGGGGAGGCGAAGTACGAGCGTCTCGCGGCGCTGATACCCAACTGCCGGATCACAGTCGCGGTGGACTCTTGGGAGGCAGCCCTGGCGGCCGCCGCCGCGGCGCGGCTGGCCGGCGGCACCGTGGGCGTGCTGGTGGAGGCTGACACCGGCCTGAGACGCGTGGGGATCACCGCCCCTGAGGCCGTCGCCGAGCTGTGCGCGCGCGTGTCTGAGTTGAAAGGCGTGGAGTGGTGTGGCCTCCAGACCTACCAGGGCCACGTGCTCGGTGACGCAGAGGCTCGAAGCCGTGGCCTGGCCGAGGAGCAGGCTCGGCTGGAGCGCCTGCTGGAGGCGCTGGACGGGCGGGGGCTGAAGCCGCCAACCGTCAGTGGGGGCTCCACACCCAACCTCTTCGAGGCGCACCGTCTGCCCCAGCTCACCGAGATCCGCCCCGGAACCTACGTCTACAACGACTGCTTCCAGGTCGCTCTGGGCAACACGGACTGGAGCCAGTGCGCTCTTCGCGTGCTGGTGACCATCGTCAGCACCTCGGTGGAGGGCAGGATGGTGGTCGATGGCGGCTCCAAGACCTTCGCCAGCGATCGGGTTCCGGACAGCCCGGACTTCGGGCACGTGATGGAGGATCCCCTCCTCCGCTTCCCCTCCGTCTATGAGGAGCACGGCGTTCTGGACCGCGCGGCCTCCGAGCGTCGGTACGCGGTGGGCGAGCGCCTCACCATCGTTCCCAACCACGTCTGTACCTGCGTGAACCTGCATGACGGCTTCTGGGTCCACCGCGGCGGCGAGGTGAAGGACTGGTGGCCGGTGGACGCGCGGGGTCGCGTGCGCTGACCCCGCCGCTTCGACGGTCGGGCGGGGAAAAGGAGGACCAGGATGGGGAGGACCCGGGTAGCAGTGGTCGGGTGCGGCAGCGTCAGCGAGCACTACCTGAACGACCTGAAGCAGTGCCCCTACGCCGAGGTAGTGAGCCTGTGCGACGTGGAGCGATCACGGGCAGAGGCCCGGGCGCGGCAGTTTGGTGTTGGGGCGGTCTTCGGCTCCGTGGTGGAGGCCCTGGCCGGTCCGGAGCTGGACCTCCTGGTGAACCTGACCTCCATGCCCTCTCACTACGGGGTGAACCTGGCCGCTCTGGAGGCAGGGAAGCCGGTCCTGTGTGAGAAGCCGCTGTCGACCCGTTTGGAGCAGGGGCGGGAGCTGATGGCGTTGGCGCGGCAGCAAGGAGTGCGCCTGTACGGTGCTCCCACGACGACCCTCAGCCCCGCCTTCCGGGATCTCGCGCGCCTGATCGCCTCCGGGGAGCTGGGTCAAGTGGTCGCCGCCCACGCCAGGTACGGTCATCCGGGCCCAAGCTGGGGTCCCTGGTTCTACGGGCCGGAGGGTGGCTGCCTCTTCGACCTCGGCGTCTACAACGTCACTACTCTCACTGGTCTGCTGGGTCCGGTGCGTTCTGTGGCGGCGGTCATGGGCACCGTCGTCCCGGAGCGTGAGGTGGAGGGTCAGCGGGTCCAGGTCGCCTCGGAGGACAACGCCGCGCTGCTGATGGACCACGACAACGGGTGTACCTCGTGCCTCCAGACGGGCTTCACCTATGCCTCCTTCGAGGATGACTGGACTCTGGAGGTCCTGGGCCGCGATGGCTCGGCGTACCTGCTGGGGTACGACTGGGCACCCCAGGGCGTCGGCCTACGAATGGGCGCCTCACTGGAGCGGCGGGGCGAGAACCAGGGCGGCTACCGCTGGCAGGGCGGCGCCTCCTACCTGGCCGAGTGCCTCGCCACGGGCCGGGAGCCGATGCTGAGTGGAGAGCACGCGCTGCACGTGTTGGAGGTGATGGTCGCCGCCAAGCGGTCCGCCGCCGAGGGACGGCGCGTGGCCGTGGAATCCCGCTTCGCTCTGCCCTCGGGCGATTCACCCTATGCCTGAGATCCCGCCCACCGGCGTCCACTCTTCGCCCGGGTCGCCCGCCGCGCCAAGGCGAAGGCGTCAGGGACCGGCTCGCTCTCTCTGGGCGGTGGCGGAAGCCCTACTGCTGATGGCGGCCCTCGTCGCCCCTCCCGTGAGGGCGGCCCCACCGGCGGCCAAGCCCGCGGCGGCAGCCAAACGCAGCCCCAAGTCGGTTCCTCGTGCACGCGCCTTGCTCGGCGCCGCTCCCGCGCCCAGGCCATTGACAGGCAGACCGCCGGCCTCAAGCGCCCCGCGACAGGGCGCCGCGAAGGCGACCGCCCCCAAGATGCCGCCCATGGCGCCAGGCCCGGGCTCCATCACCCGAACCATGGGTCTGGGAAAGGCGCAGCCGGCCGTCACGGCGGCACCCGCATGGACGCCCGAGGAGCTGGAGGGTTTCGCGGGCGAGCTCAGCGATGCCCTGGTCAAAACCCACCTCCGAAGAGACGCCTCCGCGTTCAAGGGTATGCTCTACGAGTACGCCATGCCGGCCACCGGCCAGCAGGGCTACGGGCGCGCCTGGGATGGTCTGCGGAATGGAGCGTGGCTGGGCAGCGCCGCCATCCTCGCCTACCGGGCCAACCGCGGCAAGGTCTACCTCGACCTGGCCCGCCAGTGGATCCTTCCCTTCTACCTCAGAGTGCTGGCTGGCTCCGACAAGCTGTTCCCGCTGCGGGACAAGGCGTTCTCGGACGGCACTCCGATACCCCCGGACCGCGCAGGCCCCGCGCGGGGCTTCGTGCCGCTCTGGTGGGATGACGGCACCGGGGTCAGCTTCGACGCCCTGGCCGAGCGGCGCACGCTGGACGAGCTGTTGGGCCCGGACCAGGGCTACACCAATCTACTGCGCCTTCGGTCGGCCCGGGATGGGAAGGTGGCGGGGTACTCCCACGGCACCAGCGAGGGGATCACGGACACCCTCGCGCTCTTCCTTGCCAACACCTGGTTGGTAACTCGGGACCCTCAGCTCGCCGGAGGCGTGCGGCTCCTGCGCGCCTGCCGCAAGAAGGAGTTGGCCGGAGACCCGCCCCTTCTCGCCCTGGCGGAGGCCGTGGTCTCGGGCGACAGCGCCAAGGCCACGGCCCTGGCGGCTCCGCTCAACCGCGCGCCGTCCACGCCGGACACGCCGCTTTACCGCGCGGTGGTTGCCCGGCAGCGCGTGGAACTGCCCGTCTCCCTGGAACCCCTGCTGCGTGGCTATCTGGCAGCGGCGGCTGCCAACTCCGTGGGACCTGGCCTGGCGCGGCGGCTCTCGCTGTACACCTGGGAGACGCTGGCCCTGGCCGACCGCTGGTACGGCGCCGCGAAGCGGCAGGAGGGGCTGATGCCGGCCTATCAGGGTGCCCTGTCGCCCCGCTGGGAGGCTGGACGCCCCAGGTCCCTGGCCGGCTCATCTCCCCAGACGCTGGTGGGTCCCCGCGCGGGCGCGGAGGCCCTGCTCGCCTGCGCCCTCTCCCTTCAGCTTCTGACCGCCTTCCCGGAGGCCTGGCCCGAGGGACGGACCCCACGCACGGCGGAGCGCCAGGTCCCGCCTCGTGCTGCCGCCATCGCCCGGCTCAAGCGCGAGCTGGACAAGGGCCTGCTCTACTGGCGGGAGCGTCTGAAGAGGGATGGCTTCCTCCCGGCGGACTGGCCCGTGGGCGGCAGGAAACCCAGCCCCTCCTACTGGGGGGACCAGACCAGCGCGGCCGGTGCCTACGTCTTCCTCCTCGCCGCCTGCGCGGAGTACCAGGTCTTCCTGTCAGGCAAGCGTGACTGGGAGCTAGCCGCCACCACCTGGGTGGGGAAGTAGGGTCTGACCCGCCGGCGCCACATACCGCGCAGAGGTCCGTCACCAGCCCGTCCCGGGTGGCGCGAGCATCCCGCTTGCGACTCGGCCGCAGGCCGAGCAGGGGCTCACCTTCCCTCTGGCTCTCAACCTGATGCCCTGCCACCGGCCAGCCCCAGAGGCAGTTGGGGCGCAGGCATCTTGCCTGCGCGACGGGGGCACCGAGGCCTGCTGCCTGTAGGTGGACAGATGGCCCCTTCTGCAGGCGCCTGGTTCGGCCCGCCGCTTGGCCGCGCAGACGAGACGTCTGTGCCCCAACTGCCTTGGGCGCGGTCTGGAGGTAGGGATGGCAGGCGTCAGCGGGCCGGGGGTTGGCTCAGGACCGGCTCGGCCGATTGCCCATGCCTACCGCCGGATCGCCCGGGCGACTTAGCGACCCGGAAGGTGCGCACTCGAACGCTTGCCTACTATTGCCAGCCTGGGTGCCCGTTACAACGCCCAGGCGAGACGCCTGCGCCCCAACTGCCTTGGGCGCCACTCGGAGACCAGGATTCGCACAGGCGGCGGTCCCGGGGCTTGGGGACTGCTCGGCCACCGGCCGGGTTGGGGGGCGGGACATCCGCGCCAGCGGCGATGGGCCAGCGATCGGGCCCTATCATGCGACTGGGCAGCTACGCGTGGATAAGGCACCCATCTCTCCGATCCGAGGTTACACTGGCAGGGGGTGATGGGCCCCGCATCGCGCACAGGACGTACTGGGAGGTCCATGGCACAACTGCGTCGCAACCTATTGCTCGCGCTGCGCTCTCTGCGGGGGAGCCTCCTGCGGACGGCCCTTACCGCCCTGGGGATCACCCTGGGCGTGGGCTCCGTGGTGCTGCTGATCGCCCTAGGCCAGGGCGTGCAGAGCGACATCAGCGGAGAACTGGACCGCATCGGCACCAACCTGGTGGTCGTGGTGCCCGGCAAGCTGGAGCCCAATGGGATGCCCAACCTGGCGGCGCTGGCGGCCATCACCACCCTCACGGAGGACGACGCCCGAAGCCTAAGCCGGGTACGCGGCGTGCTGGAATCGGTGCCGCTGATGATCATCTCCGGAACCGCGGAAGTGGGGCACCGGGGGTACTCGTCCGTGATCGTCGGCTGCACGTCCCGTGTCACGGCTATCCGTTCCGTGAAGCTCTCGGAGGGGCGCTACTTCGGGCCGAACGAGGAGCGACAGAGGGTCTGCGTCCTGGCCCACGAGCCGCGGGTCACCATCTTCGGCAGTGATCCGGCGCTGGGCCGAACCATCAAGGTGCGCGGCGTAGCGTACCGGGTGATCGGCGTTCTGGCACCAGACCCGCCCTCCCTGCTGGCTAGCAGTAGCATGTTCTTCTCCAGTGTCATCTACACCCCGCTGGAGGCCGCCCGGGGAGCCTTCCCCGACATCCAGATCCACCGCATCTTCCTAAAGCTCGACAATCGAATCGCACCCGAGTTGGTGCTGGGCTCGGTTCGCCGGACCCTAATGGCGAACCACTACGAGCGCGAGGACTTCGGGCTGCTGACCCAGGAACAGCTTCTAGGCGCCGTCTTCCGCGTCTCCTCCATCGTGACGGCGCTGCTAGCCGGCATCAGCGCCATCTCCCTCGTGGTGGCGGGCATGGGCGTGATGAACATCATGTTGGTGACGGTAACGGAACGAACGCGGGAAATTGGCCTCCGCAAGGCCATGGGCGCGAAGAAGAGCGACGTCTTCCAGCAGTTCCTGACGGAGGCTCTGGTGCTCTGTTTCGCTGGCGGACTGGCGGGAGTGCTGCTGGCCGTCGCCCTCTGCCAGATTGCTGCCGCCCGAACGCCCATCCACCCGGTGATCACCCTCCGCGCCATCGTCCTTGCCTTCGGCGTCTGCCTCACAGTCGGCGTGGTCTTCGGTGTCGTCCCCGCCCTGAGAGCCGCCCGCCAGAACCCCATCGATGCCCTGCGCTGGGAGTGAAGGGACTGAGGGGGTGAAGAGGTGAAGAGGTGAAGAGGTGAAGAGGTGAAGAGGTGAACAAGGCCTCGGTGAGAGAGAAGCCAGTGGACACCCGCGACCACGCGCCAGACGGCGCCGTAGATGGTATCTACGGCTGACACAGAGTCGCCCCTCCGGGGCTCAACCCAGGCGGAGCCGCGCGCTGGTGGGAACACAGACCGCAGTGAGCCCTGAAGGGGCGCCTCTACGTCAGCCGTGGGTATCACCCCATAGGCGTTAACATAAGCAGGTTTGAGCTCAAGAAGGAGCAAACAGCGACCGGCTGTAGTGGGTCCGAGCCATGAGCGACCGTCGAAGCTGAGCGCGGACCGACCGTACTATCGCCTTCTCCAGATCACCGAGA